>JAFGMM010000270.1 GCA_016927535.1 Anaerolineae bacterium
TGACTCCCCTCGCCCCTTGAGGGAGAGGGGACGGGGGTGAGGGGGAGCAGGCGCTTAAGTTGATGCATATGGGGCGGGTTTCAAACCTGCCCTGTTTAGCCCTTTTCGCCTTTTTCTTCGCCTTTTTCTTTATCGCTGTTGGTTGTCATGCCCGGAAGCTGGCCGATGGCCTTTACCAAGTCAACGCCGGTCAGCGCTTCGACGGCGGCGGGCACCTGCGCGATGATGTTGGTGATATCGGCGGTCACTTTCGACGCGCCGGCGCCGGCGCCGTTGCCGTCGCCGCTGGAGATGACCACGATGCGGTCGGTCTGGGCGAGCGGCTCCGAGACCGCCCTGGCGACTTCGGGCAGCGCCTCGATGATCTGCTGGATGATGGCGGCCTGGTTGTACTGGTGCCAGGCCTGCGCTTTCTTTTCCATTGCGTTGGCTTCGGCGATACCTTTGGCGCGGATGACCTCGGCTTCGGCGATACCCTGGGCTTTTACGGCGTCGGCTTGCGCCTGGCCGCGCTGCCGGATCGCTTCGGCCTCGCCGGTGGCCTCGGTCTCGGTCTGGAAGCGCTGCGCTTCGGCCAGCGTCTTGATGCGGTACTGCTCGGCCTCGGCGGGCTTGCGGACGGTGGCCTCAAGTTCGCGCTCGCGGCGGAGCGCTTCTTGCTGCTGCACCTCGATCTGCTTCTGCTTCTCGACGATTTCGATCTGGACCTGTTCGGCTTTCACCTTCTGGTTGGTGATGCTCTGTTGCAGCGTGTACGCCAGGTCGGCCTCAGCCTTGCGGCGGTTGACCTCCTCCGCGTATTCAGCTTCGAGCAGTTGCCGGTCGCGCGCCGATTCGGCCTCTCTGGCTTTGGCGGCGTTCTCGGCGGTCACGGCGTCGCGCTTGACCTCGGCGGTGCGCGGGCGGCCCAACGCTTCCAGGTAGCCCCAGCCGTCCTGAATGTCCTTAATCACGAAGCTGTCAACGCTCATGCCCATGTTCATCAGGTCGCCGGCTGATACTTCCTGCACGCGGCTGGCGAAGGCGTCGCGGTCGCGGTAAATCTCCTCGACCGTCAGTGCGCCGACGATGGCGCGCAGGTGGCCGGCGAGGGTTTCGTGCGCCACTTCGACCATCTCCAGGCGGCTCTTAGAGAGGAAGCGCTCGGCGGCGGTGCGGATAGAGGTCTCGTCGCCGGCGATTTTGATCTGCGCCACGCCGTCCAGCGAGACCGGCACGCCCTGGCTGGTGTACACATCCTGGATGCCGACCTCAATCGTCATCAGTTCCAGCGAGAGGGTGTCGGCGCGCTCCAGGACCGGCCAGATGAACGAGCGCCCGCCCTGCACCAACCGGTATCCGACCTCCTCCTGTTCGCCGGTCCTCGGATCAGCGATTCGGTGCTTGCGCCCGGAGATGATGAGCACCTGGTTCGGGGGTACTTTGTGAACCCGGCTCGCGTAAACGGCGAAGCAAACCAGGATCACGAAAAGGAAAGCTACGACAACGACCGGGATGATGGGTGACATTATCTACTCCTTTTTGCGTTTCTACTGATGGGTATCAAGCTAATTCTTTGATGACAAAACTGTCAATTTGCAGACCTATACTCGCCAGATCAAGGGCGGCGGCATGCTGCACGCTCTGCGCGAAGCCGGTGCGATCTTTCTGAAGTGCCGCCGCCGACCACTTGCCGGCGACAGCGTAGATATGTTTGATCGAAAGATCACGCGCGATGTCGGCAATTTCTGCCCGGCTCTTGGAGAGCAGATTTTCCACTGCAATTGAAAGGCCGGCAAAGTCGCTACGCACCTTAACCTGTGCCGTCCCTGAGAGGCTCACCGGCGTCATGTCGTCGGTGAGCATATCTTTGACTTCCACATCGACCGGGACCAGTTCCAACGAAATTGTTTCGACGCTTTCAAGCAAGGGCCAGACAAACGCCCGTCCCCCGCGCACCAGCCGGTAGCCAACCGTGTGCACTTCGTTTGTTTCAGGGTCTTGCACGATATGTTTGCGTCCTGAGATGACCATGACCTGGTTGGGCGGCGCCGTTCTGATGCGGCTCCCATACACGATCAGGAACAGGATCATGAGGAGAAAGTAGACCCCGATGATTATGACCAGTAAGGTTGAGCTTGGCATGGTTCTTACACTACGCCCACGGATGCCCGGCTTCGGGGTACACGTAGGCGACCCCGCCCATAACCTTGTGAATCCTTACCGTCATGCCGCGTCCAATCGACGAGCCGTCGGTGGTGCGCGCGCCCAGCGTCACACGCGAGCCGCTGGCGACGACCGCGATTTGCCCGACGCTGCCTTCGGGAATCGGCGTGATGACTTCGGCGGAACTGCCGATCAGCTTGTCGGTGCTGTAGCTCGTGTTGGTGGTGGGTTTCAGGATATAGATGAAGAATACCTGCGCCAGCCCGCCGACGATCAACCCGGCCAAGATCGCTGCGACCAGGCTGGTCGCTTCGGCCAGGCCCAGCGCGCGGATGATGATTCCGACCGCGCCGGCCGTGGTGACGCCACTGGCGATAGCTATTGTACTAATGCCCATCGCTTCGTGACCGCCGTCTCCGTCTAGGTCCAGGTCGATGTCATGGTCGAGGTCCAAATCCAGGTCGATGCCGATATCGCCGAGCAGGTCGCTGCCAAACAATAAAAGCAGCGAGTAGATGAACCCGGCGCCCAGCAGCAGGCCATAGATGCAGTTCAGTGTATTGCCAAAGAATTCGGTGATTTCCATATCCTGACTCCTTTATTCCTTTGGCGACCTTAACCTCATTATACGATGAGACACGACCGCGAGTCCAGCCGGCCCCACCGCTTAAGGATCGGAAAGTATGACATTGTGCTGCGCTATTCATAAACTAAGACGATTATCAATACGAATAGCCCATCTTCCTGGTATATATTATGCGATATTCGTTGGATTGTCAAGCGCTCGGACCACATCCCCCCACTTTTTGACGGATCACTTTTTAGGGCCTCCGGCGCGGCGAGTCTCGATTCGCCAGACATGGTATAATGCAGCGATGGTTTGCTCATCCAACCGGGAGGTGCGATGCACAGTGTAGTAAGCCGCCGTCCGGCGGCGGTATTCCTGGCGATTCTCATCGTGATGGTGTTGGTGATGGCGTTGGCCGTGGCGTTGCTCCCGGCCCCGCCCGGCCCTTCGCCGATTGTGACGCCGGTTCCGCGCTGATGTTGATGGTTGTCTTGGTGCGTTGTGAAAGGTTGATTGGATGGAGTTTGTACAAGTTATCGTTGCCGCGATTGCAGGGTTGTTAGCCGGCGGCATCGTCAATATCTTGGCGGACGATTTGCCGGATGACGAAGAAGGGATACACATACGCGCGCCGCACTATCCCGGCGGTTCGCCGCGTCCGTGGCTGGGTGTGCTGGCGTTTTTATCGGGCAAGCGCGCCGCACCCGACGGCACGCGCCTGAGCTGGCGCTACCCGGCTGTAGAGGTGGCGCTGGCGGCGAGCTTTGCGGCGCTGGTCTTGTATTATCCGTTCGGCGCGCAGCTGCTCTTTTACCTGTTCTACGCTTTCTGGTTCATGCTCATCACCGTGATCGACATAGAGCATCGTCTGATTTTGTTCGTCACCATCATCCCGGCGGTGGTGGTCGCGCTCATCGACGCGGCCTTTGTGCCCAACCCGGCGGTGGCGCTCGTCTACACGCCGGCCAGCACCGGCGTTCCCACCGACGTCACCTTCACGGCCGGCGGCGCGCCGACTCTGCTCGATGGGCTGATCGGCGGGGCGGCGGGTTTCGGCGTTTTCTGGCTGTTCTGGTACGGCGGCGTGATTTTCAACAAGGCGCGCGCCGGCGGCGCTGACCCCGAAGAACTGGAGGTCGCGTTTGGCTTTGGCGACGTGCTGCTGGCGCTGGTATGCGGCTCGATCCTGGGCTGGCGGGCGATGCTCTTTGCGATCTTTATCACGGTGTTCGCGGGGGCGGTGGGCGGCGTCATATGGATGGTCAGCCGCATGTTCTCGTCAGATGGATATGCCCTGTTTACCGCGCTGCCCTATGGCCCTTATGTCGTCTTCGGCGCCGTGGTGATGCTGTTCTTTAAAGACCTGCTGGTGCTGCTGCTGTTCCCGGCGTGGATCGGGCTGGGTTAGCCGGGCGAAAGCATACGCCCCGGATGTCCGGGGCGTTGCGTTGGTACCTGGCTAGCTTGCGAAGCTGCGCAGCGCCGAGATGAGCATCGGCGCGACTTCCATCCAATCTTTCGGCGCCATGCCTTTCCCCTCGCCTTCCTGTGCGCTCGAAATCTTACGGTAAATCATCAGCAGCACTGGCGCAACCCGGACCAGTTTCAGGATCAGCTTCAGACCGCCGGCTTTATCTTCTTTCTTCGCCGGCGCTTCCTGCTTTGCTTTTTTCTCTACTTTGAGCTTCACCGGTTCGGGCTTGAGGGGCTTCTCGCCCTTATCTTTGTCCTTATCCTTGCCTTTATCTTTATCTGCTTTCTTTTCGGCGCCGGGCTTCTTTTTGCCGCCGATAAGCCCGCGCAGCAGCGAGAGCGCGAACAAGCCGCCTAAAGCCCACCATACCCACATTAAGTCTTGTGGAATTTCACCTTCGGGCGGGTAGCCGGTAGGCGTAAGGCGAACCGCCCGCAGCATGTCGAAGTTGCCGCCCGACCTGTGCTCCACCGACTGCGCAAACTCTTCGTTCCCCCCGCTCTTGGCCGCTTCCAGCATCGCTTTGATCTCTTCCGGCGTCTCCAGCATCTCGGCTTTGACCGCAAAGCGCCAGTTGCCGATCTGGAGCGTGGCGCTGGGGTTGGCTTGCAGATTCTTATACCAGTCGGAGCGCTCACCCCAGGCGGAGACGGCATAGAACAAGTCGCCGTCGCGCATGTATCCGATGGGGCTGTAGCGCAGCAAGCCGGTCCTACGACCGCGCGTCGTCAGGATGGCGATGCGCCTCCCCAGAATCGGGCCAAGGCCCATACGATACAGCACGACCGGGAACCGCACGAGCTTTGCCTGGGCGCCTTGCGGGTAAGGCATTTCGGATGGGGTTACTGCCATCGCTTCCTCCTCTCTCACCTGTATGTAAGGTTGTTTTCATCAATACAGCTTGGCGCAGCCCCAGTATAACACACCGGCGCGCATTCGGAGAAGCGTTTTTAGCCGCCCGGCGCGATGATCCCACCGCCCAGGCATACCTCACCCTGGTAAAACACCGCGCCCTGCCCCGGCGTGATATCGCGCAGCGGTTCGTCGAACTGCACGCTGGCAGTATCCGGGCCGTCCGGCGCGACCACGGCAGGGACCGGGTGTGCCCGGTAACGTATCTTTATCTCGGCGCGGACCGGCTCTGCCGGCGGCTGCCCACTGATCCAGTTCACGTCGTGCGCGGTGAGGCGGTCGCGGCCCAGTTCGGCGCGCGCGCCCACGATGAGCGCATTATTGGGCGGGTCGAAACCGAGGACGTAGAGCGGTTCGGGGTAGCTGATGCCTAACCCTTTGCGCTGCCCGATGGTGTAGTTCGGCAGGCCGGTATGGGCGCCCAGGCGCTCGCCCTGCCGGGTGATGATCGGGCCGGGACGCATCGCGCCGGGGACCTGGCGTCTTAAGAAGTCGCGGTAATCGCCCGCCGCGACGAAGCAGAGGTCCTGGCTGTCGGGTTTGCTTGCGACCGGCAGCCCGAACTGCGCCGCCAATGTGCGTATCTCACCCTTCGTGTAGCCGCCAAGCGGGAACAGCACCCGCGCTAACTGCGCCTGGGTCAGCACGCTGAGCACGTAGCTTTGATCTTTGTTTGGGTCAACGCCTTTGAGCAGTTGGTACGCGCCGCCGGCCTGCCGGATGCGCGCGTAGTGCCCGGTCGCCAGGTGACTGGCGCCCATGTCCATCGCCATCGCCAGCAGCCGCCCAAAGCGAATATGCCGGTTGCAGTTGAGGCACGGGTTGGGCGTGAGACCGTTTACATAGGCGTCGATGAACGGATCGACCACCTGCGCTTTGAACGGCGCGCGGAGGTCTACCGCGTGGAAGGGGATATCGAGGATGGCCGCCACGCGGCGCGCGTCGGCCATCTGTTCGGGCGTGCAGCAGCGATTCGCCCCGTCGCCGCGGTCATCGTCTTCGGTCCAGAGCCGTGCCATCACACCGACGACATCGTGGCCCTGTTCGACCAGCAGCGCCGCCGTAACCGAACTATCGACGCCGCCGCTCATCGCCGCGACGACGCGGGTATTCTGGGGATCAGGAATGTCCATTACAAGGAGTATAGCACTATGTCTTGACTTTCAGCACGAACACACCCCACCCACAGTAGCGCCGTTCGTAGTTCAGGTATTTGTATTGGGCCTTCTCGGTCCACTCTTTGAGCGCCGCCGCGTCGGGATCGTCCGGGTTCGCGCGTAGCCAGTGGAAGACTTGCCACCACTGTTTAGCTTCGTAGCGGTCCCAGTCGTCCTCGGCAGCGATAATCATCTCGATTAGTTCGGCGCCGGCCTCCGCGAAACGGCCCGGCATACCACCCAGCCCGACCAGCTCGTGCAACTTGAAGCCCATCACCCGGCATGCTTCGGCGGTCGGGGTTTCGCGCCAATACACCTCGCCGACCAGCAGCAAGCCTTCGTGCGGGTCTTTGAGCGCCTTCTTCATCTGCTCGATGGTGCCGACCGTGCCGCCGCCGATCCAGGTCGCGCCGATGCAGCTTACGATGTCGTATTTGCCCGACTGCTCGGTATAGCCGTTGGCGTCGGTGCAGACGAACTCGACTTTATCGGCGACGCCCAGTTCTTCGGCGCGCTTGCGCGCGATGCCGGTGAACACCGTGCTGATGTCCACGCCGGTCCCGGTGATGCCGTACTTTTCGGCCCAGCGGCACAGCATCTCGCCCTGACCGCACGCCAGGTCGAGCTGGCGCATGCCGGGGCGCAGCCGGCAGATTTCACCCAGGTGCATCAACTTGGCTTCGGTGAACGGGTTTAGGATGCGGTGTTCCGCCTCGGCGATTTCGTGATATCTCAAACTCATGGTTGGTTATTGGCTCCTTTTGAAGATTTTTGTGTTGGTCAAGACGATGATTGACAATGCCAATTCTTCCCCTCACCCCCTGGCCCCCTCGCCCACGCCGGGGCGAGGGGGAAA
>JAFGMM010000271.1 GCA_016927535.1 Anaerolineae bacterium
GTAATCATACAGGATCGCCGCCTCCACCGACCACCACAGCCGCACCTGCACCGTCTCGCCTTCATGGAAGACCGGGCGGCCCGGCGGCGCATCGCCCAGCACCTCCAGCCCGTGGAAGCGCAGCCCGTTCTCGAACGGCACGCCGGCCGGGTCGGGCGGGCCTTCATAGAGCCGGAGCAGGAACTCCGGCGGGCCGACGAATACGGCGGGCACACGCCCCGCATTGACCGCCGCGTAAGCCGCCGCATCCTCGTGCACGGCATGCGAGGCATACCACACGCGCCGGTAATCGCCCGGCGCACTGGCGAACTGCAAGCCGCCGGGGAAATACACCCGCGCGAAGTAGTCCCACTCCTCCGGCGCGGGGCAGGTCTGGCAGGCCGGGTCGATCACGATCACGTCGCCGGCGCGCCAGTGCTGCGCCAGTACCTTAAAACTGGCGTCGCGGTGCCGGTTGTACGGGATGGGAAGAAACATCAGCACGACCAGCAGCGCCGGCAGCACTGCCCCGGTGCGGCGCGGCAGCAGCGACAATCCCCAGCCCACCCACAGCGCCGCGCCCGGAATCGCCCACCACATATAGCGCGGCTCGCCGTAGCGGAAGATGCCGATGTACGGCTGTAAGACGTACAGCAGCGCCGGGGCCAGCGTCCACGCCGCCAGCGCCAGCACCCGACCCGCCAAGCGCCGGCGATACAACAGCGCCGCCGAAGCAATCAGCAGCAGCGCCAGCCACGCCGGGTAGGCGTCGCCGGTGTAGGCAGTGAAAAGATACTGGAGTGTCTCCCAGAAGGGCGGCAAGGTCTGCGCGTGGATCGCCGCCAGGTGGTCGCCGGCCAAACGCGCTTTGTTGATGATCTCCGGCAGCGCCAGCAGCGCCGCCAGGACGCCGGGCCGCCACCAGCGGATAATCGCCGCCCGGTAGACCGCCAGTGTGTAGACCCCCATCATGGCGAACACGATGACGCCGGTCGTCTGCACGTAGAACAGCGCCGCCATGCTCGCCGCCAGCGGGACGGCGCGCCTCCACGTGGGCCGGTCGAAGTAGCGCGCCATGAACCACAGCGCCGGCGGCGTCAAGGCCAGGAGAAACGCATAGCCGCGCACCATGATGCTGAAGGACACGCTGTACGTCAGCGCCGAATAGACCAGCGTCGCCAGCGCGCCGGCGCGCGCCCCCCACAGCCGCCGCGCCAGGCGATACATACACGCCGCGCCGAGCATAAACGCGAACAACGACAGGATGCGCAGCGGCACAGGATAAATGCCGACAAGCTCCTTCCACGCGCCCAGGCTCAGGAAGTACAGCGGCGACCAGTCATACGGCGTCCACGCCAGGATTTGCCCCGGCGTGCCGAAGGTTTGCCAGACAGCCCACACTTCGTCCCAGTGCATCTGAATCCGGTCGAAGTGGACGGCGCGGCTGGCGGCGATGAGCAGCAGCAGCGCGGTGAGCGCGGCCAGTTCGTAGCGGTGGGCCTTATTCTTATTATGGACAGGTCGGTTCATCGGTTAAAATCGCAGGCAAGAATCGACGCAAGGGGAGTTTAACGCTCCCCGGCGGCGGCGCCAATGTGGATCGGTGCGCGTTGTCGCTTCACTTTACTTTGTGGTACTGTAACATACGATTTCTATGGGCTGTTGTGAGGGAGGGTTTTAACCACGAATAATCACGAACGGCCACGAGTGAGGACATAGAAGATGTTTTTTATTCGTGTGCATTTGTGTCTATTGGTGGTTTGACTCTTCCTCCGGGTGCATCGCACGAAAGGAGCGGTCGCTATGAACACCAACGCCGCGCTTAGACGCCTGGCCTGGACCGTGCTCGCGCTGGCGCTGCTGGTCGCGCCGGCATGGGCCGGCGCTCAAGCTCAAGAGGAAGAAAACGTCATCGAGGCCGGCCAGACCGTGACCGGCGCTATCGACGATGACAACTACTTCGACCTGTGGCGCTACCGTTCGCCCGGCGGCGAGGCCGTTACCGTCCGGGTCGAATCCACCGGCGGCGGTCTCGATCCCTCCCTCGCGGTCGTCGCCTCACAGCTAGACGCGGTGGGCATCAGCGACGATATCGACGCGAAGGGCGGCAACTATAACTCCGCCGTCGTCGATCTGACCCTCCCCGGCGCGGACACCGTGCTGATCTTCGTCTCGCGCTTCGGCGCCGAGCAGGGCACCTCGTCCGGCGCCTACGCGCTCAAGCTCACCACCAGGCCGGTCCTGGAGGCCGCCGGCACGCCGGGCGGCGCGCTGCTCGCCCTGGACCGGGCCAGGATCGACGCCGGCCCGGAGGATGCCTGGAACCACTTAATGAACCTGGACGTGATCCCCGACTGGCACGGCAGCAAAGGCATCGACATCCCCACCGGCGCGGTCCTCGAAGGCGCGCGCGGGACCGGCGGCTCGTTCATGTTCCTGCCGGTGGGCCAGGGCTACACCGCCGCCGACGTGGTGATTCACAGCGCCATCGTCTGGCGCGGCAGCGGCGCGACCCAAGCGTGCGGGCTGGTTTTGCGCAAGCAGGATAGTAACAACGACGCCTATGGCGTCTACCTGGGCCGGGCCGGCTGGCTGGACTTCGGCTTCATCCCGCAGGGCAAGGGCGAAAACTGGGTGTCGATTGTGTCCTGGAGCGTGCCGGGGTTGGACGACAGCGAAGGCGGCCAAAACGACCTGCTCGTGACGGCGGTCGGCGATACGTTCAAATTCTTCGTCAACTACGAACAGGTCGGCGCGGTCACCGACAGCCGGGCTACCGGCGAAGGCGCGTTCTTCGTCTCGACCCTCAAAGACTCCGGCTCGCAGGTGCGCTGTGAGTTCAACAACTACTGGGTGATTTCGCTCTACCCGTAGGGGGGTCCCTAGGGCAATCGCATGCAGATATCATATTAGCTTTATTACTAAGAGTTTTTAACCGCGAATA
>JAFGMM010000272.1 GCA_016927535.1 Anaerolineae bacterium
ACATCCACCACGAACAGCGCTTTTGGCAGTCCGCCCATGTTACGGATACCGCCCAACCGCTCTTGCAGTTTCCCGATCTGGTGATTCAATTGGAGCGCTTCCTTCTTGGTCAACAAGTCGAACTCGCCCCGGTCCCGGCGGGCCTCCAGGTTTTTGAGCGCGTCGATGCGCTGGCGGATGGTGCGCCAGTTGGTCAAGGTGCCGCCCAACCAGCGTTGGTTGACATACGGCATACTGGCGCGCTCGGCCTCGCGCTGGATCGTCTCCTGCGCCTGGCGTTTGGTGCCCACAAAAAGCACACTGCTCCCGGCAGCCACCGTATCCACGATGAAGTTATAGGCCCGGTCAACCGCGACGACCGTTTGCTGCAAGTCGATGATGTGAATACCGTTGCGTGAAGTAAAGATGTAGGACTTCATCTTCGGGTTCCACTTCGGCGCGCGGTGCCCAAAGTGAACGCCCGTTTCCAGAAGTTCTTTGAGATTAAGAACCGGCATTATCAGACTCCTTTTAAAATGTTTTTTAACCTCCACGCCCTTCTTCCCTGTACAGAACCGACCGGAACGCCGGCCGGCAACCCCGTTCAAGTCCGGGCGTGTGTGTATTCGGCGGGGAAGTGTAACACAAAGCGCACAGAGGTTCAAATGCAAGTCTCGCGCGCGCCGCCAAGCCTTCATCATCGGCGCTTTAGATTAATGCAACTTTAAAATCAGATGATGAATTTCTCAGAAAACGCTTGACAAGCTCACCGACCGGGTATAAAATTGCCCCTGCGATTATAACCTGGTCGGTGTATAACCCTGCGCAAGTCGGGGCAATATGCGCCGAATTAAATGAAGCGTCGTGCCAAAGCCATCAAGCTTGTTGTAGACGATGGCTTTGGTGCATGAAAAGGGATACTGCGGGCGTTACGTCAAACAAAACGCCCGTTCGCGCGCCAAATCAAAGAAGTAGTATGGGGGAAGCCATGCCAACCATCAACCAATTGATCCGAAAAGGGCGCAAGCCCAAGAAGTCCAAGACCAAGGCGCCCGCGCTGCAATACACCTACAACACCTACACGCAGAAGCGGACTCGCCAACCCAAAGGCGCCCCACAAAAGCGTGGGGTGTGCACCCAGGTTCGTACCATGACGCCGAAGAAGCCGAACTCGGCGCTGCGCAAAATCGCGCGCGTCCGGCTCAGCAACAACATCGAAGTCACCGCCTACATTCCCGGCGAGGGCCATTCCTTGCAGGAGCACAGCGTGGTGCTGGTGCGCGGCGGTCGTGTGAAAGACCTGCCCGGCGTGCGCTACCACATCGTGCGCGGCACCCTCGACGCCGACGGTGTGCAGGGTCGCTCGCAGGGTCGCAGCAAGTACGGCACCAAGGCGCCTAAGCGCTAGCCCAGTTTAAGAACGGAGCAATGCCATGCCCAGACGATATCGCCCCGAACCACGGGAAATCGAACCGGATATTAAATACAACAGCGTCAACGTCACCAAGTTCATCAATAGCATGATGCGCGGCGGCAAGAAAAGCACCGCTACCCATGTCATGTACGACGCTTTCGCCCTGATCGAGAAACGCGCCAAGCGCGACCCCCTCGAAGTCTTCGAGGAAGCTTTGCGCAACGTCACCCCTGCCATCGAAGTACGCCCCCGGCGCGTCGGCGGCTCCACCTACCAGATCCCGGTGGAAGTCCCGCCTCGGCGCGCGCGCGCCCTGGGGATGCGCTGGCTGCTGCAAAGCGCCCGCTCTCGCAACGGCAGGAGTATGGAAGAAAAGCTGGCCGCCGAATTCATGGACGCGGCGCAAAACCAGGGCGCTGCCGTCAAGAAGCGCGACGATACCCACCGTATGGCCGAGGCCAACCGCGCCTTTGCCCATTATCGCTGGTAAGGAGAGGTTGGCAAACAGCTACGCGCTAATCACTAATCGCTAACTGCTAAAAGCTAACCGCTAAAAACAATGGCTAAGAACGGTAAAAGTAACGGTAACCTCAATCTGGATAAAGTGCGCAACCTCGGCATTATCGCACATATCGACGCCGGTAAGACCACCACCACCGAGCGCATCCTGTACTACACCGGCAAGACGTACAAAATCGGCGAGGTGCACGACGGCACGACCGTTACTGATTGGATGGAGCAGGAGCGCGAGCGCGGTATTACCATCACCGCCGCGTCCATCACCTGCGAGTGGCGCGACCACCAGATCAACCTGATCGACACGCCCGGTCACATCGACTTTACCGCCGAGGTGCAGCGCTCGCTGCGTGTGCTCGACGGCGGCATCGTGGTTTTCGACGGCGTGGCAGGGGTCGAGCCGCAGTCCGAGACCGTCTGGCGCCAGGCCAACCGCTACGGCGTGCCGCGCATCTGTTTCATCAACAAGATGGACCGCGTCGGCGCTAACTTCACCTATTCCGTGCAAACCATCCGGGACCGGCTCAAGGCCAGCCCCATCCCAATCCAAATCCCCTGGGGCGAAGGCGAGGATTTCAAGGGAGTCATCGACCTGCTCAAGATGAAGCTGCTCACCTGGAGCGGGGAAATGGGCGAAACGGTCGATGAGGGCGAAATCCCCGACGATATGCGCGAAAAAGCCGAGGCCGAATACCACCGGCTGCTTGAGCAAATTATCGAAACCGACGATGAACTGACCGAGAAATACCTATCAGAGGAAGAAATCTCGGTCGAAGAGTTGCAGGCTGCGCTCCGCAACGCCACGCTTGCCGGCGCGGTTCAGCCCGTATTGTGCGGCTCGGCGCTGCGCAACCGGGGCATACAGCCTGTGCTCGATGCCGTGGTCGATTACCTCCCCGCGCCGCTGGATGTCCCGCCGGTCACCGGCACCAATCCGCACACCGGCGAAACGGTCGAACGCCACGCCGACGACGGCGAACCACTCGCCGCGCTGGTGTTCAAGATCGTCGCCGACCCCTACGTGGGCCGCTTGGCTTACTTCCGGGTTTACTCCGGCGCTATCACTGCCGGGAGCAGCGTCATGAACACCACCCGCGACCGTAAGGAGCGCGTGGGGCGTCTGGTCCGTATGTACGCGGACCGCCGCGAGGACATCGACCGCGTGGGCGCCGGCGATATCGCCGCGACCCTGGGGCTTAAGACCACCTTTACCGGCGATACCCTCAGCGAAGCCACCCGACCGATCCTGCTCGAAAGCATCACGTTCCCCGAACCGGTTATCCAGGTAGCCATCGAACCGAAGACGACCGCCGATCAAGATAAAATAGGCCTCGCCCTGCAAAAGCTGGCCGAGGAAGACCCGACCTTTGTCGTCCGCGTGGACGAAAACACCGGGCAAACCCTCATCGCCGGCATGGGCGAACTGCACCTGGAAATCCTGGTAGACCGCATGCTGCGCGAGTACCGGGTCGCCGCCAAGGTGGGCCGGCCGCGCGTGGCGTACCGCGAGACGATCACCCAAAAGGTCATTGCCGAAGGGCGCTTCATCCAACAGCGCGGCGGGCGCGGTCAGTACGGCGTGGTCGAGATTGAACTGACGCCGCTGGAAAAATACGAAGGCTTTGTCTTTGAAGACCAGACCCGGGGCGGTCCCATCCCCAGGGAGTTTATCCCGCACGTGGAAGCCGGCATCAAAGAGGCGATGAGCAGCGGCGTCCTCGCCGGGTACCCGGTGGTCGGCATCAAAGCCGCCCTGATCGACGGCAAATACCACGAGGAAGACTCGTCTGATTTAGCGTTCAAAATCGCTGGCTCGCTGGCCTTCAAAGAAGGCATGCGCAAGGGCAGACCGATTCTGCTGGAGCCGGTGATGTCGGTCGATATCGTCTGCCCGGACGAGTACACAGGCGACGTAATCGGCAACCTCTCGGCACGGCGCGCCGAGATTACCGGCGTGGAGCCGCGCGGCGGCGGGACTTCGACCATCCATGCCAACGTACCCCTGGGCGAGATGTTCGGCTACGCAACCGACATCCGCAACATGACCCAGGGACGCGGCACCTTCACGATGGAATTTGACCGGTACATGGAAGCGCCGGAGACCATCGCTAACAAAGTCATCCATGGTCTCAGCTAAAAGAGCTTTTTTTACGAAATTCGTTTTAGGAGGTCACGCAAATGGGTAAGCAGAAGTTCGAGCGCACCAAGCCGCACGTCAACGTCGGGACCATCGGTCACATCGACCACGGCAAGACGACGCTGACC
>JAFGMM010000273.1 GCA_016927535.1 Anaerolineae bacterium
CCCGCCGCGCTTCGCGCGTCTTCCCCCTCTCCATTCAATGGAGAGGGGGATAAGAGGGGGTGAGGTATTTTCATCCTCTTGTGGTGCTGCGCCGCAACATGGGAAACTCCCGCGAAAAGACTTTTTACCACAGAGACACAGAGAACTCAGAGAGCCTCTTAAAACCTCTACGCTCTCTGTGTCTCTGTGGTTATCTTCTTTAAGGGAGCCGGACAGGGAACCCACAATCATTTCAACCTGTAAAGCGTCCCAACACCAGGCAGGAGTTCTGCCCACCGAAGCCGAACGAATTGGACAGCGCATAGGTTACCTTCGCGTCGCGCCCGACGTTGGGGACATAATCCAGGTCACAGTCTGGGTCGGGCGTGGTCTGGTTGATGGTGGGGTGCAGCACTTGCTCACACAGCGAAAGAGCCGTCGCCGCTGCCTCAATCGCGCCGCCCGCGCCGAGCAGGTGGCCCAGCATGCTTTTAGTCGAACTGATGGGAATTTGGTACGCACGCTCGCCAAACAGCGTCTTGATTGCCAGCGTTTCCATTTTATCGTTCGCCACGGTCGATGAACCGTGCGCGTTGATATAGTCGATCTGGTCCAGGTTCAAACCGGCGTCCTCGACCGCCCAGCGCATCGCCCGGACTGCGCCGCGTCCTTCCTCGTCCGGCGCGGCGATGTGAAACGCATCCGAAGACGAGGCATGGCCCATTATCTCGGCATAGATGCGCGCGCCGCGCGCAACGGCGTGCTCCAGCGTCTCCAACACGAGCATACACACGCCCTCGCTGAACACGAAGCCGCAGCGCTCGCCGTCGAAGGGGCGGCTGGCTTCGGCGGGCCGGTCGTTGAAGCCGCGCGCCAGCGTGCGCATAGCGTCGAAGCCGCCGATGGCATAATCGACGACCAGCGCCTCCACGCCGCCGCTGAGCACGATATCGGCCCGGCGCTCCCGAATCCAGGTCGTGGCGTCGCCGATTGACTGGGTGGCGGTCGCGCACGCCACCGAAACCGCCGATATCGGGCCGAGCGCGCCGGCCTCGCGGCTGGCATAGTGCGCCGGCATGTTGGGCAGGCTCGCGGCCAGGCCGAAAGGACTCGGCGTCTTATAGCCCTTCTCGATCCACTCCTGGCGCAAGCGCTGCGCTTCGTCGTGGCCGCCCATGCTGGTGCCGAACGACACACCCACCCGCTCGCCTTCCGCTTTGATTTCGTCCATCGTGTAGCCGGCATCCGCGACCGCCATGTGCGTCGCGCCGATGGTCATCTGCGAGCAGCGCGCCATACGCCGGGCCTCTTTGCGGTTGACGTGATATTTCAGAGGATCGAAGTCCTTGATCTCCCCGGCGATTTCGATCTCGAAGCCCGGTGGGAACTTGAAGCTTTCGATGCGGCTGACGCCGGAACGACCCTCCTTCAACCCTTCCCAGGTCTCGGCCAGCTCGCCCAGCGCTGTAATGGCGCTCATGCCGGTGATAACGACGCGCGGTCGTCCGTTGTGCGCAAACTCCATAAGGTGCTCCCGTTTGTTAGCTAAAGTCTCTTCTCGACAAAGGCGCGATTATACCGCAGCCGATTCGGGAGGCGCAGCATATTGCGCGACGCCTTCCCGGATCGCAGCAACCATATCGGCTTCGACGGCGGCGCGCGCCTGGCGCAGAATGGCGCTTTTGATGCCGAGCGCGTTGCTGCGCCCGTGGCTGACCACCACGACGCCGTTGACGCCGGCCAGCAGTGCGCCGCCGAACTCCATCGGGTCAATCTGGTGTTTGAGGCTGCGCAGCCCCGGCTTTGCGAGCAGCAAACCTGCCCCGATCCGGCGCGACGCTTCCGCTTCGGCCTTTATCAACTCAAACATCAACTCGGCCACCGCGCCGTAAGTTTTAATCAACACATTGCCGGAAAAGCCGTCGTGCACCATCACGTCTACTTTGTTCATCAGCAGCATCTCTTTCGGCTCGACGTTGCCGACGAAATTCAAATCGGTCTGGCAAATCAACTCGGCGGCCCGGCGGGTCAAATCGTTGCCCTTGATATCTTCCTCGCCGTTGGCGAGCAGCCCGACGCGCGGGTTCGCCACCTTCAAGACCCGCTTCGAGTAAATCTGCGACATCAGCGCAAACTGCACCAACCACTCCGCCTTACAGTCGGTGTTGGCGCCGATATCACACAGCACCGTGTAATGCCGGCGCATATAGAAGACCATCATCAGCGCGGGGCGCAGCACACCGGGGATGCGCTTGAGGGTATGCAGAGTCGCGACGGCCAGCGTGCCGCCCGTGTTGCCCGCCGAAACAAATGCATCGGCCTGGCCCGTCCTGAGCATCTCCGTACCGATGTGCATCGGCGAGTTTTTCTTGGTACGCGCGGCTTCGGCGGGGTGGTCGTCCATCGAGATAAACTCGCCGGTATGCACCACCTCGATAGACAGGCCGCGTGTATCCTCTTGCGCCAACAGCGGTTCGACCTGCGCCGCATCGCCCACCAGGACGATAGTATCGCCGGACTCGCGCGCCGCCATCACAGCGCCCGACACCTCCGGCGCCGGGTGCGCGTCGCTGCCCATCGCGTCAACGACTATCCGCATGATTTTACCCCCTCGATCCCGCATGACACGATAGACACACATTGTACCGCAATTTTGCCGGGGCCGAATCCAATCCGCGATATCCCCTAGGGCAATCGCATGTAGATATCATATTAGCTTTATTACTAAGAGTTTTTAACCGCGAATA
>JAFGMM010000274.1 GCA_016927535.1 Anaerolineae bacterium
CAAAGCGCCGGTTTTGGTGTGAGTCGTTGAGGCGGTAATACCCTCTCCTTGAGGGAGAGGGTGGCGCGGAGCGCCGGGTGAGGGCAAGCAAGTGTCAATCATCGTGTTGACCACCACACTTTCCCGGCATTTCTACCGCTGATATAAACGCGAGTGATGCCAGAACCAGCATGCAAACGGGGCATGACATCATCATGCCCCGTTGTGCAGCGCGACCCTGTAGAACAACTGCCGGTTATTCGTCGTCGTCATCTGCCTGCGCGAGCCAGTCAATAAACTTATCACTGTCTTTCTCTTTGAGATCACGCTGCACCTCGGCCTTATCTTCTTCGGCCTGTCCGGTCACGCTGCCAGGCATATCGGGCGGCGCGGGCAGTTCAGGCGCGTGCGGCGCTTTCCCGGCTCTCCTGGCCGGCTCAGGCGCGTCCGGCGGCGGCGCGGCAGAGAAGGCCGAAAAATCGATCTCACCCATCGCCGGCAGCTTAACGCCCATCGCCCGTAAGAGCATCCATACACCGATCCCGATGATAACCAACGGCCACCAGCCGAACCCGCCGGCGCACAACCCGAACAACACAAACCCGGCGATACCGACGAACATCGCCGTTTTGCCGGCCCGCTGCGCCTGGGCATCGCCGCTGTTGCGCCCGGTGACCCACATACCAAAGCCGAAGAACGCCGGGTACAGAGTCCAGATGTAAAGCCAGCTTCCCCAATTGCCGGTAATGCTCTGGTAGAGCAAGATAAGACCGGTGCCGGTCACGACCGCGCCGGGCACGGCCAAGCCCGCCGATTTGCCGTCGCCGGTCAACGCGGGAACAAGCATCAGCGCGCCCGGCAGAATAATGAAGAACGGCCACAGCCCCCAGACCGATAGCCCCAGCGTGCCCAGCAGGAACAGCACGCCCAACCCGATTAAGATCACACCGGCGACAACGCGCCCGCTCATTTGGTTTTTTTGCATATCATCAGCCTCCCGATAATCGATATTTTTAAGTGCAATTGCATTATCCGTCTGTCCACTAATACGCGCCAAGCCGGTTGGAGTTGCACACCTTGTCCCACGCACCGGGCGGGATTATAATGATCCCACGATTGCGCGGATGTCAACAGCGAGAACGACTATGGCTCCTGGTGTCCCATCTCATGAAACGCCCGGCTGCGCGCGGTGTGGCTCGAAGAACTTGGGCAAGGGCTACATCCTGACCAATAGCCCAAACTTCCGGCCGGCGGCATTTGCGCCCAGGAGGCTCACGCCGCGCCGGGCGCGCTGGGCGGTCCGGCTCTGGCAGAATACACTCGAAGTCGAAGCCATCGTGTGCCGGGACTGCGGCCATCTCATGTTAGGTGTAGACCCCGGAAAACTCAAGCAAATCGAGCAGAAATACCCGGCAACGGATTAGCTTTTTTATTTTATTGTTGTATTATGCCTCGTCATCGTGAACGGATAATCTACGATCCCGGCGCGGACTATTACCAGTTGATCGGCGCGCCGGCCAGCGCCACGCCCGAAGAATTGCAGCGCGCGTATCGCCGCCGCGCCAAAGAAATCCACCCCGATACCAACCCCGACCGCCGCGAGTGGGCCACCGCCGCCTTTAGAGAGTTAGCCGAAGCCTACCGGGTGCTCAGCGACCCGGAGCTGCGCAGTTGGTACGACGACCTGCGCCGCTCCTATCATGCCTTCGGGTACGCAACGACGTTTCGCCGCCGCCCCCCGGCGCGCTACCAGGTGGCCGAAGCGCCGCCCTTCTCGGATGCCTGGTTCCGGCAGCAGTTGCGAACGCTGTGGAAGTGGCGGTTGTTCGCGTTCTGGTCGGTGGTCGGCGTGGTCGGGCTGTTTTGGCTCTTGCAGTGGGCGCTCACACCGCCGCCCGCGCCGCCGCCTACCATCGAGGACCTGGCGGAGATGTCGGGATGCGAAGCCGGTTGGCGCATCACCTACCTGGTGTTGGAGATCGACCCGGCGGCCAACGTCCCGCGCACGCTCCAGGTCAACGGCGCCGCCGCAGCCGAGTTCACCATTGCGCTGTACCAGGATATCGAGGCCGATCCCCTGGTCACCTCACCGCGCCGGGCGCCGGTTATGCCGGGCGGCGACGACGAAAACATGCCGGTGCTGGCGCGCTTCGATATCCCAACCCAGCGCAACATCGCCTACGCCGTGCTGCTCCAAGCGACCGATGGCGCACGCGCCGCCTGCCACGTGACTTTCTACATCTCGTGACGCCGGGCTACCCGGACTTTTTCATCGCGTTGTACAGCATCAGCCCGCCGCCGCCGATGAGCGCAACCGCGACCACCACAGCGAAACCGGCGCCCGACGTGAGGATTTCGCCGGCAACCAGCCCCAACCCGACCAGGAACATGACACCGCCTGGGATCAGCGCCCACCAGTTCTCCCTGGGTTTTAGCAAGAACAGCACGCCGAACGGCAGCGCAATGGCCCACAAGACGTAAGTCCCAATGAGTTCGCCGGCGATGGTCTCACTGAGCAGAATCACGCCGGAGATGGCGACCATCACGTAGGCCGGGATCAGCGCCCACCACTGCTGGCGGTCGCGCCACCACACGAAGAAAAACGGCGCGGCGATGGCGAGCATCACAAATACGCCGATCCACGGGCCGGCCAGATTAATCTGTCCGAGCAAGATAATGACGGCAATCGCGCCCGATATGTACGCGCCCAGCAGCGCGCCCAGCTCCTCGGTGCTCCGGTAGACCCACACAAAAACCCCGGCGACGACGCCCATCGCAACCACCCAGAGCCAACCCATCAGGTCATCGGCGATGATATCGGTCGTGCTCACCAGCCATAAGACGCCCAGCCCGATCAAGCCGAGGCCGACCACCAGGCGCAACTGCTGCGATCTGTCGCTCATTTCGAGTCTCCTTTTCCGCTTTCGCGCTTTTGCCGTGAACACAAGAAGGCTTTATGTAACTATACGCCGCGCCCCGGCTCAAGGTTTCGGCGCACGAAGCGCCTTGCGCAGGTAGACCACCGGCTCCGGGCCATTTCCCAGGTTGAGCACAAGGGTGCGATCATCGACAAACCCAAGCTGGCGATAGAGCGCCAGGACATGAACGTCGGCAGCCGCAGCGCCGATTTCCAGTTGTTCGGCGTGCATATTTTGCGCGGCGCGCGTCAGATAAGCGATGATGCGCCTGCCCACTCCCTCCCTGCGCCAGCGCTCGCCCACCACGAGATTGCTGATCTCGGCTGCGCTGGGAAAAAGCGTCAATTGCCCAAACCCGATGATCTGCTCGTTCTTCAGCGCGACCACGCCCAACCCGCGCCCGTTAAGCGCGACTCGCTGCGCATGCCTAACCAGGTCGGCCACACGGGTTAGTGAACTGGTAGGCAGACAGTTGATGCGCAGCGCCATGACATCAGAGGGCAACACAGGACGACATCGAAGGTCGGTTCGTAAGTCCATAAGTTGAGTTAATCAGAATATCGGTGAATGGGTTAATTCCAAGCTACATTGATTGTAGAGGGCACAAGCACACCCGTCAATGATTTGCCGCCGGCGGCGGGGCTGCACCAGCGCGCGGATAACAGGGCTGCACCAACGAAGTGTGGAGAGATTTTTGACCACGAATGACACGAATAATCACGAATAAAAGCGGCTTGGGTAGCGCTACAGAATACCGTGGTGTTGGTTTCTTGCACGAATTTGCACCCATATATAGGGTTAATCGATAGGCTCGCCGCCATATG
>JAFGMM010000275.1 GCA_016927535.1 Anaerolineae bacterium
CATATGGCGGCGAGCCTATCGATTAACCCTATACATGGGTGCAAATTCGTGCAAGAAACCAACACCACGGTATTCTGTAGCGCTACCACGGCGCCAGGAGCAATGCAGAAATCACGCGAGCAGCGTTTCCAAAAGAGAATCCTTACACGAAAGCGCGGGATGAGTCAAGAGCAGCGGTCAACGGATCAATGCCGGCTTGGCCGTGGCAGATCTTGCCACCGATGGACGGCATACACACACGGCGACCTACCTGCAAGGGAAATTAATACATCTTGGGAAACTGCTGTTTACTAAACGCCTGCGAAGTTTTATATATTTTGTCATACAACTGACCGAAAGGATTTACGACGCCACAGGCAGTATATTTTGCGAGCTTCTCAGAACTCTCAAAGATCGACATTATCTTCTTATAGTTCTTAACTGTCTTCTTCCAACCCCACTTCCATCGTTGAAAAGTCGGAGCATCTGAATAAGCTTTACCATAAGTCCGCTCGAAGGCTAACTTATGGGCTTCCTTCAACTTTTTATGCTCAGCGCGTAAAAATTTCTCTTTGTAATGCGGAATTTTGTCGTTGCGCAGTTCGCCGGCAAACTGTCCGATTTCCTTTTGCACTCTGGTCCAGACATTCTTTTGGTCCAGGTCTTCTTTTATCCACCCGTCCACCTTACCGCGCAAAAAGGCTTGGTAGTTTGGCTCATGAATAAGCGAGCGATCAAAAGTATTAAACTCCTCAAATTTTTTTGTGATAAAGTCGGTGCGGGGTTTCTTGAGCAGCCCCTCAAACGTCAGGTGGCTGTATCGCGCCGAGAGCTGGCTTTCGGACCTGATAGCATTTTCAATATTCGTAATATTGAGAAGCTCTTCCGGCTCAGACCACATCTCTTTGCCCTCTTGCGACGAGAGGCCGCCGAGCGCGAAAAATTCGCCGTGTTTGATTTCGGGCGTCGCCGCCCCACCTCGAATGTTAGCGGCGTGACCTAACTCGTGCGCCAGCGTGACAAAAGAAGGCGTCAAAGTTTGGTGTTTCGTCGTGCCGGCCAGCGACGCTTCGCCTTCCGCTATCTTGACGAACGATCCTATGCCCTTGTTGAACGTGTATTTTTTCTTGTTAAAAATCACGCCCTTGGCTTGCCCGCCCAACAGCGCCTCTCGGTATTCAACCAGCTTCGTCACCGTAGGATATTCTTTGGGGTTCTCCTTGCCGGTAACGGTTTCTTCACTCCCCAGCTCGCGCCGCGCCTGGGCTTTGCCTAAATACGTAGCCGCAGATCCTTTGCCTTTGGTCAACCCGCTTGAAGCGTCGCGCACTTTCTTCGGTAGCTGGGCAATTTTCTCGCCGATGTAAATATTAGCCGTCAAATCTTCTTCGGTTTGCTGCTCGGTGTCGCCGTGCGCCGCATTCAAGAACCCCAACAATTTTTGGCCGGTTGGGGTGTCGAGTATCTTTGCCAACCGCGCAAGCGTCTTGGCGTTATATTCTTTGCTGCCTACCAACTTGATCTTACTCGTGCCTTCCGCAATCGAGCGCCACAGGGTTTCAAGCGTCTTGACTTCTTTCTGCTCCATACCGCTCGTATCAATAGGCAGCACGCCGGTATTATCTTTGGTAGCCTGAATAAGATTAATGTGCTCGGTTTCAGTTTGTTTGAGCAAGTCCTTCATGACCGGCGTATGAGAATTTTCCGACAGACGCAGTTTCGCCTGGCTGACGGTATCGAACCACTTATACGCGGCGCGGTCAATCTGCCGCAGCAAGCTGAAGCGCTTGTTCGTTACTTCGAGTGTCTGCTTCGATTCACCCGCCGCCTGATTGTATTGTTTAATTAAGCCGTCGATATTCTGGAAGGTCGTGTCTTTGTCATCGGTTCGAGTTAGAAAATCCGTCATCAATGCCCGCTGAATCACGCCCGGCGCGTGGCCCGGAGTTACAGGACAAAAGGACCCTGCCGTCTGCGCCCGCTGGACCAATCCCGCGACAAAATGGTTCCCGTGTGTATGCTGAAGCCGGCGCATAACGTCGGGGGTAAGCGTTCGAGAGGTGGGATTTTCGATGGCCCGCTGAAGCAAATGAGGAGAGATTTGAACCTGTGACAAGGATGGCCTATGAAGGTTGTTTCCGGCGATGCTTTTTACAGAACGTTCGAGCTTTCGTGGAAGGGATTTGCGGCGCGGCATCGTCATATCCTATCAGTCAATAACCATTCCGAAGACAACTGCTTTCCCGGTCTAGCCCCCATGCTCGGTGTTGCAGGTCGAGCGGCGAAACACAAAACGCCCGCAAGTTGAGCAGTGATTTCAAAAATGTACCCGTGTTATGGGAGTCAATTTAAGCCAATATCTGTTATTTGTCAACTTCACATTTTCCAGGGGGTGCACGAACAACTTGTCATTGATCTGGCAAAAGTAAAGCTGTGGGCTGCCCTGGCGCGAACCTCACCCCCCTCTTATCCCCCCTCTCCACAGTGTCGAGAGAGGGGAAGACGCGCCGCGCGACGCGCAGGCGCGGCGGGGGGTGAGGTGTGCTCATCAAGTAATACACCGACAACCTCTGCTTGCACCCTTTTCCAGTGACAGGGTAACAGTACAGCCGGCCAGTCAAATCCCCCTCCACGCGCAGGCCGACGAAGAGACGCACCGGTTAAGCAAAGCCATCCAGGCTTCGCTCAACGAACGGTTTGATGACTTACACTTACGGGACTAAAGCCAGGTTGGGCCAACAGCGCTGCCGGCTCGGTCGCCAGCGGCACACTAAAACCAAAGATACTCCCCTTGCCCAACTCGCTCTGAACCCAGACCTCGCCGCCGTGCTGCTCAACAATGGCCTTGACAATCGACAGCCCCAACCCTGTGCCGTCGATATCCAGGGTTTGCTCGGCCTCTACCCGGTAAAACCGGTCAAAGATTCGCGTCTGGTGTTCAGGCGCAATACCGATGCCGTCATCGACCACCTCGAAGCGCACAAAGCCCTCGTCGGCCCAGGCGCGCGCGACCAACTCGCCGCCTTCAGGTGTATATTTGACCGCGTTGTTCAGCAAATTGACCAGCGCCCGGTTCAGGCTGCCGGGGTCGCCGCGCATCAGAGGCAAATCCGGCGACGCCTCGCAGACCACGTTGTGCCGCCGCCGTTCGGCTTGCGGGCGGACATCCTCCAACGCCCGCTGAAGCAGCACATCGGCGCTGACCACCTCCATCGGCAGTTGGCGGTCCACCTCGTGCCGCGCGATATCCAGCAGATCACGGACCAGGTTAAGCATGCTGTCCGACGCGCGCCGGACGCGCTCAAGCTGGTAAACCTGCGCCTCGGTCAGGTCACCCTTGAGCAACAGGAAATCCACCGTGCCGTTGATCACATTGATCGGATTCTTCAGGTCGTGCGAGGCGGTCGCCATGAAATCGGCGCGCACACGGTCTAGCTCCTTCAAATAAGTAATATCCTGCATCACCGCCACCCAGCCCACCCCGTGCACCGGCGACACGCTGATCTGAAACGTCCGGTCGTTCAAGACCCACTCATCGGTTACAATCTCGGCGGCGCGCCCGGCCCGGTCGAAACACACCGACAGCAAAGCCAGCGTTTCGACTTCCATAATAGGCACGCCCTGCAAATCCGCGCCGCCCAGGCCCAGGAAACGGCGCGCGGCATCGTTCGCCAGCAAAAGCCGCCGCTCCGGGTCAATCGCCAACACGCCGTCGGTGATGCTCGACAAAATCGCGGCGAGTTTATCGTGCTCCTGTGCAAGCCGCTGGTTGGCCTCGCGCACCTGCTCCAGGCCGCGCACCAACTGCCGGGATACCCGGTAGACCGTAATCCAGGTCAGCGCCCAGACGATGATCCCCATGATCAATTCATCCAGCACGCTCGTCAGGTTCGGCTCCGGCAGCCAGCCCTCCATGACGAATCCATGCCAAGCCAGGAAGCCCAACAGCACCACCATCCCGGCCAGCCCGCCGTACAGGACCACGCCCGCCACCACGCCGATCACGATCCAGAGGACCACCGCCGAGTTATAGGGATTCGCCAGCGACACGGAGGCGAACTGGAAAAACACCGCTCCCAGAATCGGAACCGGCGCGGCTTTTATCAACCCGCGCCGCGCCAGCACATAACTGACAACACAGGCCAGCAGCGTCACCGCCGTGCGCACAGCGATGACCGGGCCGTACCAAAACGCATGGGGGTCGTCAAATTGCCAGCTAGAAACAGTCGGCACGGTATAGAAGATAACCAGCGCTGCGCCCGCTATCGTCAGCAGGTTGATGAGATAGACGCGCAGCGCCCGGATATCGCCGGGGTCTTTCGGAGGTGCGAGGAGCCGTTTCCAGCCCTCGCGCAGCTTTTGCAACAAGGCGTTTGACCTGCAAATCATTCTGCGACAGCGACACTGAGCACCATTGTATTAAACATCGCGCACCCACGCAATAAGACAAGAATGAAGAATCAAGAGCGGCTGCGCCGTTTCTCATGGATTTCTTGTGCGCCGCACGCGACCTAAACGGGTATTTATGCGTAAGGATAGGTAGCACCGCCGGCCCGCAGCCCGGCGCCGTGATGACCGTATGTTGCTATAATCAGACGTGACGTAAAGATTGGAGACGAAATCCATGCGTATCCTTGTGCATACCGGCAAGGGCGGCACCGGCAAAACCAGCATCTCCGCCGCGACCGCGCTGCGCGCCGCCGAACTGGGCCATAAGACCGTGGTCGTCAGCACCGACGCGGCGCACAGCCTGGCCGATTCGTTTGACGTTCACCTGGGACCGGAGCCGGTCCAGATTGCCGATAACCTGTGGGGCCAGGAGATCGACGCGCGCTACTCGCTAAACAAATACTGGGGCGTTGCGCAAGACTACCTGGTGCGCCTGCTGACGCAGCGCGGCGCCGAGCACATCATCGCCGAGGAGGTGACCATCATCCCCGGCCTTGAGGAAGGCTCACAGCTACTCTGGATCAACCATTACATGGAGCAAGGCGAATTCGACCTGATGGTCGTAGACGCCGCGCCCACTGCCGAGACGCTGCGCCTGTTGAGTCTGCCGGACCTCTCGCGCTGGTGGGTAGAAAAGTTGATCGGTCTGCTGGGCGGGCGCACCGCCAAGCTGCTACGCCCGCTGGCGCGCACCATCGGCGCCGAACTGCCCGACGACGAAGCGGTTACCGCCATCCGCGACCTGTTCGACACACTCGACAAAGTGCGCGAGTTGATGAGCGACCCGGCGCTGACCAGCGTCCGCCTGGTAATTAACCCGGAGCGCATGGTCATCAAAGAGACTCAGCGCACCTACACCTATCTGAACTTGTATAACTACCCGGTCGATGCCGTGTTTTGTAACCGCGTGCTGCCCGACGCGATCACCGACCCGTACTTCGACGCCTGGAAAGCGCTGCAAAAAGAAAACCTGGCGCTCATCAAAGAGGCCTTCGACCCGCTGCCGGTGCTCACCGCGCCGATGTTCAACCGCGAGATGGGCGGCCTGGACCTGCTGCACGAACTGGGCGACGCGCTCTACGGCGACGGCGACCCCACCGCGCGCATGTTCGAGGGCCTGACGCACCGCATCGACCCCGACGGCGACGGTGGCTATAACCTGGTTCTTGCGCTACCCTTCACCACTAAAGCCGATTTAGACCTTTATCGCAGCCCGGACGAGATCACCCTGCGGGTCGGAAGCTACCGGCGCAACGTGGTGCTGCCCTACGCGCTGTGGGACCTGGAAATCAAAGATGCCGTTTTCAAAGACGAGACTCTCAACATCCACTTTATCCCCAAAGTCAAAGCCGAGCGTGCGCACAGCCGCCGGTGAATCGCCGACCTCCGCCTCTGCTGGTGTGGACCGTCGCCGCTACTGGCGAACGGTCCTCTTTTTTGGTTGGGTTTTTGTCCGGGCGCTGTGGTGGGAAAAAGCGGTTGCCGGTGTGCTGGGCAAAGGTTTCGCGGCGCGCGGGCGCGAGGCGCGGCTGGCACAGTGGTCGCGCGAGTTCCGCAATCTCGCCGTTGCCATAACCGGCGTCATGATTAAACTGGGCCAGTTCATCGGCGCGCGCGCCGACGTGCTGCCCGCCGCCATCACCGACCAGCTCGCCGACCTACACGACGAGGTGAAGCCGGAACGCTGGCAGGATATCCTCGCCGTCATCGAACAAGAACTCGGCCCGGTCGAGGCGGTCTTCGCCTGGATCAGCGAAACGCCGGAGGGCGCGGCGTCCATCGGGCAGGTGCACCGCGCGCAGCTTCTAAACGGCGAGCGCGTGGTGATTAAAGTACAGCGCCCCGGCATCGAGCAGGTGGTGCGCACCGACCTTGCTGCGCTGGACGTGGTGGCGAGAATAGCGATGAGGTGGCAGTTCATCGCCCGGCGTATGGACCTGCCGCTGCTGCTGGACGAGTTCGCGCGCGTGCTGTGGGAAGAGCTGGACTATATTCACGAGGCCAAGAACGCAGCGCTGTTCGCGCAGAACTTCGCGGACGACCCCGGCGTCTACGTGCCTTTTACCTATCCCGAACACACCACCGTCCAGGTGCTCGTGATGGAGGATGTCACGGCGATTAAGATCAGCGACTACGCAGCGATTGAGACCGCCGGGATATCGCGCGCGGTGGTGGCGCAGCGTTTACTGGATACGTACATGCGCCAGGGCTTCGAACACCGCTTTTTTCACGCCGACCCGCACCCCGGCAATCTCTTCGTTTACCCGCTGCCGCCGGCTGGGGATGACCACCCTTTCTATCTGATTTTTGTCGATTTCGGCATGGCCGGGCATCTGACGCCGCAGATTGTCGAGGGCATCCGCGAGACGATGGTTTCGCTGTTTACGCAGGACGTGCACCGCATGGTGCAGTCTTTCGACCGGCTGGGCGTCATCCTGCCCGGCGCCGACCTGGACCGCATCGAGGAGGCCATGCAAAGCGTCTTCGACCGGCTGTGGGGCATGGACATGACGAAGATGGTAGACGTGGCCTACGCCGACGTAGAACAGATCGCACGCGACTTCGGCGACGTGATGGCCGAAATGCCGTTCCAGGTGCCGCAAGACTTCGTGTACCTGGTGCGCGCGGCGGGCATCCTCTCCGGGATGTGCACCGCGCTGGACCCGCAGTTTAACCCCTGGGCGGGCATCGCGCCCTACGCGCAAAAGCTGCTCGTCGAAGACCAGAATGGCGCGGGGCAGAATCTCGCCCGAACCGTAACCGCCGAAATCACCGACTTGGCGACACTGGCGCTGCGCCTGCCGCGCCGGGCCGATATCGTGATGCAAAAGCTCGAACGCGGCGACTTGCGCATGCAGGTGCGCCCCACGCGCGACCTCAAGTACCAGTTGGACCGCATGGAGACGGCGCTCAACCAGGCGGCGCTGGCGGTGGTCTTCGGCAGCGTCTTGCTGGCGAGCGTGCTGATGTACACGGGCGGTGAGCCGGGCTGCGGGTCGGTGGGGTTCGTGGTCGCGGGGGTGCTGCTGGTCATCTTGCTGTGGCGGGGCCGGCCTACGCCTTTCGGTTAGCCGGTGGCGCTTTCGAGTTTTCGCAACGGGAATGAACCATGCCGAACAACCTAAACTATTACCTGCGGCTGTGGAACTTAAGGGATCCCGAACTGCTGGCACAGAGTCCGCGCAGCGATGTGTATGCTGTGTATCGGAATGCCGAAAAAGCGGCGTTGAAGCTGCTCACGCCGGTCGGCGCGGAGGATGAGTCCGGCGGGGCGGTCGCGCTGCACTACTTCGACGGTCATGGGGCGGTGCGGCTGCTGAATCACGATGACGGGGCGCACTTGTTGGAATATGCCGGGGGTGAGGAACTGGCACAGATGGTATGGCGCGGCGACGACCTGGCGGCGGCAGGGATTATTGCCGGCGTGTTGAATAAACTGCACCATGCTCGACCGGATGTGCCGCCGCAGTTACGAACGCTGCGGCGGCGTTTCCGTGAACTTTTCAGGAAGGCGGCGCGGGATGCGGCGGCAGGGAAGACGTCGATTTATGTGCGTGGTGCGCGCGCGGCAGAGTCTTTGCTGGCAAACCCACAGGATGAGTGTGTACTTCACGGCGACATTCATCACCATAACATCCGGCTGCACCCGGTGCGCGGCTGGCTTGCGTATGATCCCAAAGGATTGTACGGTGAACGCACGTATGATGCAGCGAACACGCTGTGTAACCCGGCAAATGCCCGTGATCGGGTGATGTCCGAGGAACGTCTACTGAAGGTGACGCAGGCGCTGGCGGACGGTATGGGCGTGCGTGTGGGACGGCTGCGGGCATTTGTGTTTGCGTATGCGTGTTTGAGCGCAAGCTGGTTCGGCGACGATGATGACAGCGATGTCAAACATCAGATTCTCACCGTGGCGCAGAATGCAGAACGGCATGGGGATTTTTCATAGCGGCGCGCCGGCGTTGGCCCGGTTTTGAAGCCGCAAATACACGAATTTACCCCCAAAAGCAAACAATCCATTGCAACAATTGCGGGGATGCCATACAATAGTTGGGGTTTTTGATACAATAAAGAAACCCTTGACGTTTAATGCTTGCGCTAGATATCGGAGCACCCCCAATTTTTAGGACTTAGGCGAAGGTGTCTTGCGAGCATATAATACCCTGCTGGGTTAAAGAAACGTCCCAATTTCGATTTTTGTGAGAAATGCCTTTTGCTTTTGGGAGAACTCTGCTATGACATTCACACATCCTCACGCACTTTCTGCTGAAGAAGTCGCCGTCGGCCTGGAAAGCGACTTAAAAAGCGGCCTATCCTCAGCCGCAGCAGAACGGCGCCTACAGCAGTACGGACACAACGAACTCAAGGAGGAACCGCCGCCGACGCTGCTGGAGATGTTTATCGAACAGTTCAACAACTTCGTGGTGATCCTGCTCATCGTCGCGGCGGTCATCTCCGGCTTCGTGGGCGCGTACACCGGCGAAGGGTTTACCGATACGATTGCGATTTTATTGATCGTCGCACTCAATGCCATCCTGGGCGTGGTGCAGGAAGGCCGCGCCGAGGCTGCGCTGCGCGCCCTGAAGAAAATGTCGGCGCCGGAGGCGCGCGTGATCCGCGACGGCCAACTGACCACCATCCCCAGCCCCAAAGTCGTGCCGGGCGACATCGTGATTCTGGAGACCGGCAACTACGCCCCCGCCGACGTGCGCCTCGTCGAAAGCTTCAACCTCACGATTGACGAAGCCTCGCTGACCGGCGAGAGCGTGCCCGTGGACAAAGATCACGACGAGATTTTAGCCCAAGACGCGCCCATCGGCGATCGGCACAATATGGCCTACATGAGCAGCATGGTCACCTACGGGCGCGGCAAGGGCATCGTGGTCAGCACCGGGATGAACACCGAGATCGGCCACATCGCCGAGATGATCCAGAGCTACGAGGAAGAAGCGACGCCGCTCCAACTGCGCCTTGACCAACTCGGCAAGTGGCTGGGCATGGCGACGCTCGTCATCTGCGCAATCGTGTTCGTGGTCGGCATCGCGCGCCTGGTCAGCACCCACCCCATCGAAGGCGATGTCGGCGCGTGGCTGAACCAGCCGTACCGGGCGGAAGGCGTGATCGAGGAAGTTATCGAAGAAGAGACTGGGGATGCAGAGGTACAGGTGGACGCCGAAGCCGGTACCGGCGGCATGACCATCCTCGACGAGATCATCGAGTTGTTCATGGTCGCGGTCAGCCTGGCAATTGCCGCCGTGCCGGAGGGCCTGCCGGCGGTGGTGACCATCGCGCTGGCGCTGGGCATGCAGCGCATGATTAGCCGGCACGCGCTGATCCGCAAGCTGGCCTCGGTGGAGACGCTCGGCTCGGCGAACGTGATCTGTTCGGACAAGACCGGCACGCTCACCACCAACGAGATGACCGTCGTCAAGATATGGGTCAACGACGCGACTTACGACATAGAAGGCAAGGGCTACCTGCCGGAGGGCGATTTCGTCGACGAGGGCGTGAAGGTCAACCCCGGCGAAGATGTCCGCCTGCTGTGCCAGGCGGCGGTAATGTGTAACGATGCGAAGCTGGTGCGCGAAAACGGCAGTTGGCGCATGGTCGGCGACCCGACCGAGGGCGCGCTGACCACGTTGGGCGCCAAGGCCGGCCTGTGGAGCGATGACCTGGAAACCGGGCGGCGGCGCGTCGCCGAAGTGCCGTTCGACAGCGCCCGCAAGCGCATGACCACCATCCATAAGATCGACAATAACTTTAACCTCGATGCCCTGGTCACGCCGAACCTCGACGGCGCCCTGCACATTGCTTTCACCAAAGGCGCGCCGGAGCGCGTGCTGGAACTCTCGACGCATATTTACCGGGACGGCAGGGTTGAGCCGCTGAGCGACGCAGAAAAAGAGCGCATCCAGGAGGTCAACACCAACCTGGCGGAACAAGCGCTCCGGGTGCTGGCGCTGGCCTATCGCCCGGTCGATGAAGTGCCGGAGCGCCCCACCCCGGAAGAAATCGAACAAAATTTGGTCTTCATCGGACTGGCCGGGATGATCGACCCGGCGCGCCCGGAGGTTAAGCCGGCCATCGAGGAAGCGCGCGGGGCCGGCATCCGCACGATCATGATTACCGGTGACTACCCGGTGACGGCGGCGGCCATCGCCCGCGAACTGGACCTGCTGAAAGAAGGCGACCGGGTGCTCACCGGGCGCGAGATGGACGAACTGGGCGTCGAAGGGCTGTCTAAAGCGGTGAAAGACGTTAACGTATTCGCCCGCGTCAGCCCGGAAAACAAGGTGCAGATCGTCGAAGCGCTGAAAGAACACGAATACGTGGTGGCGATGACCGGCGACGGCGTGAACGATGCGCCCGCGCTCAAGCGCGCCAACATCGGCGTGGCGATGGGCATCACCGGCACCGACGTAAGCAAGCAGACTGCCGACATGGTGCTGACCGACGACAACTACGCGAGCATCGTCGCGGCGGTAGAGGAAGGCCGCGTCATCTACTCCAACATCCGCAAGTTCGTGTACTTTCTCATCTCGTGCAACGTGGGCGAGATTGCGATTATCTTCGTCTCGATGCTGGCGGCGCTGCCCATCCCGCTGCTGCCGATTCATCTGCTGTGGCTGAACCTGGTGACGGACGGCGCGCCGGCGCTGGCACTGGGCCTTGAGAAGGGCGAGCCGGACATCATGAGGCGCAAACCGCGCCCCGCTAAGGAGCCGATTATCACCGGCGAACTGTGGATCATGACGGCAGTGCAAACCGTCCTGGAGGCGTTCGTCACCATCGGCGCCTTCCTGATCGCGCTCAGTTCGTTCGGTGTCGAGTGGAACGCCTGGACGGCGGAGCAAATCACCGAGGCGCAGACGGTAGCTTTCTTCACCCTGGTCACGGCGGAACTGCTGCGCGCCTACACCGCCCGCTCCGAGCGCCACAACATCTGGCAAATCGGCGTCTTTACCAACAAATGGATGGTCTACGCGACTGTCGCTTCTTTCTTGCTGCTGCTTGCCGTGATCTTCGTCCCGTTCTTGCAGCCGATCTTCAGCACCGTCCCGCTAAACATCTCCGAACTGGAATACACCTTCCTGCTGGCGCTGCTGCCGTCCATCGGTGCAGAGATCGCCAAGTACCTGCTCCGCAAACGCGACGAGCGGGCGTGGCAGGCCGAGCACGCGAAAGCGTAGACTCAAGAGTTCGCATCCCGGCAAAAGTGAGCGCCCCGCAGCCTTGAAGGCTGCGGGGCGTTTCGATGGGCCGCCCAAGATAGATGTTTCACCCGCTCACAATCGACGCCAGCACCGGGCTTTGCCCGGCGCGCACCATCTGGCGCACCGCGAACTTGAGCATTTCGTCCTGCACCTCCCACCACGCCGCCACCGCCGCGCGCGACTCGCGCGTGTTGATGCGCGCCAGCGCCTCCGCCGCGAAGTAAGCGACCGGCATATTCTGCCACTGATCGCGCGCCATGTCCTCCAGCGCCCCGACCAGGCCCGGCACCGCGACCCGGCTCCCAATCGCGCCAAGCGCCTCCACCGCTGCCTTGCGCATATCGGCGTCCGGGTCGCGCAGCAGTTCGAGCAGCGGGATCACAGCATCCGCATCGCCGATCTCACCCAGCGCAGCGGCGGCAAACTGGCGCGCGGCCGGCCCCTGCGCGGTATCCGCGAGCAGCGGCAGGAGCACCGGAACCGCCGCAGCGCCCACCGTAACGCACCGGTCGAAATCCTCCAGCGTGCCGGAAGCCACATAGTAGATCACTTCGCTCTCGACATCGGATGGCGCCCAGGCCAGGCGGCGGCCCAGCGCCCAGGCCGCCGCCTGGCGCACATACTGGCTCTCGTCGCGCAGCGCACCCACCAGCGCCGGGACCGCGTCCGGCCTGCCGAGCATCCCCAGCGACTCGGCAGCCGCGGCGCGCACCCGGTAGCTCGCATCGCCCAGCGCCCCAACCAACCCCGGCAGCGCCGCCGGATCGCCGATATCGCCGAGCGCCCAGGCCGCCGTCTCGCGCATGTAATCCAGGTCAGAAGCGCGCAGCGTGCCCAGCAAGCCCGGCACGGCGGACGAATCGCCGATCTCGCCCAGCGCCTTCGCAATCGTATAGCGTACATCGCGGTTGGGATCGTACAAAATTTCCAACAAAGCCGCCGTCGCCGCCTGGTCGCCGATGCTGCCCAGCGCCTCCGCCGCATCGATGCGCACGCCCGCGTTAGCGTCGTTCAGCGCCTCGACCAGGACCGGGATGGCGGACGGGTCGCCTATGCTGCCCAGGGCGCGCGCCGCCGCCGAGCGCATGCCCCTGGTGCGCAGCGCATCCATGAGCGCGGGGACGGCGGCAGCGTCGCCCAGGTCGCCGAGCGCCCAGGCTGCCGCCCAGCGCACGTTGGCGTCGCCGTCATGCAAAGCCTTCAGCAAGCCCGGCATTGCAGCCGCATCGCCGACGACGCCCAGCGCAAAGGCCACCGCCTCCCGGACGGCGGGATGCCGGTCGGCCAATGCTTCTAACAAGCCCGGCGTCGCCGCCGGGTCGCCGATGCGGCGCAGCGCTTCAGCGGCGGCGCCGCGCACCTCCGGCGCGGCGTCTGCTAAAGCGCCGAGCAGGGCGGGCACGGCAACCGGTTCAGCCATGACGCCCAGCGATTCGGCGGCGGTCGCGCGCACCGCCGCCGCCCGGTCAGATTCCAAGGTGGTGCACAACCCCTCAATCGAATCGGCTTCTTTGAAGGCTGCCAGTGATCGCGCGGCGCACTGCCGCACGATGAGCGCATCGTCTTGCAGTGCGCTCACAAACAGCGGCGCCGTTTCCGGCCCGCCGATTTCGCCCAGCGCCAGCGCCGCCGCCCAGCGCACATTGATCTCGCGGTCTTGGAGCGCCTCCCCCAACGCCGCGATGACCGGCTCGCCCGACATGCGGCTCAGCGTGTTTACCGCGTTCAGACGCGCGCCGACATCGGCGCCGCGCAGTTCAGCCAGCAAGGTCAATATTACCGGGTCAGGCAAATCAGCATCCGCCATAACACCACTCCGCACACGCCTGATACTACTCCTGATTATACGCAAATCCCCCGATTCTGCGTGTCAGGTACACAACAAAAACCCACGGCTTGGCCGTGGGTTCGTCTGCAAACAGAGGTTTTTGTCGAGCCGTAACGTAACGCGCTTACACCGGCGCCTGCATCGACAAAGCGGCGAAGGGGTCCACACGCACCGCCGGCCCCATCGTGCTGGTGAGCACCAGGCGGCGGACGTACAGACCCTTCACGGCCGGCGGGCGGTTGCGACGCACCGCATCCATTAAGGCGCCCATATTGCCGAGCAACGCCTCTTCCGTGAAGCTGGCCTTGCCGACAGGCACATGGATATTGCCGGTGCGGTCGTTGCGAAACTCGACACGGCCGGCGCGCGCTTCCTGGATGGCGCGCGGAATATCTTCCGGCTGCACCAGCGTACCGGCCTTGGGGTTGGGCATCAACCCGCGTCGGCCCAACACCCGCCCCAACCGGCTGATCTTGCGCATCATATCCGGCGTGGCGAGACCGACATCGAATTCGACCCAGCCTTCATTCTGAATCCGGGCGATGACCTCATCGTCGCCGATGATATCGGCGCCGGCCTCGCGGGCGATGTGCGCCGCTTCGCCCTCGGCAAAGACCAGAATAGTCACGGTCTTGCCAAGACCGTAAGGCAAAACGACCGAGGTTCGAATTTGCTGGTCAGCATGGCGCGGGTCGATATTGAGGCGCGCGTGCAGTTCGACCGTCTCGTCGAACTTGGCGGTCGCGCACTCTTTGACCAGCTTGACCGCTTCTTCCGGCGAATAATCCTGGGTGCGCTCGACTTTCTTGGCAGCTTCCAGATAACGCTTTCCTGATTTTGGCATGGTCTGATTTACTCCTTGTGGTGATGGCGGGCAGAGCAGCCCTCCCACGACCGATAACTGATCGTCACGTGTATAGGGTTCCGATTAGTCTTTAATCGTCACGCCCATATTACGCGCGGTGCCCTCGACCTGGCGCATCGCCATTTCGATATCGCGCGTGTTGAGGTCGGGCATCTTGATCTCGGCAATCTCGCGCAGTTGGTCGCGCGTGATGCTGCCCACCTTGGCACGGTTCGGCTCGCTAGAGCCTTTATCGATGCCGGCGACCCGGCGAATAAGATACGGCGTCGGCGGCGTCTTGAGCCGAAATCTGAACGACGAATCGGTATAGACGGTCACCTCGGCGGGGATGATCTCACCGATCTTGGTCGAGGTGCGCGCATTGTATTCTTTGCAAAACTGCATCAAGTTGATGCCGTGCTGCGCCAGCGCCGGCCCAACCGGAGGCGCAGGAGTCGCCTTGCCGGCTATGATCTGCACCTTGACGACAGCCTTAACTTTCTTACCCATGTTCTGATACCTCCAAAATAAAGGTCTTGTGGTACGAGCCAAGCTCGCGAGGCCGGGGACATCCCCTCCCACAGGACCTTAGATAAACGAACCGAACCGATCTGATCTACCGCGTTTGGAAACTACGTCTTTTCGACCTGTAAGAAGTCAAGTTCGACCGGCGTATCCCGCCCGAAGAACGAGACCATCACGCGCACTTTGGCTTTCTCCATGTCGATTTCGCTCACCGTACCGATAAAATCGTTAAACGGTCCATCGACGATGCGAACCTTTTGGCCGGGCTTGAAAGTCACCTTAACCTTGGGGGCCTCGGCCTCCATGCGCTTCATGATCTGGTTGACTTCCTCCGGGCGAAGCGGCGTGGGATCGTTGCCCATGCCGACGAAACCGGTGACGCCGGGCGTGTTGCGCACCACATACCACGAATCCTCGTCCATGTGCATCTGGACCAAGATGTAGCCGGGAAACACGCGGCGCTCAACCGTGCGGCGCTTGCCGTCGCGCACTTCGATTTCTTCTTCGGTGGGGATGACGACATCGAAAATCTTATCCTGCATGCCCATCGTTTCGATGCGCTGCTCGATAGCGTAGCGGACCTTATTCTCGTAGCCCGAATAGCAATGCACCACGTACCATTGACGGTCGTCGTCTTCGGCCTCTGCCTTTCCAGACTCGGCGTCAGGCTCTAAATCGGGCAACGGCTCCGCGCCGCTTTTGATCCCCGCTTCGTCTTCGTCTAAGTCCAGATAGACCGGGTCGGGGTCAAAATCGACCTCTGGACCCAGATCATCGTCAAACATGGTCGTATCCTCGCGGCTGTCTTTAAGGCGTCAGCAAGTCAAGCAAGAAGCCCAACCCTGCGTCGAGCAGCGCGTTGTAAAATCCCAACGCTATCGCCGAAACGCCCGTCACAGCCAGCACAATACCCGACAAGCGCAGCGACTCCTCGCGGGTCGGCCAGGTGACCTTTCGCAGCTCCGCGACCGTCTCCTGAAGATAAGTGGTGACGGGGCGAGTCAAGCGGGCCAGGAAATTGGTCCGCTCCTTCTGGCGGCGGCCCCGGGTCGGCGCATCCTTCTTGAGCGAGACATCCTCAAGGTCGGTCGTTTCCTGCACCGCCTGGACAACGGCGGCTTCCGCTTCGACGCGCCGCCGCCGCCGCGCCGCACGTCCCCGGCGCTTGGATTGGCCGTTAGCGCCCGAGACTTCGGATTCTATTTCTGCTGCCAGGGTTGCATCGCTGGCGTTTTCGTCTTCGTTCCCGTTGTTTTGAATTGCCACGGGCGGTTGCTCCCGTCTTGTCTACAAGTTCCTAGATTTAAGACACCGCTCAGAGAGCGGTGCCTGGAGGCAGGCGCGGAAGGAATCGAACCCTCAACCTACGGTTTTGGAGACCGTTGCTCTGCCAGTTGAGCTACGCGCCTGCGTTTCATAACCGGCTTGCCTTTACATTATACCCTATTTTGTCTCTCTGTGCAGGGTATGTTTGCGGCAACGCCGGCAGTACTTTTTTAATTCGATCCGGCTCGAATCATTCCGCCGATTCTTCTCGGTGGTATAGTTTCGTTCCCGGCACTCGGTGCATTCCAAATGGATGACAATGCGAATATCTTTTTTTGCCATAGCTTAGTCTTCCAAGATTTCGGTGATGAGGCCGGCGCCGACGGTGAGACCGCCTTCGCGGATGGCGAAGGTGGAGCCGCGCTCCAACGCCA
>JAFGMM010000276.1 GCA_016927535.1 Anaerolineae bacterium
CGCTGTTTTTTGTGGTATATGGGCTAGCACGAGTCTGACTCCCCTCGCCCCTTGAGGGAGAGGGGTCGGGGGAGAGGGGGAAAAAAGTGCTTAAGTTGATGCATATGGGCGTCCCACCGGGACGCCCCTACCGGTGAGGCGACTCGCCCGAAAACTCCGCGAATTCCCAAAGAACCTTCAAGCTTTCACGGTTTCGCCGATCCAGTCGAGATAGCTCGGCGCGCCGGCCGTGATGGGCAGCGCGATGATCTCCGGCACGTCGTAGGGATGGAGGGCCTGCACCGCCGGGACGAATTTCTCGGCGAAGTGCGCGGCTTGCGTCTTGGCGATAAGGAGCACTTCGGCGTCTTCGTGGACCTGGCCCGCCCAAGTGTAGATCGACGTGACCGGCTCGACGATGCTGACGCATGCGGCGAGTCGCTGCTCGACCAGGGCGCGCGCGATCTGCGCGCCGATTCCTTTTGTGGGTGCGGTAATGAGCGCGACGATGTATTTTTCCATCTAGGTCAACTCCTGATAACAAACACTTAACCACCGCGATATGGCACACCGGCGGCGGAGAAGGTTAAAATTCCTTATGGAGTCGGTTTGTTTAGCTCAAGATTGTGTCACATTGCGCGCCTGGCGCAAATTCAGGGCTGGGACTTTGGTGGGCCTTCGTGCAATAGGTTTTAGTGTTAAAATAAACAGGAACAAGCAGGCAAATGGATAGCCGGGAGGGTACGTGGTTGGCCGCAGCTTAGGCCCTTACCAGGTCTTAGAGCGAATCGGGGCCGGGGGCATGGCAACCGTATACAAAGCCTTCGACCCGCGCATGAGCCGTCATGTCGCTTTGAAGGTGCTGCCTCCCCAGTTTGCCACCAACGAGGCGCTGCGCGCCCGCCTGATGCAGGAGACGCGCATCACGGCCAACCTGGAACATTTCCACATCATCCGGGTGTACGACTGCGGTGAGTACGAAGGTGTGCCGTACATCGTCATGCGCCTGCTCGAACCCGGCTCGCTGGCGGCGCGGCTCAAGCCGGGCGTGCCGCTGTCGCCCAAAGAGATCATCCGCCTGACCCGCCAGATTGCCTCTGCCTTGAGCTACGCGCACATGCGCGGCGTGGTGCACCGCGATTTGAAACCCGCCAACGTGCTGCTGGACGAAGACGACAACGCTTACCTGACCGACTTCGGGCTGGCGCAGCTTGCCGAAGACTCGATGAACCTGACCGGCAGCGCCTACATCGGCACGCCCACCTACTCCTCGCCGGAGCAGTGCTTGGGCCAGGAGATCACGCCGGCCAGCGACATTTACAGCCTGGGCATCATGGTCTTTCAGATGCTCACCGGCAAGCTGCCCTTCACCGGAAGCACCGCGCTGAGCGTGCTGAACAAGCACGTGCGCGAGCCGCTGCCCGACCCGCGCCGCCTCAATCCCCGGCTGCCCCTCGCCGCCGCCGAAGCGGTGCGCCGCGCCACGGCCAAATCGCCCCAGACGCGCTTCGGCGACGCCCGGCAGTTTGCCGAAGCGCTGACCAAAGCGCTCAACGCCGCCGCGCCGCGCCCGGCGGTGACCCGGCCCCTCCCGCCCTCTACCCTGCCGGAAGACCAAACCGTCGCCGACGGCGGCAACCACGTCAACTTATCGACTCCGCCGCCGGTCAAGATCACCAGGAAGCCGGACGAAGGGCCGAGCATTGTCCCCTCGGTGATGCTGCTGACCGGTCACCAGGGCGATGTCACCGCGACCGGCTGGTCGCTGGGCGGCGTGCGGCTGGCGAGCGCCAGCAATGACGGCACGATCCGGGTCTGGGATACCGCGACGGGCCGGGAGTTGGTGATCTTGCGCGGGCATGACCAGTGGGTGAATTCGGTCGTGTGGTCGCCGCGCGGGACGCACCTGGTGAGCGGCAGCGTGGACCGCACGCTGAAGATTTGGCAGGCGGTGACCGGCGAGGCGCTGATGACGTTGGAGGGGCACACCGGGTCGGTGTGGTCGGTGGATTGGCACCGGAGCGGGCAGTACCTGGCGAGCGCCAGTCTGGACGGGACGGTGCGGGTGTGGCGGCTGACGCCCGGCGCGCACGAGCAAGCGCCCGGCGCGCATCCGGCGGCGGTGCTCAACGGGCACATGGGCACGGTGCGTACGGTGGCGTGGTCACCGAACGGGCGCTTCCTGGCGAGCGGCGGCAACGACGGCACCGTGCGCATCTGGCAGATCAACCTGCAAACCGGCGCGCTGAGCCGGCGCCCCGCCCACCGGATGCTGACGCTGAGCGGGCATGGCGGCTGGGTGCGCGCGGTGGCGTGGTCGCCGGACGGGACGTTCGTGGCGAGCGGCAGCGACGACGACTCGGTGCGCGTCTGGCGCATCACTTACGACGAGGCCGGCAACTTCGTCGATGGCGAGACGGTCGCCGAGATTCGCGGGCATGCGGGCGGCGTCAACGCGGTAGCGTGGGCGCCGCAGAGCGAGGGATCGGCGCGTGGGACCGGGCTGCTGCGCCACCTGTCCGGCCAGGACGCCGACGTAAACGCCCATACCAACGCCGGGGCGCTCCTGCTGGCGAGCGGCAGCGGCGACCGCACGGCGCGCATCTGGGACGTGCGGACCGGCGAGGTGCTCGCCGTGATGCAGGGGCATAAGGGGTGGGTGTGGTCGGTGGCGTGGTCGCCGAAGGGGAAGCTGCTCTCGACCGGCAGCGCAGACGGCACGGTGCGGGTGTGGAAGCCGTAGGCGCCTCCCCATGCGACCTTATCGGCGAAGTAGGGGCGGGTTTGAAACCCGCCCCATGCACATCAACTTAAGAATTTTGACCGTTTGTGCGCCTGTTTCCCCTCTCCCCAAACCCCTCTCCCACGAGGGGCGCGGGGCTTACCGGCGCACAGACTCGCTGCTTTTTGTGGTATATGGGCTAGCAC
>JAFGMM010000277.1 GCA_016927535.1 Anaerolineae bacterium
GGGGTGAGGGGAAAACCGGCGGCTTACTTCCGCCGCGCTGTACTAGGAAATTTGCCGGGTGAACGAAGGTTCGACACCATATCTTGGGCGTCCCGGCGGGACGCCCCTACCGGTGGAACAATTTGTAGGGGCGAGCCGCCGGCTCGCCCGAAAACCCCGCGAATTCCCAAAGACCATCCAACCCCAAGTGCTCTCTCAAGGTTGACTCTTCATTCCCAGATGTGTAATCTTGCTGACAACATAAGCAGTTGGAATACTTGTTCCAGTGTGTAGATAAAGATGTTCAGGATCGTGCTTCGAAGTCTGGGAAAAATCTGGCTCTGGCTCACCACGCCCGCGCCGGCCGTCGAGCCGCCCGACCAGCGCCGCCAAGCCCGGCTGCTGATATCGCTCCTGGCGCTGCTCGTGGTGTTTGTTTTTTTGACCGCTGTGGTATCCGGCGCGAGTCGTCCGGCGACATCTGTTTGGCAGAATGCCGAGTTCACCCAAAGCCTGGTAATAGCGGCGTTCCTGGGGGTGGCCTTCGGCATCAGCCGCACCCGGCACTACAGATTGGCGGCAGTGCTCACGGTGGTGACCCTATCGGTTTCGATTTTCGTCTCCGCGACCTACGACGGCGAACCGACCAGCGTTTTTTTCTTTGCCTACCTGGTTTTGCCGGTTCTGTTCAGCAGCCTGTTTCTCTCGCTGGGCGCTACCGTTGCCTTGATCGCCGTCAACACGGCGGGCATACTGCTGACGCCGCTGTTCTTTCCCGGCGTGTTGGTTGGCGACCTGCCGGTGTTCTTTTTTTTGATCGTCTCGATTTCGGTTGTCATGGTCACGCGGTCGCGCGACCTGTTGGAGCGCGACCGGCGCGCCCAGTTAATGGAGATGCAGCGGGCGCTGAAGCAGGCTCACGACGAACTGGCCGCGCGGAGCACGGTCCGTTACCGTGCATTGTTCGAGCAGACCAACGACGCGATTTTTCTCCTCGACCTTGACGGACGCCATTTGGCGGCCAACCGGCGCGCTGCCGACATGCTGGGCTATACGGTTGACGAAATCATCGGCATGTCGTTTCAGCAGATTGTCGCGCCGCCGGCGCAAGCCGAGAGCCGCCAGGTGCTAGAAGTGTTAAAGGCCGGGGGGAGGCTGCCGCTTTACGAGCGTGTCTTTCGTAAAAAAGATGGGACCGAGTTCCCGGTCGAGATCAACGTGGAGCTGGTACGCGACGAAACCGGCGCCCCGCTGCACGTTCAGAGTATTATCCGAGATATTACTAAACGCCGGCAAATCGAGAACCTGCTGCGCATCCAGCGCGATTTAGCCTTTGTGCTGGGTTCTGCCGATGATCTGACCGCAGCCGCCAGGCAAATCTTGCGAGCTTGTCTGCAAATTGAAGGCATCGACGGCGGCGGCGTGTACCTGGTTAACGAGCGCGACGGGGCGATAGAACTCCTGACCTACGAGGGACTGTCGCCGGAGTTCGTGGCTGTAGCAAGACGCCACGACGCCGGCTCGTCCCAGGTTCGCCTGGTCATGGCGGGAGAGCCGGTTTACCTGCATTCTTTGGAATACGATTCCGGCACGAGCGAGCTTCGCCGGCGCGAGGGGATGCGCACGCTTGCCGTCATTCCGATCCAGTACGAAGGGCGAACCGTTGCGGTGTTGAATCTCGCATCCCGCATATGTGACGAGGTTCCGGTCTATACCCGCGCTGCGCTCGAAGCGATTGCTATTCAAGCTGGCGGCGTCGTCGCGCGCGTGCGGACTCAAACCGCCCTGCGCGAGAGTCAGCAAAACCTGCAAGCGCTCTTCGATACCCTGGATGATCTCCTGTTCATACTTGACTCGGACGCGCAGATTATTCATGCAAACCCGGCGGCGCAGCGGCGGTTGGGGTACGCATTCGACGAATTGCTAAAGCTCAAGATGCCTGACGTTCACTCGAGTATGCACCGAGACGAAGCAGTAGCGCAATGCCGGGCCGTGTTGAAAGGGGAGGTATCGGTGTATACCGTTCCCCTGATGACACGGGACGGCGTCCTCATCCCGGTCGAGACCCGTTTTACCCGTGGTAGGTGGGGAGAGCGCGACGTCTGGTTCGGTGTGTCGCGCGATATCACCCACCTTAAAGCGACGGAAGGAGAACTGCGCCGGCACCGTGATTACCTGGAAGAGTTGGTCGCGGACCGCACCAGGGAGTTAGTCGATGCGAACGCCCGGCTGCGCGAAACCGAGCGCTTCTTGCAGTCCACACTTGACGCACTATCGGCGCACATTGCGATTCTGGACGAGACCGGGACGATCATCGCCGTCAATGCGGCGTGGCGAAGCTTTGGCGCGGCGAACGGTCTGGATTGGCCGGTCGGCGGGGTCGGCGCAAACTACCTGACCGTCTGCGACGACGCAGCCGGCGAACGGTCTGAAGAGGCGCCGGCGGTCGCGCAGGGCATCCGCGATGTCCTGGCCGGCCGGCACGTCCAGGCAGCCTTTGAATACCCGTGTCACGGCCCCCACGAAAAGCGCTGGTTTGTGATGCGGATCACCCGCTTCGAGTACGACGGGCTGCCGCGTGTGGTGGTCGCACACGAGAACATCACCCAGCGCAGGCAGGCCGAGGAAGCGCTGCGCAAGAACGAACAGCGGCTCCGGGGATTGTTCAACAGTTCGCCCGACATCATTTATGCTTATGATCTGAGCGCCCATGCCATGATCTTTATCAATCGTACCCGCCTCCTGGGTTACGACATGGACGAAATAAGCCGGCCCGAGTCGGTCTTGCATAGGATCCACCCGGATCACCGCGCAAATGTGCTGGCGTGCTGGGATGCGGCATCGGCCGGCGCCGCCGGCGAAGTGCATACTGCGGAGTTCAGCATACAGGCTAGAGACGGGCATTATTGGGAGTGGGTGGAGATGCGGAGCACGGTCAGCGCGCGCAACCCAGACGGCAGCGCCAAAGAGCTGCTCGTCACGTTGACCGCCATCACCGAGCGCAAAGCGATGCAAGAAGCGCTGTGGCAAGCCGAGGAACAAGTGCGCACGTTTGTCGAAAGCGTGGACGACATGATCTACTTCCTGGGCTTGGACGGTTCGTACAAGATGCTGAACACCGCTTATGAGCGAATCACGGGCCGTCCGGTAGAAGACGCGCCGTTCGAACACTCTATTCACCCGGATGATCTCGAACTCCTCCGGCAGCTTTCGCTGACTTATCCTGAAGGCGCCGATATGCTTGAGACCGAGTACCGGCTCCAGGACAAGGCGGAAGAATGGCGTTGGATTCAATCGCACCGGGTGGGCGTGAAGGACGCGGAAGGGCGTTATGTCGGCTACAACTGTATCGACCGTGACATCACCGAGCGCCGACAAATCGAAGACAAGGCCAAACAATACGCGCTCCAGTTGATGCTTATCAACGAGATGAGTGGGCAGATTACATCGGTCTTGGATTTAGACAGCCTGCTGGAGATGGCGGTTTACCTGGTGCAAGAGATCTTCGCTTACCAACATGTGGGTCTTTTTATGCTGACGCAGCCCCAAGGCGAGTTGGCGCTGCGGGCGCGGGCCGGCGAGTATGCGGCTTTGCTCCCCGATGACCACCGGCTGGCGTGGGGGCAAGGCCTGGTCGGCTGGGCGGCGCAGCACGGCGAGACGGTCTTGGTCGATGACGTGAGCGCCGACCCACGTTATCACAATCCATTTTCTGACCGGGTTGTCGGCTCGGAGTTGAGCGTCCCGCTCCGGATGCGCGACAAACTGCTGGGCGTGCTCGATGTGCAGAGCCGGCAGACCGACGCTTTCGATGCCAACGACCGGGTGATGCTGGAGATTCTCTCGGACCAGATCGCCGTCGCGATTCAGAACGCGCAGCTCTACCAGGAATTGGAGACCCACGCTGCCCGGCTGGGGCAGATCGTCGAGGAGCGCACGATGGAGTTGCAGCGCAGCCGGGAGCGTATCGAAGCGATTTTCAACAGCAGCAGCGATGCCATCATCTTGGTCGATGCGGATGGGACGATCTCGCAGGTCAACCTGATGTTTTGCCAGTTATTTGATTACTACGACGACGAGTATTTCCGCATGCCCCTGACCGCGCTGGTCGAGGCCGGCTGTGCGGATACGCTTGAGGCGGCTTGGCGGCAAGTGTTGCGCGCCGACGGCCTCAGCACACGGGTTGAGGTCATCGCACGGAGCCGGGATGGGACCACGTTTCACGCCGAGATGGGGCTGGCGTCGTTGAGCACGACCGAGGGATTCGATCGGAGCATTGTCTGCATTCTGCGCGATATCACCGAGCGGGTGTTGGCAGAAGAACAACTGCGCCAGACATTGGAAAAAGAGCGCGAACTCGGCGCGTTGAAGTCGCGTTTTGTGTCGATGGTCTCTCACGAGTTTCGTACCCCGCTGGCGACGATTTTACTGTCTGCCAATGCGCTGGAGCGCTATATGGACCGGATGCAGGCCGAAGTGCGCGCCAGGCACTTTAAGAAAATCGAGACTGCCATCCGCTATATGACCCGGCTGCTGGAGAACGTGCTGTTCATCGGCAGGACCGAAGCCGGCCGGATGGGGTTCGCGCCCAAACCGACCGATGTGGAGCGGTTTTGCCGGGGCGTCGTCGAGGAGGCGCAGATGGTCGCCGGCGCAAAGCACGTGCTGCGTTTCGCTTGTCAGGGGCGGTGCGCAGACCTTGCCGTGGATGAAAATCTGCTGCAACACATCCTGACCAATTTGCTCTCAAACGCCGTCAAATATTCGCCGGAGGGCGGGACCGTGTGGTGTGATCTGTCTTGCACTGCGGAGAGGATTACCCTGCGGGTGCGCGATGAAGGCATCGGCATCCCGCTTAAAGACCAGGTACATTTATTTGAAACTTTCCACCGAGGCGAAAACGTCGGCAACATTTCCGGCACCGGGTTAGGGTTGGCGATTGTCAAGAGAGCCGTCGAGACTCACGGTGGTATAATTGACTTCGAGAGTCAGGCAGGTAAAGGGACAACCTTCACGGTGGTTTTGCCGGTTGCGCAACCGGGTGAGCGCCACGATGAAGACCCCAGCGATTAATGTGAGGAGACTTGACGATGGTAAAAGTGCTCGTGATCGAGGACGAGGCTCCGCTTCTCGAAAACATTCTCGACATCTTGACGTTCGAGGATTTTGAGGCGATTGGAGCCGCGGACGGCGAGGAAGGCGTCCGGCTGGCGCGCGAATGCCTGCCAGATTTGATCCTCTGCGATATCATGATGCCGAAGTTGGATGGTTACGGGGTGCTGCTGGAACTGCGCAACGACTCGACGACGAGCATGATCCCGCTTATCTTTCTGACCGCCAAAGCCGACCGGCCCTCCATGCGCCGGGGCATGGAACTGGGCGCGGATGATTACCTGCCCAAGCCCTTTACCAACGTAGAATTGGTCGCCGCCATCGAGTCGCGGCTCGACCGGCACACCGCCCTTGTCGAGAAGTATAAGCAGCAGGTGGATGCGATGCGGCACGTCATCGTCTATACGCTGCCGCACGAGTTTCGCACCCCCTTGACCGGCATCTGGACGGCTGCACAGTGGCTCGCCGAGGAATTTGATCACCTGGAGCGCGACGCCGTCTTGCAGCTTTTACAGACCATCGTCAAATCGGGCGAGCGGCTGCACCGGCTCATCGAGAATTATTTGCTGTATGCCCAAATCGAGCTTGTCGGTTTGAATCTTGACAAGCTCACCGCGCTCAGGGCGTTCGAGGTCCAAGAACCCATCGCGTTGATCCGGCAGGTTGCTGCCGGGCAGGCGGAGACGCTGGAGCGCGGCGCCGATTTGGTCTGTGAAACCGGCGGCGCAGAAGTGGGCGCGAAGGTTTTCAAAGACAGCTTGAAGAAAATCGTCACCGAACTGGTCGATAACGCTTGCAAGTTCTCGAAGGCCGGCACGCCGATTCAGATCAAGGTCACGACCGACGATAGGGTCCTGTCGTTTTGCATTACCGACCATGGGCGCGGGATGACGCCGGAGCAAATTGCCCGGGTCGGGGCGTATGTGCAGTTCGAACGCAAGCTGTATGAGCAGCAGGGGATTGGCCTGGGGCTGATTATCGCCAAGCGCCTGGCCGAACTGCACAACGGTGCGTTGACCATACAAAGCGTTCCGGGCCGGCAGACGACCGTGTGTGTGACCCTCCCACTAATGTAAGAACAGAGACAGGGCGCCTGGCTCCGTGCACGTCCCCCTGGCTTTTCACGACAGCAGAAAGGATTCATCAAGATGGATTTTCCAAAGGACTTTATGTGGGGCGTCGCCACCTCCTCTTATCAGATCGAGGGCGCGGTGCACGCCGACGGGCGCGGCGAGTCGATCTGGGACCGTTTTACGCACACGCCCGGCGCCATCAAAGACGGCTCGACCGGCGACGTGGCCTGCGACCACTATCACCGGTACCGGGAGGATGTCGCGCTGATGCAGTCGCTCGGCGTGAAGGCGTATCGCTTCAGCGTCGCCTGGCCGCGCATCCTCCCGCAGGGCACCGGCGAAGTGAATCAAGCCGGGCTGGATTTTTACAGCCGCCTGGTCGATGCGCTGCTCGAAGCCGGGATCACCCCCTTTGTGACGCTCTATCACTGGGACCTGCCGCAAGCGCTGGAAGACCGGGGCGGCTGGAACAACCGCGACACGGCGGAGGCCTTCGCCGCCTACGCCGATGTGATGACGCGGCGCCTGGGCGACCGCGCGCGTTATTGGATGACCCACAATGAGCCGTGGTGTACGGCCTTCCTGGGCTACGATATGGGCATTTTTGCGCCCGGCATCAAGGATTTGAAGGTCACCTTGCAGGTCAGCCATCACCTGCTGCTCTCGCACGGCCTGGCGGTCCCGGCGATGCGCGCAAACCTCGGCGACGGCGCGGCGGTGGGCATCGCGCCTAACTTTATGCCGGTCTACCCGGCGACCGATGCGCCGGAGGACCGGGCGGCTGCGCGCCGCCTGGATGGGCTTTTCAACCGCTGGTTTGCCGACCCGCTGTTCGGCAAGGGCTACCCGCAAGATACCTGGGACCTGTACGGCGAGAACGTGCCCGACGTGCAGCCGGGCGATATCGAAACCCTCGCCGCGCCGGTGGACTTTCTCGGCGTCAACTATTACAACCCCGGCACGGTCGCCGACGCGCCGGACGCGCCGCCGCCGCACCTCCGCGATGTGTCTGACCCGGACCTCGAACGCACCGCCGACCGCATCATCTATCCCGAAGGACTGTACGACATCCTCGTGCAACTGCACCGCGATTACAACCCGCCGGCGCTCTACATCACCGAGAACGGCGCTGCGTTCCACGACGAACCGGGCGAAGATAGCAGGGTGCATGATGCCGGCCGCATCGCTTTCTTGGAGGCGCATTTTGCACAGGCGGCGCGTGCTCTCAAGGCTGGCGTGCCGCTCAAGGGCTATTTCGTCTGGACGTTGATGGATAACTTCGAGTGGGCGGCGGGTTACACCCTGCGCTACGGCATCACCTGGGTCGATTTCGAGACTCAGCGGCGCATCCCGAAAGATAGCGCGCTCTGGTACCGGGACTTTATCCGCAAGCACTCGTAGCGCCCACGGCGGCTATTTCAGCGGATGTACGGTCTATCCGATGGGTGGCTCACATCGTGCCAGAAGACCTGGTGCAGCGGTGAATAATCCAGTCTTTCCTCACCCTGCCCGGTCGGATCGACGAACGCCACCTCCAGCGATTCGCCGCCGTCGGCGCACAGTATGCCGCCCACGATCTCGCATTCGAACATCGCGCCGATGGGCCGCACCTGGTCACCGTTCGGGTAAGTAATCACCCAAGACGGGTCGCTGTAAATCCCGGTCATGCGCACCGGGCGCA
>JAFGMM010000278.1 GCA_016927535.1 Anaerolineae bacterium
GTTGAGGCGGTAATACCCTCTCCTTGAGGGAGAGGGTGGCGCGGAGCGCCGGGTGAGGGCAAAAAGCAAAAACCTACCCTTGAAAGCCAATGGAGAGGGGGCCGGGGGGTGAGGTAATTATCTGCTTTATAGACCCAACGGCGGCTGTTCGGCGTTATTCATCTCGGCGCGCGGCGCTTGCTTGAAAGTACCGTGCGCCGGCGGCATCTCGACATGCGCGCCCGCCAGCAGTTCCTCGATGGTCAAAATTTGAATGCGCGGGTAGGCGCGCCCCCACGAAGGCGAGGTATAGAAACCGGCGGCGTTGGCCTCCCGCTCCATATGACCGGTCGGCTTTTCTAATGTGATCAAAACACCCAGTGCGGCATTTTCGCGTTCTACCGTGCCGCCTAGATCGCGGATATCGCGGACGCTCACCCTGCCGCTTTTCACCTGTACCAAAGCTCGCTCGCGCTTAGGTCCCTCTTTAAACGGAATGATCCCATCAATCCCCTTGTCGCTGCCTTTCTTACCCTTACGACTCCCCGCGACGCCTCCGCTTGGCTGGGCGCGCACCAAAGACAGCGCCCACCACTCGAACTGAAAGCGGTTCTCCTGGGCAAGCTGGCGCGCGCCGGCCGCGTCGGTCGGCTCGCCGACGACCGCGTAGTCGCTTTTGGGCTTCAGACCAAACATGTCTTCGAGCCGGTATTTTTGGAGCGCGACGCTCAAGTGCGTCACGTCGATACCGATCCAGCGCCGCCCGAACTGCTGTGCGGCGACGATGGCGGTGCCGCAGCCGCAGAACGGGTCGAGCACCCAATCGCCGGGGTCGGTGCTGGCTTCGATGATGCGTTCGAGCAGGGCGAGCGGCTTTTGCGTCGGGTAGCCCAGGCGCTCGGCGCTGGTCGCCTGGAGAGGCGGGATATCCGTCCAAACATCAACGGCTTTGGGGCCGTCCTGTTCGTTCAAGTAGACTTTGCGCCGGATACGGCCCTGCTTGGTCTCGGGAAAAATAAGGCGGCCCTCAGCGTCTAGCTGCTCCATGACCTCCCGGCTCACCCGCCACCCTTTAGCCGGCGGGTCATATCCTTTGTAAGAGTATGTAAGGTTAGGACGCGGGTTAGGGCTGTCCAGCGGGGCGCTTTGGTACGGCCCGCGCCCGTCGTTGTCGTCGTACTTGAACCTGGCTCTATACGACTCATTCGCTTCAACGTACTGCGATTCAAAACGATAGTTTTCGCCTTTCGCATAAAAAAGCAGCACATCGTGAACCGCCCCATACTTGCGCCGGACATCGCCTTTGACAGCGGTACGTTGCCAAATAATTTCGTTGACAAACCCGCCGTTTCCAAAGATGGCGTCCAGAACGATCTTGAGGTAATGGCTTGCACTTGGGTCGCAGTGCAAATATAAACTGCCGGTCGGCTTGAGCACCCTGTACAACTCGATTAAGCGTGCCGCCATCATCACCAGATAAGCCATCATCTGGTTGAACCCGACCATCGCGCGCAGCGCATCGACTACCCGCGCGACCCGGTCCGGCGCTTGTGTGATGAGTTCATCATAGGTTTGAGCGGCGGTTCGGCCCCAGTGCCAGGTATCCTCGAACGCCGTAATCTGCGCTTCGCTGTCGAAGCCGCTTTCGTCCTTGAACAGGATGTTATAGTTACGGTTGCTGTTGAACGGCGGGTCGAGGTAGATCAAATCCACCGACTCGCCGGGGATATGCTCGCGCAGCACGGCCAAGTTATCGCCGTAAAACAGCGTGTTCTCGGTCACCGGATTCGGCATGGCAGACCCTCACCTTAGCACTTGTGTTCTTCTATTATACTATACCTATGCCGTCTCAACCGCGCAGAAAGGTTTCTTGATACCACGCCCAGGTATTCGCCAGGCCCTGCCGCGTATTCACCTTCGGCGCAAAGCCCAGCCGTTCGCGCGCCCTAGTATTGTCGCAGTACGTGATCGGCGGGTCGGAGGGTGGCGCGGGTGTGTCGATGATGGTCGCCGGCTTGCCGGTAAGCTCCTGGCACACCTCCATAAACTCGGTCATCGGCATCGGCGCGCCGCAGCCCAGGTTTATCACCTCGTATCCCATCGGGCGCGCCAGCGCCGCCGCGACCCCCGCCACCGTGTCATCGATGTAAGTCCAATCGCGGCGCATCGTGCCGCCGTTAAACAGCGTAATCGGCTTGCCTTTGACGATGGCGTCGAGCACTCTAAACGGCATCATGTCGGGGCGGCCCGCCGGCCCGTATACGTTGAAGAAGCGCAGACACGTAACGTTAAGGCCAAAGAGGTGATAGTAGCTGTGCGCCATCATCTCGGCGGCGCGCTTGCTGGCCGGGTACGCGGCGAGCGGGCGGTCGGCGGCGTCGTCCTCGCGGAAAGGGACCGGCGCGGTCGTGCCGTAAACCGATGAAGTCGAAGCCTGGACGAAGATTTCGACGCTGTGCCGCCGCGCCGCCTCCATCAGGTTCACCGCGCCGTTGAGGTTCACCGCTACGTAGAGCGGCGCGCGCTCGATGGAATAGCGCACGTTCGCCATCGCCGCCAGGTTGACCACGCGCTTAACGTCGTGCGTCTCAAAGACCGCGTTCACCGTTTCCACGTCGCGGATGTCGCCCTCGACGAGCGTGAACTGCCCTCCTGGAGAGTCGAGCGAAGCCAGGCGCGCGACGTTGGCGCGTTTGATCGCCGGGTCGTAATAGTCGTTGAAATTGTCCAGGCAGACCACGGCCTCGCCCTGTTCGAGCAAGACCGCGCACAGGTGGCTCCCGATGAAGCCCGCGCCGCCAGTTACCAGAGTCGTCATCATAGTAAGCCCTCGCTGGGTTGGATATCATGCACCACTAACTGAATGCTCCGGCGCCCGTTCCATTCGTTGATCTCCGGGTGGTGCGCCACGTCGATACACTGCGGCAGCGCGCCGGCCCGGTGGCCCATCCGAAAAGCAATCGCATCCATGCGATTCGCGTCGTCGGCGACAAACAACTTTAGATGGCTCCCGTCCTGGCCCACCGCCCGGTACGCCAGCACGCGCAGGTTGCGCGTCGCCAGCACCGGCGCGTCGTTGCGCTCACCGGTCGGCTCCAGCCGGCCCAACTGCTCGATCAGCCCTTCGGTCAAGTCACCGAGCCGTACCTCCGCGTCGATGTGCAGCGTGGGCGTCAGGTCGAGCGCGCCCAACTGCGCCGCCGCAATCTCGACCAGACGCTCGCGCAGCGCCGCGATTTTGCTCGTCTCCACGGTGAAACCGGCCGCCGCCGCGTGCCCGCCGTGCCGCACCAGCAGGCCGGCGCACCGGTCCAGTGCTTCGGTGATGTGAAACTCCGGGATGCTGCGGCAGGAGGCGTGGCTGTGCTCCTCGCCTTCTTGCACCACCACCGCCGGGCGGTACGCCTGCTCGACCAGGCGGCTCGCCACCAGCCCCACGATGCCTTGATGAAATTCGGGGTGCGCGGCGAAGATCAGCGGCGGCGCGGTCTTTTCGCTCAGGCCGGCCTCCGCAGCGGCGATTTCCTGCATGGCGTTCGTCATATCCTGGCGGCGCCGGTTGATTTCGTTCAAGTGCTCGGCGCGCTGCTGCGCCAGATCGGGGTCGCGGGTGACCAGCATCTCATACGCGATCATCGCGCGCTCCAGCCGCCCCGCCGCGTTGATGCGCGGTCCCAATCGAAAGCCGATGCTCTGCGAATCCACGCCGCCCAACGACACACCCGCCACCTCCATCAGCGCGCGCACGCCGGGCCGCTGCGTCCGGTTCAGGCGCTTCAGCCCCTCGACCACCAGGTAGCGATTTTCGCCCACCAGCGGCACCACGTCGGCGACCGTGGCGATTGCCACCAGGTCGAGGTATTCGTCCGGGTCGAAGGGCGGCGCACCGTGCCGGCTCTGCCGGGCGACCAACGCGCGCGCCAGCGCGTACACCACGCCCGCGCCGCACAGTTCACGGAACGGGTACGCCGAGTCGGGGTGCTTGGGGTCGATGACGGCGCACACGGAGGGCAGTTCCGGTCCGATGGAGTGGTGGTCGGTGATAATCATGTCCATGCCGTAGCTTGCCGCGTCCGCCGCCTCCTGCACCGAGCGCACGCCGCAGTCTACCGTGATGACCAGCTTCGCGCCTTCGCCGGCGAGCATCTTCAAGCTCTCGCTGTTGAGACCGTAGCCCTCGGTGAGGCGGTCCGGGATGTAGGGGCGCACGTCCGCGCCCAGCCGCTCCAGCACCGAGGTCAGGATGGCGGTGGAGGTCACGCCGTCCACATCGAAGTCACCGTACACGACCACCGGCTCGCGGTGCGCGATGGCGTGGCTGATGCGGTCCACCGCCAGGTTTACATCTTTGAGCAAGAAGGGCCAGGGCAGCTCGTAAGTATTGTCGAGGAAGACACGCGCCTGCTCGATATCGGTGTGCCCGCGATTGTAGATAATCTGCGCGACAATGGGGTGCAGCGGCGCGAGCGCCTTGACGAAATCGAGCGGCGCGAGCGGCGCATAGCGCCAGCGTTTGGTTAAAGATGGACTGTCAGCCATTGTAAGCTCCGTCGCTACCCGTAGTCGAAAGCATCTTAGCACAGATGTGCGAGGCGCGTCAAAACAAACATCCCCCTTGTGGGCAAGCAAAACCTGTCAGTTTTTTACCTCACCCCCTACGCGGCAAGCCGCAGCCCTCTCCACTCTGTGGAGAGGGGGAACCAGAATCGTCGTGCGTGGCTCTGGAAGTCCCCCTCGCCATGACATGGAGAGGGGGATGCTTCGCAAGGGGGTGAGGTTTGTCAAGTAACTCACTGACAACCTTTGCTTGCACCCATCCCCCTTGCACGCACGGGCCGCACAAGGGGAAGCCGGAGGATTCAACTGTAACTACACCGTCACTCGCTGACGGTGAGACCGGTAAAGCCGGGACGCACCACCTGGTACCAGGTCTTGCCGGGCTTGAGCGGCAGCAGTTCGCCGGCGGCGTCGGTGAAGCTGAGCATCGAGAAGTCGTCGGCGCGCGACCAGCGGCAGTCGAAGCGCTGCCCGTCGCGGAACAGGTCGCACGGGCCTTCGCCCCAAAGCTGAATCTCAATCGAGTAGTGCCCGCCGCCTACCTCGTCTTCGACGATGGTGCGGTCTTCGACGTGATCGACGTACAGCACCACGACGTTTTCGGCGGTGATCTGCTTCTCGGTCAGCGCGTCCATGTGCGGCTCGCCGTCGGAGTAGCGGGCGTAGCGCTGGAAGCCCGGCTCGTAGAACCAGCGCACGTAGTCGGTTTTGTAGACGACATCGACGACGCGGGCGGGCGTGCCGCCGGCAGGCACGGCGGCGCTGAAGGCGGTGCCGTGCAGGCCGGGCTTGTCGTTGATCTCCCACTCATCGCCCAGGTAAGAGACCTGCTGGGTGTCGGCGTAGAAGTTATGGGGCACCGGGCGCTCCGCGTCTCGGAAGGCGAACGGCTCGCCCCAGGCGTCGGCGTAGAGCGCGCGCCCCTGCTGGCCGAACGCCGAGTTCTTGATCCGCATGTCCACGCCCGCCGACGAGCCGGAGTAGATGAAGAAAGCGCGGTACATCGCCGGGAGTTCCACGTCGATCAGCCGCGCCGAGCGCATCGAACCGACTTTGGCCGGCAGGGTGCCCAGGAAAATGGCGGTGAGGCGCGTGGTGCCGCCTTCGGCCTCGTGCTGGTAAACGATATCGGCCAGCGACAGCCCGAACTGTGGGCGGACGAGATCGGGCGGGAAGTTGGACACTTTCACGGCCACCGGTCGCCGGTTGACCGTCGCCGGGTCGCTGACCACCTGGCCGGTCAGCGGATTGACGTTATCGGGGTAGGTGTCCGGCCCGACGACATCGCTCTGGGCGGCGGCGGGCATCGCCATGACGAATATCGCTGCGACGAGTATGAGCACGAGCGCACGACTCAATTTGACATTCATAAAACTTACCTCGTGGCTAAGTCTAATCCGGGCGAAACGACCGGAGATTATAGCATGGGGGTTATGCGCTTCCCAAAACGGGGGAATGCCGAGGTGCAAGCAAAACCCGTCAGGTTTTTTTACCTCACCCCCACGCGCTAACGCGCAGCCCCTCTTCACGGGGTGGAGAGGGGGAACCAGAATCGTCGCGCGTGGCTCTGGAAGTCCCCCTCGCCATGACATGGAGAGGGGGATTTAGGGGGTGAGGTGTGCTTGTCAAGCAATTCACCGACAACCTTTGCTTGCGCCCGAACGCCGGCGGATGGGCTGTTTCGTCCAAATGATGTAAGATTCGGGCGAAGCGACTGCATTGGAGGGCAAGCCATGCCACAGCCGATTACCGAGAACACGCTTTTCTACGGCGATAATCTAACGGTGCTGCGCGAGCACATCCCGAACGAGGCGGTCGATTTGATCTACCTTGATCCGCCGTTCAACAGCAACCGCAGCTATAACGTGCTGTTCCAGGATGAAAGCGGTCTGGACAGCGAAGCGCAGATTACGGCGTTCGAGGATACCTGGCATTGGGGTATCACGGCAGAGAAGGCTTACCGCGATATCGTGCTCGAAGGGCCGGAGGGCGTCTCAAAAGCTATCGGCGCGATGCTGGAACTGATCGGGCGCAACCAGATGATGGCGTACCTCGTCATGATGACCGCGCGGCTGATCGAACTGCATCGCGTGTTGAAGCCGACCGGGAGCCTCTGGCTGCACTGCGACCCGACCGCAAGCCACTACTTGAAGATGGTGTTGGACTCGATTTTTGGAACAGAAAACTTTAAGAACGAAATCATATGGCAGCGCACCAACGCCAGAAGCACAGCAGGCCGCTGGCCCCGAATCCATGATACGCTGTTGTACTATACAAAGACTGATGATTTTACGTTTCATTCCCTTAAAATCAGAGCCGACAAAGCGAAGCTTCCCCATACTTTGATTACCGGCCCCGATGGGAAAAAATATCAAACTTATGAACTGACTGCGCCCGGAATCACGCAAGGAGGCGAAAGTGGACAGCCCTGGCGCGGCTTTGATCCTGCGAAAATGGGGCGGCACTGGGCTAATCTCCACGCTAAGATGGACGAGTGGGATGCTCAAGGAATCATTCATTGGCCGAAGGAAGGCGGTTTCCCGCGCCGGAGAGCACGCAAACCTTTTGACCCCGAATCCAGAAAAGTTACGGCAGGCGATATTTGGACAGATATTGATCGCATCAATCAGGCGGCCAAAGAGCGCCTGGGCTACCCGACGCAAAAGCCGCTTGCCCTGCTCGAACGTATCATCGAAGCCAGCAGCAGCCCCGGCGATTGGGTGCTCGATCCGTTCTGCGGCTGCGGCACCGCCATCGTCGCCGCCCAGCAGCTTGGGCGGCGCTGGATCGGCATCGACATCACCCATTTGAGCGTTGCGCTCCAGAAATACCGCCTCGAAGACATGTTCGGCCTGGCGCCGAAACGCGACTATGCGGTCGTCGGCGAGCCGAACGACCCGGCCGGCGCCCAGCAGCTTGCCCAAGAGAACCGCTTTCAGTTCGAGTGGTGGGCGCTGTCTTTGGTGCAGGCGCGCCCGACTGGCGGCACGGCAGGCAGTCGCAAGGGGAAGAAGGGCGCCGACTCGAACATCGACGGGGTGATTACTTTTATTGACGACGCCGACGCTTTGCCCAAGCGCGTCCTCGTCCAGGTGAAAAGCGGCAGGGTCGGGCGCGGCGATATCGAGCAGTTGCGCGGTACGGTGGAGCGTGAAAACGCGGCGATGGGCGTGTTCATCACCTTGCAACTGCCCACCGAGCTGATGAAAACTGAAGCGCTCAGCGCCGGCTATTATCACTCGCCCGGCTGGATGCGCGATTACCCGCGCATCCAGATTCTCACCATCGAGGAACTGTTGGCGGGCGCGCAGGCCAGCCTGCCCCCGGCACAGACTACCTTCAAGCAAGCGCCGCGCGCCGAGATGAATAATACCGAACAGCCGCCGCTGGGCCTGTAACGATAAAGTAAAAAAAGGAAGCTCATTCTTGCGACTCTCCGCCCATCTTCAAAAAGCACTCTGCGCTCTCTGCGCTCTCTGCGCCCTCTGCGCTCTCTGCGCTCTCTGTGCCTCTGTGGTGATTCTTGCCCTCCCCGCACTCGCGCAGCCGCCCCATCGCCCACCGCCCGACTCGCGCTTCGGCGCTATCGAGGCATTCTGGATGCCCGACGCCGCGTATGAAGCACGGCTCGGCTGGGAGCGCGTGCTGTTCGACTGGAGCCAACTCCAGGAGGCCGGCCCGGACGATTGGGACGGGTACAACGTGCGGCTGGAATGGCTGCAAAATGCGCGCGACGCCGGGTGCGAAGTGGTGGGCATCGTCAAAAACTCACCGGCCTGGGCGACCGACGGCGCGCTGCACAGCGGTGTCCCGCGCGGCCTGTACCTGCCGGTTGACGATCCCGGCAATCTGTGGGCGGTCTTTGTGCGGCGCGTGGTTGAGACCTACGGGCCGCACGGTGTGCACCGCTGGGTGATCTGGAACGAGCCGGACATCGATGCGCAGACCTACGGTCACGAGTTCGAGGGCACGGTCGAGGACTATTACCGGCTGGTCAAGGTCGCTTACCGGGTCATCCACCAGATCGACCCGGCGGCGAAGATTCACCTCGCCGGGCTGACCTACTGGCACGACGTGGGCAGCAACCGCCCGCTGTACCTCAGCCGCTTTCTCGAAGTCGCAAAAGCCGACCCCGAAGCCCCCGCCAACGGTTATTTCTTCGACGTGGTGAGCCTGCACATTTACTTTCAGGTCGAGACGGTCTTTACGATCATCCGCGAGACCCAGCAGGTGATGGTACGGCACGGCGTCGTCAAGCCAATCTGGGTCAACGAGACCAACGCTTCGCCCAACCTCGACCCGCTGTGGCCGGTGCAGCGCGCCCAGTACCAGATTACGCTGGAGCAGCAGGCTTACTTTGTCGTTGAGGCGAGCGCGCTGGCGCTGGCGGCGGGGGCCGAGCGGGTGAGCTTCTACAAGTTCGCGGACGGCAACATCGCGGCGGGCGCCGAGTCGTTTGGTCTCATCCGCGCCGACGGCAGCCGCCGCCCGGCTTACGGTGCGCTGAAGACGGTTACGACTTATTTCGATGGGGTGGAGAGCGCGCGGCTGCATCTGGGACGGCGCGCCTTCGCGGTGACGCTAACCTTCCCGGACGGGCGCACCGCTTACGTGCTGTGGGCGCGCACCGACCAACCGGTGACGGCGGCGGTCACCGCGACGGCGGACCGCGCGAAGGTGGTCACGGCAGCCGGCGACGCGCTGGACATCATCGGCA
>JAFGMM010000279.1 GCA_016927535.1 Anaerolineae bacterium
GTCGTGGTAGAGCGGCAGCCAGCTTACGATCACGTCGTCCGGGGCGAGCCGGATCGCGGCGCTGTAGGCGGCGACCTGGTTAATCACCGAGCGGTGCGGCAGCATCACGCCTTTTTGCAGGCCGGTGCTCCCGGAGGAGTGCTGCAAGAAGGCGGTGTCATCGGCCCCAACCGCCGCCGCCTCCGGGCGCGCCAGGTAATCCGCCGCGTCGCCGCCCGGCGCGAGCGCATCTTTGTTCAGAATCGCCGCCAGCGAGCCGATGCCGGCCAGGTGTTCGTCGAGCGCCGGTTTGAGCGCGGCGTAGGTGATGACCACGCGCACGCCCTCGCGCTCGACCAGCGCGCGCACGCTCTCGAAGTAGCGGTCGGGATGGAGCTTGGGCGTGAGGAAGGGGAAGATCGACGGGACCGCGCCCAGCAGCATCGCGCCCCAGAAGCCATACAGCACCTCGAAGCCGTGCTGGAGCACGAGCACCACCAGGTCGCCCGGCTGCACACCCACCGCCTCCAGCGCGCGGGCATACTGCGCCGCGCCCGCGAAGAACTCGCCGTAGGTGACCGGGTATTCGCCCTCCGGCTCGACCAGCGTCACCGCCCAATCGCCGGCGCGCGTCTCGCTCAGCCGGCGCGCCTGGTCGAGCAGGGTCGCGGGGCGGGCGCAGTCGTCTAGACGGATCGGGACTTTACCAATACTGACATTTACGCTCACTTTTTACTCGCCTCGATGCGCTTAACCATATCGTCCAGGTTGTCCATATTCTCGACCGTCATCTCGGTGTCGTCGATCCACACGCCGAACGTCTCGCTGATGAACATCTGCACCTGCACCAGCGCGAACGAATCGATCAGGCCGCCGGTGATGATCGGCTCGTCGTCGGTCAGCGGGTAATCGGGGTCGCGGATCAGTTCGTTAAGGATGAAATCGCGGAGTGTGTCTTTTTTGTTCATAAAGGTTCTCTTGCTCGCACCTTCTACTAAACGAATTGGGAGCACCTCACCCCCTAACCCCCTCTCCATGTCATGGAGAGGGGGGACCGGAGCCGCCGAGTCGCGGTTTTCTCCCCCTCTCCATACGGTGGAGAGGGGAGCGGAGGGTGAGGTAAAAGAAACAATCATGCCATATTAAGTCAGGTTATCCATCAGGTAAGTTCAAGGCCAGCCGACTCAGCGCCCCGGCCAGCCGGTCGGTGAGAATTTCCTGACCGTAGCGGTTCAGGTGATTATAGTCTTGGAAGTGACCGGCGGTCAGGACGCCGCCCTCTACCAGCGCGAACCCGTCGAATACCGGCAGGTCGTGCGCGGCGGCCGCCTGCCGCACGTAGTTTGCAAAGGCGTCGTAGTCGGCCCTGCCGCCGTCGTACAGGGTAAAGGCATCGGGATAGATCGGCATCAGGTACAGCACCAATTGGATGTTTTGCGCCGCGCAGTACGCGACCAGCGCGTCCAGTTCGCCGAAGTACGGCCCTTCCAGGTCGAAGCCCTGCACACCCTCCCGGATCGACTCCAGGTGCGGCGGCGTCTCGAACAGCGGCAGGCGAATGACGCCCGCCGGATCGCGCGGCGGATTCTCCAGCCGCCGTATATCCGCCTTGATGAGGCTATCGACCATCGCGCCGATCACACCCCCATACCGGTACAGATACACGTGTTGCAGCCCGAAAGCCACCAGGCCGGCGTCCCAGTCTGCGCCGCGCAGCGCGCGCATCATCGGCGCTGCGCTCCGCAGCGCGTTAGCGGCTGCGCCGTAGGGGTCGGCCTCGTTCAGGTCGCGCGGCGAGAGGCCGTAAACGACGACCGGCGGGTCGGCGTACTGCGGGACGACGTATTCCAGCAGCAGCCGCGCGCTGTAAGGCGTCGCCGCGTCGAAATCCAGGCGTAGAACCTCTGCCTCCGCCGGAAGCGCGGCGCTCAACTGCGCCGGGTCTACGCTGTACTCCACTTCCGAACTGCCCATCACCAGCAGGTCTAAGGCCGTGCCCATCTCGGCGAGGTCCGCCACCTCCCAGTACAGGTCGACGTCGCCGTACATCAGCGAGGGCATCCAGGCCTCTACGTGCAGCGCGCGCAGCAGCAGTTCGGCGCCCAAGATAACCAGCACTGCCGCCGCCAAACCGCTAAGTAAGCTGCGCTGCTTCGACGCCATCCGCCGCCCCTAAAACAACACGTACATAAACGGTTGGGCCGGCGCTGCGCCGACCAAGACCAGCGCGACGATCATCGCGCTGTAGACCAGGCCGCGCCCCACCGGCTGCACCCGCGCCGGCAGCCGGCCTGCCAGCGCCGGCATGTCTAGCAAAAAGATAAAGCCCCACACCGCCGCCAGCGCCGGCAGCACCGCGCCGAACTCGCCCAATCCCTCGAAGGCCAGCAGCCGCCCCAGGTAGCGCCCCATCTCTCCCGGCGCCCAATCCCTGAAGAAAGCCCAGGTGAACACCACGGCATGGAACGTAACCACCAGGCCGGCGGCGCGCCCCAGGTAGAAGCGCAGACCCTTCGGGGCGTCTTTGCGGCGCGGCTTGCCCTTTGCCAGCGCGAACACGTTCAAGTATACACCGTGCAGCAATCCCCAGATCACGAAGCCCGGCGCTGCGCCGTGCCACAGCCCGATCAGGCCCATCGTAACCAGGTGGCTGGCCGCCATCGCTGCCCCGGCGCGCCGGTTCCCGAAGCGCTTTAGCAGCGTGCGCCCGATTGGGAAGAACAGGTAATCGCGGAACCAGGTAGAAAGGCTGATGTGCCAGCGCTGCCAGAACGCCGCGATATCGAAAGAAAAGTAGGGCTGCCGGAAGTTCTCGGTCAGCTCAAAGCCCAAGACCCGCCCCGCCCCGCGCGCGATATCGGTGTAGCCGGAGAAATCGGCGTAAAGCTGCAAGGCAAAGAGATACAGCCCTAAAAGCAAAACCGGGAAGGAATAAGGTATATCCGGCGCGACCAGGCGCGCTACCGGCGCCGCCAGGAGGTCGGCCACCGCTGCCTTTTTGAACAGCCCGCTTAGGATCAACAGCGCGCCCGAACCCACCGCCTCCCAGGTCACCGGGCGGCGCGCGGCCCGGACCTGCGCCAGGAATGCGCCGGGGCGCTCAATCGGCCCGGCGACCAGCTTGGGAAAGAACGCCAGGTACAGCGCATAGTCCGGCAGGCGCGCCGGTTCCAGCCGGCCTTTGTTGATCTCGATGACGTAGGTAATGGCCTGGAAGCTGTAATAAGAAAGACCCACCGGCGCCAACAAGGTCAGGGTCGGGGCCGACGCCCGGAGTCCGAGCAGGCCCAACAGCCCCACTGCGCCGTCGATGAAGAACCCCAGGTACTTGAACCCTGCCAGCGTCCCCAGGCTTGCGCCTATCCCCAGCCCCAGGTACAGGCGGCGACGCCGTCCTTCGGCGCGCGCTACCGCGCCGCCGGCGGCGTGCGTCGCCAGCGTGACGAAGCCGATCAAGAACAGCAGCCGGTAGTCCCAGGCTGCATAGAAAACGTAGCTCGCCAGCAGCAGCACCGTGTTGCGCCGGTCGGTGCGCCCGGCCAGCGCGTTGAGGCACAAGACGGCGCCCAGGAAAGCCAGGAACCCGGCGGACGCTGGCGACATTAATGCGGCTCCGCCCGGTATTCGCCGCCCGACCCGCCGGCGGTCCAGGCGTTGAGGCCCGTAATGCCGTCAACCCGCCACACCAGGTCGCCGCCGCACGCGATGCTCAGACCCGGCGTCGGCGCGGACTGCGATGTGCCGGGCGTGTAATCGTACAGCACGTAGCGCCACAGCGCGTCAAGCATTTGCAGCGTCAGGAAGTTGCGCAGCGTAGCACCGGTCTGCAAGTTGGTCTCGGAGAAATCGCCCGTGCCGTTGACCCACTCGCCCGGCAGCGAAGGATGCACGCCGTCCGCGTCCAGGCCGTAGCCTGGCAGCGCCAGCATCGCCGTATGATAATCAATCAGCGGGATGTCATACTGCCGCGCGATGTTGATAATCACCTGGTTGAACTCGGTTACGCGCCCGTCGTTGGGGTGGCCGGTGTTTTTGGGCGGGATGGTGCTCAGCACCGGGATGATGCCCATGTCGATAGTCTTCTGCACGATGGTGCGCATACTCGCGTCGAACTCGTCCAGCGGCAGCCCGCCCGAATCGTTGGTGCCGAGCATGATAATCGACACCGCCGGTTTGACGAAATTGTATTCGCACTCCAGCGGGGTCTGCCCGTCGCACTCCCCGGCGTGCGAGCCGCCCGGCTGCAAGACGTTGCGCACCGTCCAGCCGCCGAACGCCGCGAACGATGTGCGCGAAAACGAGTTAGCGCCCTGTACCGGCGTGGCGATGAAAAAATTCAGCGCGGGCTGGAGATACGTATAGCCGTGCAGGTTGTAGTCGCCGTGCCCGATGGCGTGTAGGAAGCCGTCGCTGTGCGTGATGCTGTCGCCCACTTTGGCGAACACGTTGCCCCGGTTGCCCATCTGCAAGCCGTGCAGGTAAATCTGCCGGACGTTCGACGACACGCCCGAAATCAGCGCGCCGGGCTGGGAAGCAGCCGGCGCCTGGCCCGGCGCGGCGGGCTGCGGCGCCGCAGCCGCCGGGATATCGACCACCTCCCCGGCGACCGGCACGCCGGTCAGGTCGAAGCCGGCGTCGATGTCGATGTATTCCGCCATCACCCAGCCGACTTTGGCTTTATCTAACACGATGACCTGTACCCAACTGCCGTCCTCGGTGCGGCCAATCACCACCAGCGGCGCGAACGCCTCCAGCGTGTCCAGCACCGCGCCGGCGGTGCCCGGCTGCTCGCGCAGATTCAGCGCTTGCCAACCCTCCTGTACGTGCGCATTCGCCGTATCAGGGACGGGAGTCGCGGTCGGCGGGGCGGTCGGCGTCGGGGTGGCGGAGGGGAGCGGGGTATCGGTCGGCGTCGGGGTGTCGCTCGGCGTGGGCGTGATGGTCGGCGTCAGGGTGAAAGAGGGCGTCGGCGTGACGTAAAAGAGCGTGGCGGTTACCGGGGGCAGCGCGGTAGGGAGCGGCGCGACCGTCCGCATGGGCGCCATCACCAGGAGACCCACGACCACGACCAATACTATGAGGGTTACGATAATGCCGACGCTGCGCCTTGTCATCAGGATTTGCCTCTTACCCTATACCCAACGACTGTTTATTCTAACCTAATCCAGGATGCAGCGCACGGCGGGCTGTGTTATAGTGCTACTGCTATACAGTGACCATGCGCGCGTAAAATATGCGTGCGCTTTGAATTTAACGTTTTGAGGGTAAACATGTCTCGCAGATTACTTTTTTGCGCCATCCTCATCCTACTCGCGGCCGGCGGCGTCCAACCGACAATCGCTCAAGACGGCCCGCGCGCCCAGCCCACGACATACCTGAACCTGCGCACCGGGCCGGGCGAAGATTACGACATCATCGCCACCCTGAATCCGGGCACGCTGTTGATCCTGGAGGCGCGCGACGAATTGACTTACTGGGTGCTCGTCCACACCGACAGCGGCGCAGCCCTGCGCGGCTGGATATCCACCTGCTGCCTGAGTTTAGACGTGGGCGTTAGCTTGAAAGACCTGCCGGTCGGCGCCGAGGTGGTCGGGGTGGGCGCGCCGCCGGCCCCGCCCGCCGGCAATGACGCGGGCGACCACCAAGATCAGGCCGACTTGGACGGCAATACCGCAGTCGTCGGCGCTAACCTGCGCCTGCGCGAAGGGCCGGGCGAAGAATACGCGACGGTAAAGCTGCTGCTCAAAGGCGCGGCGGTGACCGTGGAGGACAAATCCAACCCGGACTGGGTGCGCGTCCTCACTGCCGACGGCAGCACGGGCTGGGTCTCGACTTGCTGCATCACTTACGGCGCGAGCGCCGCTGCTGCGCCGAATCCCGGCGCGCGCGAGGCCGAACTGATTGCCAAGCTCTCCGCCGTGCCCATCGTGCCGTCCGGGATCAGCGGGCGCGTCCGGCAAATCTTCGCGCAGGGGCAGGCGATGGGCAACCGGCCCGGCGTTTTCTCCAAGGTCGGCGACTGTATGACCCAGTTCCATGCTTTCCTCATCCCGTTCGGCGCCGGCGAATACACGCTCGGCGGTTATGCGTACTTGCAGCCGACCATCGACTTCTTCAATGCCACCGAAGCGCGCTACGGGTCGGCGAACTCGTTCGTTAACGAGAGCATGGTCGCCGAGGGCGGTTTCAGCGCGCCCTCGGTGCTCGACCCGCTTTGGGCCAAGCCCGATCACTGCCAGGCCGGCGAGACGCCTCTCGCGTGCGAGTACCGCTTGCTCAAGCCCGGTGTGGCGATAATCTTGTTCGGCGCGGTAGACGTGCACTACCTGCCGCCGGCCGAGTTCGGGCGCTACCTGCGCCAGATCGTCGATGTCTCCATTGCGCACGGCGTCATCCCGGTGCTGAACACCATCCCCGCCAACAAGGAATACATGTGGGCCGGCATCCTGGAGTTAAACTCGGTGGTCGTTGACATCGCGCAAGAGTACGGGGTGCCGCTGATAAACCTCTGGCGCGCCACGCAGGACCTGCCCGACGGCGGCATCGACACCAGCGACTACCTGCACCTGTCTTTCAAAGGCGACCGTTGGGCGTCGTTCACGGGCGACGAGCAGCGCTGGGGCTACACTCTGCGAAACCTGGTCACCCTCCAGACGTTGGATATGCTCCGCGCGGCGGTGTTGCAGTAGCAGCGGGCCGGGACGGCTGATCGAGAGAAGGAAAGTCAAACCACGAATAGACACGAATGTACACGAATATTCGTGCTCGTTCGTGTCTATTCGTGGTTAACATCTTTTCGCACAATAACCTATAGGTAGAGTAACGACAATGCGCCCGACCATTCTCTTTGCGACCCATAATAACGCCAAGCGCCAACTATTCGAGCCGCTCTTTGCCGAGACCGGCTTTGCCTGCTGCACGCTCAACGACTGCGCCGACGGGCGGCAGGTCATCGAAGACGCGCCGACCGCGGTCGAAAACGCGCTGAAGAAGGCGCGCGTCTATCACGGCCCGGATTGGCCTTTCGTCTTCGCCGACGACGCCGGCGTCGAAATCGACGCGCTGAACGGCGAGCCGGGCGTGATGGCGCGGCGCTGGGGCGGGCGCTTCCCTGACGACATCGACGACCAGACCTGGCTCGATTACCTGCTGGCGCGCATGCGCGGCGTCCCGCTGGAGCGACGCACCGGGCGCTTCGTGTCGGGCTGGGCGCTGCTCACGCCCGACGGCAGGGAGCACACCCGGCGCATCACCCTAGAGTTCGTCGTCGCGCTGGAGCCGCAGCGCCCTTTCACGCCCGGCTTCCCGATGTCCGCCATCCTGGTCGGCGAGCCGTATTATGTGGGCGAGCGGCGTGTGCAGGTCAAGGCGGAGTGGGAGAAGTGGGGCGCGCTGAAAGCTTGGAAGCAGTTTGAAAAATGTTCCCACGACTAAAGTCGTGGGCTATCGGTTCGCAAAAAGCGTCTTTCGTGGGCGGAGCCACAAAAGAACTGCGCTTTCGATCTTTTTCAAACCGCCTCTTACGCCAGCCGCAGCCACACGTACTCGTAAGGCTCCAACACCGCGCGGTATGGTTCGTGCTCAACCGGCGGCCAGGTGCGCGCCCGGTCGAGCAAATCCTGGGGTTCTGCGCCCGCGTAAGCCGCAAGCGGCAAGTTGGTCTCAATCGCGGCATCGCCCAGGTTGTGGAGCGCCAGCACGGTCTCGCCTTCGCAAGCGCGCGTGTAGGCCAGAACCGCTTTGTCCGGGTCGAGCACGAAGGCCAGTTCGCCCCGGCCCAGCGCCTTGGTGGTCTTGCGCGCTGCGATGAGGCGGCGCACCGTGTTGAGCAGCGAGCCGGGGTCTTCGCGCTGCGCCGCGACGTTGACGCGCGGCGGGCCATACACCGCGTCGTCGATCACCGGCGCGTAGAACTGTGCAGGGTCGGCGGTGGAGAAGCCCGCGCCGGGCCGGTCGGCGGCCCACTGCATAGGGGTGCGCACGCCGTTGCGGTCCTCCAGCCTGATGTTATCGCCCATGCCGATTTCATCGCCGTAGTAGATGATCGGCGCGCCGGGCAGCGTGAACAGCAGCGAGTTGAGCAGTTCGATCTTGCGCCGGTCGTTGTCCATCAGCGGGGCCAGCCGGCGCCGGATGCCCAGGTTAAGCTTCATGCGCGGGTCGGGCGCGTACTGCTGCCACATCCACTGCCGTTCTTCCTCGGTGACCATCTCCAGCGTTAGCTCATCGTGGTTGCGCAAAAACGTACACCACTGCGTGCCGGGTGGGATGGCCGGCGTGCGCGCCAGGATATCGATCACGTCGGTGCGGTCGCCCTTGCGGACCGCCATGTACAGGCGCGGCATGACCGGGAAATGGAACCCGATGTGGAACTCGTCGCCGTCGCCGAAGTAGGGGCGCACATCTTCGGGCCATTGGTTCGCCTCGCACAGCAGGATGCGCCCAGGGTAGCGCGCATCGACGAAGCGGCGCACATGCTTTAGATATTCGTGAGTTTCGGGCAGGTTCTCGCAGTTGGTGCCCTCGCGCTCGTAGAGATAAGGCACGGCGTCGGCGCGGAAGCCGTCGATGCCGAAGCGCAGCCAGAAGTCCACCACGTCGAGCATGGCCGCCTGCACGTCGGGGTTATCGAAGTTGAGGTCGGGCTGGTGGCTAAAGAAGCGGTGCCAGTAATACTGCCCGGTCGCCGCGTCGTAAGCCCAGTTAGACGGTTCGGTGTCGAGAAAGATGATGCGCGCCGCGCCGTACTTCGCATCGGTGTCGCTCCAGACGTACCAGTCGCGCTTGGGGTTGTCGCGCGATGAGCGCGCCTCCTCAAACCAGGGGTGCCGGTCGGAGGTGTGGTTCATGATGAGATCGACGAGCACGCGGATACCGCGCGCGTGCGCGGCATCGACCACGGCCTGGAAGTCGTCGAGCGCACCGTAGCGCGGGTCGATGTTCGTGAAGTCCATTACGTCGTAGCCGTCGTCACGCAGCGGCGAGGGGTAGAACGGCGTGATCCAGATGCAGTCGATGCCCAGCCATTGCAGGTAATCGAGCCGGCCCAGCAGCCCTTTAAAGTCGCCCCAGCCGTCGCCGTCGCCGTCCGCGAAGGCGCGCGGGTAAAGCTCGTAGAAAATAGCGTCCATGTACCAACTCATACGGTTCGACCTCCGGTGTCACTCGGTAAAGAAAAGTTCTCTAAATGATAAGCCGGATGCGCCGGGACGCCCACCCGTTTGTATCGTTCGGTGTGAGCACAAGTTGTCAGTGATCTGCTTGACAACCCCACCCCCTAGATCTTTCAAGGGTAGGTTTTTGCTTTTTGCCCTCACCCGGCGCTCCGCGCCACCCTCTCCCTCAGGGAGAGGGTATTACCGCCTCAAC
>JAFGMM010000280.1 GCA_016927535.1 Anaerolineae bacterium
GCGGCGTTCGATCTGACGCCGGAGGAGATCGTGTTGGTGGAGGAGGCGACGCGGTATCCGTATGGGGAGGTGTGACGGCTACAGAGGGAGACTTTCACAACTAACGGCTAATTTCCTTTGTGCAGTCTCGTGCTTGCTGCCAGATTGCTGCCGCGCGCTCCCAGTCCCCCATTTGCTGTAGCACCTCGCCTAGCCGCAGCAAAATATCAATCTCGGTCAAGGTTCCAGCAGAGGCTTGCGCCGCCATTTCATAATATCGCACAGCCTGATTCGGTTGCCCTTCAGCATATGAAACTTCGGCTTGGGCAAATAGAGCAAGCGCCTCAAGATACACTACATCACCTTGACCTAACACCCCCTGTAGTTTGTCCCGCGCTTCACTCACACGCCCTAATCGGGCCAGCGCAATAGCTGAGTACAAAGCAAGGTTTTGTGCAAAGTTGTCGTAACCCCCTGTCTTCGCCAATTGCAGTCCATCTTCAAAGACTTGTACAGCCGCATCAAGTTCCTCTAAGGTAAGTAGCCCCTCACCTAAACTCGTCAAGAGTGCGGTCCGCGCCCAGATGTATCCTGGTGGAGAATTCTTCTCTAAAACATCCACTGCATTTAGATAGCAGCAGCGTGCATCTGTATACCGACCCATAATTTGGTAGGCTCGACCACGAGCGATTTTCTCCTCAATCCAAAGTTCGTCTTCGGCAGGCAATGTCTCGATAGCTTGTTGATAAGTTGGTTCATCGAACAGTTCCAAAACGTGATGATACTGACCAAGCGCCAGAAACGCCTGGGCCAATTTCAGTACAGCGGTTAACCATAATCGCTCATCTGCTGCTTGATCACGCGCATGTGCCAGCACTTCGACAGCCAATCGCGGCGCTCTTAGCAACAAGTAGGCGTCGCCCAAGCAGAGTTTTCCCAACACGCTATCCTTATCGTTCGGTATCAGTCGCTCAAACTGAGCACGCCATCGCTCGACAATCTCTCGAAATCCACCGTAGCCGAGGTAAAAACCAGTGGATAAAAGATACTTCAAAATCCAATCTGTGTGGTCGGATGCCGAGGCATAGTCGAAACCCTGCTCGATATGTTTCAAGTTGCGCTGCCAGATTTGCAGCGCCTGCCGTTCGTCCCCATCTAGCCAAGATTGCCATGCATCCTGCGTTACCTTGAGATAGTGCTCAGCGAACCGCCGCTCCCATTCGGGATGCTGTGCCTCATCTTGCTCTTGCGACAAAGTGCGCGCGTATTCATGCAACAAGCGATGCAACTGGTACTGCTGCGATTCTGAGGGAACAACATCCACCAGTCCGGCTAACGTCAAGCTGCGAAAATCCCGGCTGATGCGCTCAGGCTTTTGGCCCAATACATAGGCGACCGCTTCCACGTCGAACGGTTGCGGAAACTGGCCGAGAAACCGAAATAGCCCGGCGACCTGTTTATCCAAACGCCGGTAGCTCAACTCGAAGCACGCCCGCACATTGGCGCTCTTATGAGGTTGGATTTTCAGCGAAGGGAATATCTCCTCTTTAAGCTCGCGCGCCAAAAGACGAAACCCGCCATCAGAGCGCGCCAGATAATTGACGATACGCAGAGCGATTGGTAGTCCATCGAGAATGGCTCAAAACCTCTTTACCGAGATTGTCTATAACCTGGACACGCGCCGCATTGAGAGCTTTAAGCTCAAACCCTGGGCAGATCGATTTTTGATGCTGCGTGCATCACTGTATCAGGATGAAAGTGAACTTTCTGGGGAAAAAGAAAATTCCTCCCCGATTAAAGGGGAGGAAAATGATATGCCCCCAAGGAGATTCGAACTCCTGTTTTAGGCTTGAAAGGCCTGCGTCCTGGTCCTCTAGACGATGGGGGCAAACTGCGAAGGGAAGTATAGCGTCACTTGATATATTGGTCAAGCCTCTTTTCTAATTGAATTCTCATTTGACTTTTTTTTGTTCGATATCGTATAATTCCACGCCGTATCATTTGACGAGGTGGCTATGGGACCCCACAAGGGCAATACGCCCGAACACGTCCGGCGCGCGATTGCCGAGACGATGGGCATCGACGACCTGACACTGTTTGATATTCTACGCGCTTTGGGCTTTGCCCACCACATACTGGAGCAGTTGGGCGAAGCACTGGTAGGGCGAGAAGACCTTTCGGCGGCGCGGATGCACATCCTGATGCGGCTGCGGGTGGCCGAGAAGCTCGATCACCGGGTTTCGCCCACCGAGTTGAGCCGCTACCATAACGTCAGCCGGAATACAATCAGCGCCCTCCTGCGTGGGCTGGAGGACCAAGGGCTGATCGAACGCACGCTCGACTCGAAAGACCGGCGCCGCTTCTACATCCGGTTGACCGAGGCAGGCCGCGCCGCCGTCAAGGGACGGGTTCCAGGCGTGGCGATGCGCATGGCGGACGTGTTCGCCGACTTCACGCCGGAAGAACGCGCGACCTTGCTCGCCCTGCTGGACAAGCTGGGTATCGCACTGTCAGGAGCGATGAACAAAGTACTAAATGCCGGGGATGCGCACGATGCGCGTCCAAAAGAGCAGATTCGTTGACATTGAGTGATCGAAACTACAGGGAGTATGAGACATTGGTAGCACAAGCACAGACTTCAAACCGGCGTGGACGCCGGCGGGGCGGCGGCAGCTTCAAAGACCTGTTGCACGCCGTCGGGTACCTCCGCAATCACCGCCGCCTGGCGCTGATTGCCTACAGCGCGCTGTTCTTAGCCACCTTCGCGCAGTTGTTGGTGCCGCAGGTCGCGCAGAACATCGTAGACGCCATCGTGACCGGCTACGTCGCCGGCCGGGTGCTGGAACTGCCGCCGCTCGCGCAGGGCCTGGTGGCCGGGCAGATGGGCACGACGCTCGAACAGGTGCAGGCAGACTATGCCAACGCACCAAACGCCGTGCTGGCTGCGCTCCTTACGGTGCTGGCGCTCGCAGTGGTGAAGGCGATAGCGAGCTTCGGGCAGAGCTTTTATTCCGAAAGCCTTTCGCAAAACCTGGCGTTCGACTTTCGGAACGATTTGTTCGCTAAAATCCAGCGCCTTTCGTTCAGTTATCACGACAAGCAGCAAACCGGGCAGTTGATGATCCGCGCCACCGACGATGTGGAGCGGCTTCGCGGTTTTGTGGCGCAGGGGTTGGCGATGACCTTGCAGGCGATTATCCTGCTGGTCGGGGCCATCTCCATCCTGCTCTTGACCAACTTCCAGCTAACCTTGGTGGTGATCCCGATCCTGCCGATTGCGCTGGCCGTGACGACGGTCTTCGGCGCGCTGGCTTTCCCGCTCTTTCACAAAGTGCAGCAGTTGCTCTCGAATCTCAACACCGTGCTGCAAGAGAGCTTGGCCGGGCTGCGCGTGGTCAAGGCGTTCGCACGCGAGCCAAAGGTCGAGAAGCAGTTCGAGGACTCGGCCCTGGCTCTGTTGAACCAACAACTGGTTGTACAGCGTGTGTTTGCCTTCCTATTCCCCATCATGTTCCTGGTGGCGAATCTGGGGCAGTCTGCGATTCTCTACTTCGCCGGCAGCCAGATTGCTTATAACACGCTGACCATCGGCGAGTGGCAGAAGTTCAACCTGTATCTGATGTTCGTCTTCTTCCCGATGGCGCAGCTTGGCATGATCGTCTCGCTGATGTCGCAGGCGAGCGTATCGGCGCAGCGCATCTTCGCCATCCTGAACGCCGAAAACGACGTGACCGACCGGCCCGGCGCAGCGCCGCTCGGCGAGATCAAGGGCGAGGTTGTGTTCGACGACGTGACCTTCAGCTACTTCAAAGGCGGCGAGCCGGTGCTGCAAAATGTCAGCTTTACCGCCGAGCCGGGCCAGACCGTGGCGCTGCTCGGCGCGACCGGCAGCGGCAAGACCACCGTCATCAACCTGGTCCCACGCTTCTACGACGTAACGGGCGGCGCAGTGCGGATCAACGGGCACGACGTGCGCGAGGTGACCATCGAAAGCCTGCGCTCGCAGATCGGCATTGTGTTGCAGGAAACAAACCTGTTCACCGGCAGCATCCGCGAGAACATCGCGTTTGGCCGGCCCGACGCGACCGACGATGAGATCGTCGCGGCAGCGCAGGCCGCCGCCGCGCACGAGTTTATCCTGGAGTTCCCGGACGGCTACGATACGCTGGTGGGCGAGCGCGGCTCGACGCTCAGCGGCGGCCAGAAACAGCGCGTGGCGATTGCGCGGGCGCTGCTGATGAACCCCAAGATTCTCATCCTGGACGACAGCACCAGCAGCGTAGACGTGGCGACCGAGTACCGCATCCAACAAGCGCTCGATACGCTGATGAAGGGGCGCACGAGCTTTGTCATCGCGCAGCGCATCAGTACGGTGCTCAACGCCGATCAAATCCTGGTGCTGGACAAGGGCAAAATTGCGGCGCGCGGGACGCACGCGGAGCTGATCGAGAACAGCCCCATTTATGCCGAGATTTACCACTCGCAGTTGGTGGACGACGTGACCGGGGACGCCGGGACGGAAATCGAGCTCGACGTGGAAGCGGAAGGACTGGAAGGACAGGAGGTGCTATCATGATGGGAGGTAGACGCGGGCTGCTCGGCGCTGAGGTCTCTAAACCCAGGAGCGCGGGCGCGACCCTCAAGCGATTTTGGGGTTACTTCAAACATTACTGGTTTGCCCTGTTGGTAACGATAGTGCTGGTCGTCATCAGCACGTGGACACAGGTGCGCACGCCGGAACTCATCGGCCAGGCAGTGGACTGCTACCTGACGCCGGCGGCGTCGCAGGCTTTTGCGGGTGCGAGCGCGATGGTAGCGGGCAGCCAGGACGGCGCAGCGGAGGGTGAGTCTGGCTGCTGGTACGACCCGGCAGTGCCCGCCGACGCCGGCCCGGAGGAGTTGGTCTGGCGGCTGGGCGGCTTGGTGGCGCTGGTCGCCGGGCTGTACATCCTGGGCGCGCTGGTCAGCGGGGCGCAGTTCTATACGATGGCCTGGGCCGGGCAGCGCGCCCTTACTCAGATGCGCGTTGACCTGTTCCGGCACCTGCTGCGCCTGAACTTGAGCTTCTACAACAAAGAAGAAGTCGGCGGTCTGATGAGCCGCATCACCAATGACATCGACACCATACAGCAGATGCTCGGCTTCGGCCTGGTCAATGTGACCCGGAGTGTCTTACTGCTAGTATGGGTCGTGGCGACGATGCTGTCGCTGAACGTGCCTTACACGTTGGTCAGCATGATCGTCGTCCCGTTCATGGTGATCGTGACCGTGTACTTCGCCGGGCAGGCGCGCAAAGCCTACCGTCGCGTCCGGCAGGAAATCGGCGAGGTGAACGCCGACCTGCAAGAGAGCATCGCCGGGGTGCGCGAGGTGCAGGCGTTCAGCCGCGAAGACGAAAACATCGCCGAGTTCCGCGCCTCCAACGCCGCCAACCGCGACGCCAACATCCGCGCCGCTTCTTATACCAGCGCGCTTGGCCCGATCCTGGAAGCGCTCAGCTATATCTCGACCGCCATCGTGGTCGGCGTGGGCGGTTGGGCGCTGCTCTCCGGCGACGGCAAGCTGCTGGGCAGCACGATCTCGCTGGGGTTGATTATCACGTTCATGAGCTATGTGCAGAACTTCAACCAGCCGATCCAGCAAATATCGATGCTGTGGGCCAACATCCAGAGCGCCATCGCCGGCGGCGAGCGCATCTTCGACCTGATGGACGAGGAGCCGGAAATCGCCGACGAGCCGGGCGCGGTCGAGATGCCGTTCATCGAGGGCCGGGTGGTGTTCAAAGATGTGTTTGCGCACTACAAAGAAGACGAGCCGGTGCTGTGCAATATCAACCTGGCCGCCGAGCCGGGCCAGACCGTGGCAATCGTCGGGCCGACCGGCGCCGGCAAGACGACGCTGGTTAACCTGATCCCGCGCTTCTATGATGTGCAAAGCGGCGCCATCGCCATCGACGGGCGCGACGTGCGCCGCGTGACGCGCGCCAGCCTGCGCCGGCAGATCGGCATCGTGCTGCAAGATACGTTTCTGTTCAGCGAGTCGGTGATGGAGAACATCCGCTACGGCAAGCCCGGCGCGACCGATGAAGAAGTGATCGAGGCGGCCAGGCTTGCGCATGCCGACGACTTCATCAGCCGGCTGCCCGACGGTTATAACACGGTGCTCGGCGAGCGCGGCGCCGGCCTGAGCCAGGGCCAGCGCCAGTTGGTCGCCATCGCGCGCGCCATCCTCGGCGATGCGCGCATCCTGATCCTGGACGAGGCGACCAGTTCGGTCGATACGCGCACCGAGCGCTTGATCCAGTCGGCGCTGGACCGGCTGATGAAGGGGCGCACGACTTTCGTCATCGCGCACCGGCTCAGCACCATCCGCAACGCCGACCAGGTGCTTGTGCTGAACGAGGGCGATATCGTCGAGCGCGGCACGCACGAAAGCTTGTTGGCGGCGCGCGGCTTCTACTACGATCTGTACATGAGCCAGTTCCGCCACGAGGCAACGATCAAACAGGATGGCCGGACGGCGGCGCTGCAATCGCAAGCGGCGGGCTGAGGAGACGCCGCCTCCACGATGTGGGGTTGATCGGCGGATGCACCGCCAGATGTAGGGGCGGGTTTGCAAACCCGCCCCTACCGAGATACCGGGAGAAGCCGGGCGTTTGACTTCTGGCTTCTCCCGGTCGTTTTGGCTAAGCTTAAGGCGTGACATTGGCGATAATGACAGGGAGGCGCAAAATGTACGTTGCCTGTGTGACCGCGTTCGTCAAGCCGGAGCACGTCGATCGGTTCATCGAAGCCACGCTGGAGAATGCGCGCAACAGCCGCCAAGAGCCGGAAAATGTGCGCTTCGACGTGCTGCAAGCCGAAGATGACCCGACGCGCTTTTTCCTCTACGAGGTTTACCGGACGAAAGAAGGATCGGCGGCGCACAAAAAGACGCCGCATTATCTGAAGTGGCGCGAGACGGTCGCCGACTGGATGGCCGAGCCGCGCGTCGGCGTGACGCATAACAGCCTGTTCCCCGGCGACCCGGATTGGTGAGCGGCAGCCCGGCGACACGCGCTCCTGCGTCCCGGCGAAGCGGTTTCTTCTCCCGCGAAGGATAGTGTATAATTCGGGACATATTCCGGGTCGTATTCAGCCTGTGACCTATGACCGGTGGTGGTGACATATTGACTGATGACTTGGTTTACCTCACCCCCTAGCCCCCTCTCCATGTCATGGAGAGGGGGGACCGGAGCC
>JAFGMM010000281.1 GCA_016927535.1 Anaerolineae bacterium
ATTCCCCCTCTCCCCTTGTGGGAGAGGGGGCCAGGGGGTGAGGGGAAAACCGGCGGCTTACTTCCGCCGCGCTGTACCATCTCCCATCAGACCGCCTCCTAAATCGGGCTAATCCGGCGCGCCGCCATACGCGCGATACCAGCCTTCGCCGCCGGCCGGCGGCGCGTAGAAATCGGTCCAGGGGCGCGCCGCGCTTGCAGCAATGCCCGACAGCGTATCGATGCGCGGGATCGCAACCTCAGCGAGGAAGCGGTCACGTTCATTGGGCGGCATGGGCACAACCTCTTTCCAGATGGCGCGCCCGGCCAGGAAGCCGCTGGCGCCGGCCGCGCAGGCGGCGCGCACTTGCGGTTCGAACATCTCGAAGTCTACCCCGGCGCTCAGCAGCACCCAGGGCGCTGCGCTCGCCGCGCCGACCGCGCGGCAGGCGTCCAGCCACGCCTTTTCGTCGCTCTCGAAGGCAGGGTCTACGGGAAATTCCAGCTTCATCACGTCGGCTCCCGTCCGGCTGAGCCGGCGCGCCGTCTCGCAGACGACCTCCGGTAGAGTTTTGGCGAAGTCGGCGCTTTTCTTGCTAATGTCGGCGTCCAGGCTGTACGACATCGGCTCGACGAACAGCGGCAGATCGTGCGCGTGGCACTCGTCGGCGACCTGCCGTACAACCCCGTCGATCTCGTCGGCCAGCGCCCCGGCGCCGGGGTGGTAGTACACCAGCAGCTTGACCGCCGACGCGCCCATGCGCTTGATCTTGCCGACGGTCCAATCGTCGATAAAAGCCACCTTGCGATAGGTGGAATCGCCGCTGTAGCCGCTCTTTTCGTAGGCCATTAGCAGGCCGCTGCTGCCTACCAAGTCCATCGCGGGGAGCAGCCCGTAGATCGGGTCGAGCAGGACCGCGCTGGCGTGCGGCGCGAGCGCGCGAGCCACCTGGCGCTTGATCTGTACCGCGTCTTCGTAAGTGGCGTCTTCCGGCAGCATCCGGCAATAACTGCCGCGCTGGTCGAAGGCCAGCACGGTGAAAATATCCTGGGCGTTACTGGTCATTTTGAGGCCGCGCCACCGGCCCGGCGAAAGGGTTTGCTTTTGCATGTCGGGGTATCCTTTACTTTTGTTTTGATATGAACGCTTCGACTTCGGTAGACTTGCGCGCGCCGGCCATCGGGCCTTGCGCGGTCACGGCGAGCGCGCCGCAGGCGTTGGCGAAGCGCGCCGCCTCGACCGGCGCATCGCCGGCCAGCCAGCGCACCAGGAAGCCCGCGTCGAAGCAGTCGCCGGCCCCGGTCGGATCGACCTCCTTGACCGCGAAGCCCGGCACGTGCTGCGCGCCGCTCTGCGTGTAGACGGTGCAGCCGTCCGCGCCTTCGGTGACGACGATAACCCGGTCGGGCCGGCTCGCCAGCAGCGCCGCGACCGCGTCTTCGGTCCTGGCCTGGCCGGTGAGCAGCCGGATTTCTTCGGCGGTCGGGATGATGACGTCGGCGGCTTCGACGAAGGGGGCGAACACGTCGCGCGCCCGCGCCGGCGGCATAAGCTGCGGGCGCAGGTTCGGGTCGAAGCTGAACTTTGCGCCGTTAGCCCGCGCCAGTTCCAACGCGCGCCGGCCGGCCGCCAGCGCCGCATCGTGGATGGAAAGCGTCGAACCCATCAGGTGCAGCGCGCCCAACCCCTCGAACAGCGCGCCGTCCAGCAGCGCCGGCGCGAGCTGCCCGGCGGCGGCGTGGCGCATGTGAAACACGAAATCGCGCGAGCCGTCCGGGAAGTACGCCACGAACGCGACGCCGGTCGTGTAGCCGGGCAGCGCGTGGACGCCGCGCGTATCAACGCCGTCCTCATGCAGTTGGTTTAATAAGCACTGCCCGAAGGCATCGTCGCCCACCGCGCCGACGGCGGCCACCTGCGCGCCCAGCCGCGCCGCCTGCACCGCAAAGATAAACGGCGCGCCGCTGGGATACGGCCCGGTGAAGGGGCCGGGGCGGTCGAGCGGCTGGTCTAAACCGGTGCGCATGACCTCAACTAACGCTTCACCGAAGGTTAAGATATCCAGTCCCATTTTCTCGACTCGCTTGGTTTGAAGGTTAGGGTCTGGACGGTGAGTATGTCCCAGATCAAATAGAGCGGCAAGATTTCGTCTTGCCGGGGTGCGTGCAAAAGTTGTCAGGCAATTTCCCCTCACCCCCGACCCCTCTCCCACAGAGGGGAGAGGGGAGTCGGAACCGGCGCGCGCTGTTCCGGTTCCCCCTCGCCCCAGCGTGGGAGAGGGGGGTAGGGGGTGAGGGGGAGTTACAGGCGCAAGATTTTGTCAACTAAGTTGCTGACAACCTTTGCTTATACCCTCTGGTCGGGCGTTGAATGCTTATGACCGTAAGCGATTGATTCTGTGCGGGCACTTGCGCAGAGTGTTCATCTCCGCTACTATGACGCCATGCCCGACTTACTTAAAGAAGAACGCCTGCAATTGATCTTGGAGACCGTCCAGACGCACGGGCGGGCCACCGTGTCGGACCTGAGCCGCCGCTTCAATGTGAGCGAAGTCACCATCCGGCGCGACCTGCGCGAGCTGGCCGGCCGGGGATTGGTGCGCCGTGCGCACGGCGGCGCGGTGCCGGCCGACCCGCTCACCCCGGAGCCGCCGGTCGTGCGGCGTATGCTGGAGAACGCCGAGCACAAGAAGCGCATCGGGCGCGCCGCCGCCGCGCTGATATCGAACGGCGCTTCGGTGTTCATCGGCTCCGGCTCCACCAACCTTTACCTCGCGCGCTGCCTGCTCGAACGCCAAGACCTGACCGTTGTTACCAACGCGCTGAACGTCGCCGCCGAGCTTGCCGCCGCCGGCGGCGTGACGGTGGTCGTCCTGGGCGGCATGATGCGCGCCTCGGAGCTTTCGCTGGTCGGGCACATCACCGAGCAGGCGATCAAAGAAGTGCGGGTCGATAAGGCGATCATCGGCATCCCGGCCATCGATATCGAGGCCGGCCTCACCAACGACTACCTGCCGGAGGTCATGACCGACCGCGCCATCATCGCCTCCGCGCCTGAGTTGGTGCTGGTCGCCGATCACAGCAAATTCGGCAAGGTCGCCTCGGCGTACCTCGCGCCGGTCGAGCGGATCACGACGCTCGTCACCGACGACCAGACCGACCCCGCGATTCTGGACCGCATCCGTGCGCTGGGTGTGCGCGTCATTGTCGCGGAGTAAGACGGTTATTGAGATTCTGTAAGGTAAAGAGGATAAAGCTTCTGTTCCTCCGGCTCCTAATTGTGCAGCGCCGCCGCGTCCAGCGACACCACCGCGCCCAGCTTCGCCGGGCGGTCGGGGTTCTGACCGTTCATCATTGCCCGGCGGTAGGCCATAAGCTGGAGCAGCGGCAGGTACAGCGCCGGGCGCGCCCAGCCGGGCAGCCCGGATTGCAGCTCGACGACCGCCCGCGTCCATCCGGCGAGCGCGTCATCGCCCGTCTCGGTCACCGCGAGAATCTGCGCGCCGTGGCCGTGCATATCACGCAGCACGGCGATTTCTTGGGTGCGCGCCGACTCGGAGAGCAGCCCGACGACCAGCGACCGCTCGTTCACCATCGACATCGGGCCGTGCCGGAACTCCAGCGGGTGATAGGCCTCGCTGTACGAGAGCGACATTTCTTTCATTTTCAGCATCGCCTCGCACGCGATGCCGTAGAGCGCGCCGCCGCCCAGGAAGAAGAAGCGATCCAGGCCGGTGTCTTCGCCTATCGCCTCGGCTGTATCGCGGTAAGCATCGAGCAAGCGCCGCAGGATCCCCGGCAGTTTGTCCAGTGCGCCCATCACGTCCTGCCCGGAAAGGTGCGCCGCCAAAGCTTGCGACAGAACGGCCATGCTCGAAAACGAGCGGGTCTGCGCGACGCTTTGCTCTTGCGCTGCGGGTACCGCCAGGCCGATATCGGCCTGCCGGCCCAGGGGCGTATCGGCGTCGCAGGTGATGGCGACGACCGGTTTGCCGCCGTGCGCGCGAAACACTTTCACCGCCTCCACCGTCTCGGTGGTAGCGCCCGACCGCGATACCGTGACCAGCAGGGTTTCTGCGCCCGGCGCAAAAACCAGGTCGGGGAACAGGACGATCTCCGACGCCGGGCGCGCTACCGCCGGGATGCCCGTTAGAGTCTGGAACAGCGCCGCGCCGGTCATCGACAGGTAGTGCGTGGAGCCGCAGCCGGTGAAGAGAACCTGCTCGAATGTGTGCGCTTTCCACAGCGCGTCCAGCGCCCCGGTCTGGGCGCGGAAGACGCCCGGCACGGTGGCCCAAACATCCGGTTGGCTCAGGATTTCCGAGAGGGTGTATTCGCCGCGTTCGGCCATAATGGTTTCGCCTTTCAATTCCATGGGGATAATATTTTGCGTTCCATTTTAACTTGCGTTTCGTTCAATTTCAATCATTTTCAATCAATTTTATGCTCATAAAAAATCATGTATAATCAAAACGGCTCATGTCTGGAAAGAGAGCGCCCATGCATAAGCAGTACGACGTGCTGGTCGTCGGCGACCTGAACGTAGACCTAAACCTGATCGGAGAGGATATCACCCCGGCGTTTGAGCAGCAGGAAAAGCTGGTCGATGACGCGGCGCTGGTGGTCGGCGGCTCGTCCGGCATCTTCGCGTGCCAGGCGGCCAAACTGGGGCTGCGCGTCGCCTTTGCCGGCGCGGTCGGCGACGACGCTTTCGGCCATTTTCTCACCGGCGCGCTTACCGGCGCGGGCATCGACACGCAGTATGTCCGGGTAGACCCGGCGGTCAAGACCGGCTTGACCGTTCACCTGGTCCGGGGCAATGACCGCGCGATGCTGACGTACCTGGGCACGCTGGGCACTTTCGACGCGGCGCACGTCACCGCCGATATCCTGGCCCGGACGCGGCACGTACACAGCGGCTCCTACTTCGTGCTGCCCCGGCTGCGCCCGCGCCTGCCGGCCCTGTTCGCCGAGGCGCGGCGGCTGGGCGCGAGCACTTCGCTCGATACTAATTTCGACCCCACCGGCCAATGGGACGGCGGCATCGGGGAACTGCTGCCGCAGGTGGACGTGTTCCTTCCCAACGCGCACGAACTCCAGAGCATCGCCGGCGTGACGGGAATCGACGCGGCGATGGAGGCGTTGGCCGGGCGCGGGGTCGGCACAGTAGCGGTCAAGTTGGGGGACGCGGGGGCCACGGCGCGCGCCGGAGCCAAGACGGTGCAGTGTGCGCCGTTCCCGGTTAAGGTCGTGGATACGACCGGCGCAGGCGACAGCTTCGACGCCGGTTTTATCTACGGCTATTTGCACGGCTGGCCGCTTTCGGATGCGCTGCGGTTGGGCTGTGCGTGCGGCGCGCTCTGCGCGACTGCGCTGGGCGGCGTTCCGGGCCAGCCGGCGCTGGCGCAGGCGTGCGAGCTGGCCGGGTTGAGGGTTAACCGCGAATAACGCGAATGACGCGAATGTACTTTTGTGATTAGCCGAGCAGAGTCAGCGAATCGAACAAGTTGAAGGCGGTGAGGTAGCGATCAATCGCTGCGGCGACGCGCTCGACGACGTAGCCATGCGGGTCGGGCATCGCCGGGCGCAGGTTGTCGTAGAGCCGGGCGCGCGCCTCGACCACCGCCGGCGCTGTCCAGACGTAGCGCGCGCCGGTCTGGGCCAGCCAGTCGCGCCGGTCCGGTGAAAGATCGGCGAAGTCGCAGCCCGATTCGTCCGGCTGGAGCCACTTCTGCCAGCGTCCAGAATCGACGACCGCCTGCTCCAGCGCCGCCATGAAGTCCGACGGCGCCACGCCGGCGCGGGCATGGCAAAGCGCGCGTTCTTTGGCGCACAGATCGGCCAGCGCCCGATACTCTTCGGCGGTGAACTCCGGCCCAACATTCGCGCCGCCCATGCCGGACGCAGGGTAATCGGCGGGGTTCTCGACCCAATCGGTGTAGTGGCCCTTAATCAGCGAACCGAGCGGGGCGACGGTCGCGTAGAGGCGGGCGGCAGTTTGCGGGTCAAAGAATGTGGTGTGTAGATCGGTGCCGACTTTGGCGACGATGAAGCACGGCCAGGCATGGAGCAGACCGCGCGCGGCCAGCTCCGCGCGCAGGCGCGTCAAAAAGCGCTCGAAATTGGCGTAGTCCACCAGCCCGCCGTGCACCTCCTCGGTGCCGACCTCGTAATCGACCGGCGGCAGCCCCAGCCGCGCCCGTTCGCTTTCGGCGTGTACGATCAGTTCGACCGTGCGATCTACCACTAAGTCAATCGAAAGGGTCGCGCCGGGCGGGAGCGTCTTGTCCACGGTGGGGTCGATGTGGAGCAGCTTGTAGCCGGCCTCCAGCGCGGCCGTCAGCGATGCTTTGACCTCCCCGGTCGTCGCTTCGAGGTCCAGCCGCTTGATCGCGTGCATATCCTTGAGCCACTGCCCGCCGTGATCCAGGCAGGGGTACAGCGGTCCATCCCAGTTATATTTGCGAGCATACTCCGCCAGCACTGCGACGAAGGCGCGCTGCGTCCAGCCCGTGTAGCCGCCGTCGCGGTCAACTTGGTTGAGCGTGGCGGCAAACAACATCGGCGCGTTGCTGCGCCGGGCCGCCACGACCGCCGCTTCGAGCACGGCGACCGAGTTCGGGCACACCGCCAGCAGGGTAACTTCGATTTGGCGCTCGTTTCGGAGCGCGATGAGCTTGTGAATCAACGTACTCAATCTTTGCATGGGTGTTTACTCAAGAGCTAGAGACAGCCGGGCTTTGCACGGATATTGTAGCACCGAAGCGCGCTTGTCGGTTAGACACTTGTGGGTTAGATTCTGGTTTGTCTGCACAAAACAAAAATATTGCGAGAGAGACGTTTTGATGAAGCAGCTTAACCCCCGAAACTGGCCTATCATTGTGCGGCTGACCCTAAGCCTGCTGGTTGCGGCGCTCATCCCGATGGCGGTCACCGCGGCGCTGAACCTGGTCGGCAGCCTGTACAGCTTGCGCGACACCGAGTATGCCAATTTGCAACTCTTGGCGAAGAACACGGCCAGCCGGCTCGACCAATTGATGTTTGATATCCACGGCGTTGTGACCCTGGTCGCCGGCGACGAGATGACCGTGAAGTTTCTCGCTGCGCCGTCTGATGCGCGCGATGGTCTCAAGCCTTCGATGGCAGAAACCTTGGATAATGCTTTGTTCTCCAATGAGACCTACCAGTATGTCTATCTCGTCGATACCGATGGCTCGGTTCCCATATCCCGGCAGATCGACGACGCGCCCAGCATCGAAGGCCTTTCGGTCTCGAACCGCGAATATTTCCAGCGCGGGATGCAGGGCGAAGATCATATCGACTTCCTGGTCGGCAAGACCAGCGGCGAGTTGGGGCTTTACTTCTCGACCAGCGTCCTGGACGAAAAAGGCGAAATCGTCGGCGTGGCCGTCATCAAGATTTTGGGCGAGGCCATCTGGGATATCGTCAATAACATCGAACTGGGCGAATCCGGCCATGCGTTTTTGATCGACCAGGACGGCGTGATCGTTAGCCACAAAAATACCGACTGGCTCTATCACAGCGTGGATGATTTATCGAGGGAAGTCCAAGAGCGGGCCGGCCAGCGTTTCCGGCTCGAAGGTTGTACAGACCCCGCCGATCTCACAAACTGCGCCGTGCCGAGCCTGGGCATCCCGGAGTTGGGCGAAATGATCCAGGTGGATAAACCGGGCCAGACCTCCTATGAGGCCGGCGATACTGCCCGGCAGATCGTGGGATATGCGCCGATGATGCAGCATTTGAGATGGGTCGTCGCTGCGAACAAATCTGAGGACGAGTTTACCGCGCCGCTGCGCCGGCTGGCCCTGCAAAGCGCGCTCATCGTCGTCGCGGTCGGCGTGATCGTTATTGCACTGGCCGTGCTGGTGGCGCAGGGCATCGCGCGGCCCGTGAGCGCCCTCACGCAAGCCGCCGAATCCATCGAGGCGGATGTCACGCATTTCGATCCCGTCCCGCTGGAAGGCACCGCCCGGAGCGAAAGTGATATCGGGCGGCTGGCGCGCGTCTTCATCCGCATGGCGCAGGAGGTCAAGGCGCGCGAGGAACGCCTGAAGCAGCAGGTTATGGAACTGCGCATCGAAATCGACCAGGTGAAGAAGGAGAAAGAGGTTATTCAGATTGTCGAGTCGGATGCATTTCAAGAGGCGCGGGCCAGGGCCAAAGCCGCACGCGAACGCCGCGCCGGCGCCGAAACGCCGCCCGATTCAACCGAGTCGGAACCTGACCGGCCCGACTCCGGCGGCGATGATCCTTTCGGCGACCTGCAAGCCAGGGCAAGGGCCATGCGTCAGCGGAAACCCGACGCCGACGAGTGAGAGGTTATTTGAGAAGCCTTCCCGACTGAGGCCGTGGGCCTAGCCTCCAGCTTCAGTTGGGCCGTTTTCCATATCTTGGGCGGCGGCTGCGGCGTGTGATTTTCTCGCCCACCCACGCTGCGAACCCCACCGCCATAACAGCCAGCGCCGGGTAAGCCGGGATTAGCAGGCGGGTGAGCGCGCCTTCCCAGGAATAGTAGTACGAGCCGTAGAAGATCAGATAGCTCAGCGCCCAGCCGCCGATGACGAGCGCGCCGTCGTGGTCGCGCCGCCACAGCCATCCCAGCGCGGCCAGGCTGCCCAACACCAGCAGCGGCACACCGGCCAGCACCAGCAGCGGCGCGCGCCGCCAGACGAGCGCTGCGCCGTCGAGCAAATACGCCGGGTTGAACACAGGTGCGCCGTCCGGCGTCGCCTCGAAAGCCTGGTAGCCGGTGGTGAAGGGCGAGCCGAAGAAGTGCGCGTTGTAAAGCAGTTGCGGCGCAAAGCCGACCAGCGCACCGGCGCCGAACATCAGCGTCTCGCGCCAGCGCCGCCGGTAGAGCATCAGCAGGGCCAGCGCCGCCGGCGCGAGCAGGCCCGACAGCCGCACCATGCCGAGAAAGCCGCCCAGCGCGCCGGCGGCGAACATCAATATCAAGGTCGGGCGGCTTGAGGAGAGAAGATTTTTTACCACGGAGACCCAGAGAGCACGGAGAGGAAAAGGAAGTGGAGAAGAATTTGCAGAAAACTCCTGTTCCTGTCTCGCTGTTCCGGGTTGGCCGATTTTTTCTTTCTCTGTGCTCTCTGTGTCCTCTGCGGTGATTTTCCCTTTGAACCACAGCCAGACGACCAGCAGCGTCAGGAAGGCCGCCGGCGGGTCGGAGAGCATCTGCACCCAGGCCAGATGGGAGGCGCGCTCGGCGGCGAGCGCCGGGCTGTGCACGACCGCCAGCCCGATGTAGTAGATCAACGGCAGCAGCACCCACACCAGCACGGCCAGCCACGCGATGCGGCGGCTGCGCGTCATGCGAAACGTGATCGCGCCGAGCAGCAGTTGCGCCAAGCCGTGCAACACAAAAGCGTGTACAATCACAAATAGTGGGACGAGCGCCTGCCAATCTGCCGGCCGGAAGAGCGCAATCGGAATCGCCAGCAGCAGCGGGAACCCCAGCGGAAACTTGTTCGCCGCCGGCGCGAGCGCCGCCAGCGACGCGCCAAGCTCGTAATACGTTTCCTGGTCGCCGCCGTGGTGGAAGTACCAGCCGTGATGGTATTCGGAGGGGATGGCAAAGAAAAACAGGCCCAACACGCCCAGATGGACCAGGTAATTGAAGATCACGCCTGCCTTGTAAGATTTGAACATGGCTATAATCCGGGTAAGCACGCTGCTCCGACGCTTTTGATCGGGTTCGCCGGGGGAGTATAACCGGGCCGGCGGACAAAACCAATCGCTAACACGGGCTGTTTCTGCGCTGGCACGACTATGTTATAATTTTTACGGAATTTCTCTTGAGTATGTGACATAGAGGTTCTATGCTTCAAAAAGTTTTGAAGGTAGTCTTCGGCGATCCCAACGAGCGCGAGCTTGTGCGCCACCGCGAGGTCGTCGCCGAGATCAACGCGCTGGAGGAAAAATTCCAACGTCTAACCGACGACGAACTGCGCGCCAAGACTGCCGAGTTCAAGACGCGACTGGCGCAGGATGAAGCCCTTGACGACCTGCTCCCCGAAGCGTTCGCTGCCGTGCGCGAGGCGGCGCGGCGCACGATCCGGCTGCGCCATTACGATGTCCAGCTTATCGGCGGGATCGTGCTGCACCAGGGCAAGATCGCCGAGATGAAGACCGGCGAAGGCAAGACCCTGGTCGCGACTCTCGCGCTCTACCTCAACGCGCTGATGGGCCGGGGCGCGCACCTGGTGACCCCTAACGACTACCTCTCTAAGTTCGGTGTGCAGTGGATGGGACCGGTCTATCACCGGTTGGGGATGACGGTTGGCGTCATTCAGAACCAGGGCGCCGACCCGACCAAAGCGTCGTTTGTCTTCGACCCGGCTTACAATTCGGATGACGAGCACTATCAAAATTTGTTCCCGGTCACGCGCCGCGCGGCATATGAGGCCGATATTACCTACGGCACGAATAACGAATTCGGTTTCGACTACCTGCGCGACAACATGGCGCGCGATAAGAGCCAATATGTGCAGCGCGAACTGTACTACGCCATCGTGGACGAGGTAGACAATATCCTCATCGACGAGGCGCGCACGCCGCTTATCATCTCCGGCCCTGCCGAGCCGCCCTCGCCGTATTACCGGCTGTTCGCCCGGATCGTGAAGAAGCTCAAGCCCAGCAGTGAGCAGAGTGTGGAGCTTGAGGACCCGGACGGCGATTACGTTTTCGACGAGAAGATGCGCAACGTCACGCTCACCAAAGCGGGCATCGAGAAGGTGGAGGCCGAACTGCGCCGGGAGCCGGAGATCGACCAGCGGGTGCGGGCGTTCCTGGAGAGCAAACAGGACGACCCGACCTACAACGAAGACGATGGCTATATCTTCGCCGAAGAATTCTTAGAGCTGACGCCCTATCTCGACAACGCACTGCGCGCCAATGTCGCCTATAAGCTCGACCGCGATTACATCGTGGACGAGGGCGGGCAGGTCATCATCGTCGATGAGTTCACCGGGCGTCTGATGCACGGGCGGCGCTACTCCGAAGGGCTGCACCAGAGCATCGAGGCGAAAGAGGGCGTGGAGATCCGGCGCGAAAATCTCACACTTGCCACCATCACGTTTCAGAACTTCTTCCGCATGTACGACAAGCTTGCCGGCATGACCGGCACCGCCGCTACCGAGCGCGAGGAATTCGAGAAGACCTATAACCTGGACGTGACGATCATCCCCACGCACGAGCCGGTGATCCGCGAAGATAAAGAAGACCTGGTTTTCTTCAACGAATCGGTTAAGTTCAAAGCGGCGGTTGCCGAGATCAAGCGCCTGCACGAGGCCGGACGCCCGGTGCTGGTGGGCACGGCGTCGATTGACACCTCCGAGCGTCTCGCGCGGCTGCTGGAGCGGGCGCGGGTGCCGCACCAGGTGCTTAACGCCAAGCAGCACGAGCGCGAGGCCGGGATCATTGCGCAGGCCGGGCGCTCCGGCGCGGTGACGATTGCGACCAACATGGCCGGGCGCGGTGTGGATATCTTGCTGGGCGGCAACCCGGAGGGCATGGCGCGGCAAAAGCTGCGCCAGCAGGGGCTTGAGATTACCGAGGCAACGCCCGAACAGTGGCAGGCTGCGCTGAAAGAAGCCGAAGCCGAGTGCGCCGAGGATCGCCGGCGGGTGCTTGCGCAAGGCGGGCTGCATGTGCTGGGCACCGAGCGCCACGAAGCGCGCCGCATCGATAACCAGCTGCGCGGGCGTTCGGGCCGCCAGGGCGACCCCGGCTCGTCGCAGTTTTACCTCTCGTTCGAGGACGACTTGATGCGGCGCTTCGGCGGCGAGCGCATCAAGGGCTACATGAACACGGTCAGCCGGATGAGCGGGGGCGAACTGGACGAGATGCCCATCACGCATAGCTGGGTGAGCAAGACCATCGAGCAGGCCCAGAAGCGGGTCGAGGGCTACAACTTCGACATCCGCAAGCGTGTGCTGGAATACGACGATGTGGTGAACAAACAGCGCGAGGTGATCTATGCGCAGCGCCGCGAGGTCTTGGAGGCGGTGGATCTGCGCGACCGGGTGATGCGCATGATCGAGGCCGAGCTGACCGGGCTGGCGGAGGCTTTCTTGAGCGCCGAAGAACCCGACCTGGATGGGCTGCATTACGCGGCGGCGAATATCTTTCCGCTGCCGTCTGATATCACCGCCGAGGCGTGGGAGAACATGGCGCCGGCGGAGATCACCGAACAGATCGTCGGCGCTGCCCGGCAGGTTTACGAAGAACGCGAAGCGCGCTTCAACGCCGACCAGCCGCCGGCCGGCGGCGAGCCGTTCATGCGTCACCTGGAGCGCTGGGTGCTGCTTCAGATGGTAGACCGGCTTTGGGTGCAGCACCTCACCGACCTGGACGTGCTGCGCGAAGGCATCGGGCTGATGGCGTATGGCAACCGCGACCCGCTGGTCGAGTATAAGCGCGAGGCCCACGCGATGTGGGAGCAACTGCTGGAGCAGATTCAAGAGCAGTTTGTCAAGACGGTCTACCGGGTCGAGCCGAGGCCGGTGCCGGCGCCGCAGCCGCAGCGCCAGATGCGCGCCTACCGCCCGGAGGTGACCGCTGCGACGGCTGCGGCAGCTACTCCGGCGGACGGGGGCAGCCGCCGCGCGCAGCAGCCGGCCCCGCCGCCTGAACCGGTCCGCGCCGATAAGTGGGACAACGTGGGGCGTAACGATCCGTGCCCGTGCGGGAGCGGCAAGAAGTTTAAGCACTGTCACTATCGCATTATTCAGCAAGAACGCCGGACGGTAAAGCAAGAACAGGTGAAACGAGGCGCGAGCAGCCGCCAGCGCCGGCGAAAGTGAGTATACAAACGGGCGCTGCCCGTTCCGGTGGTGGTGACATATTGACTGATGACTTGGTTTACCTCACCCCCTAGCCCCCTCTCCATGTCATGGAGAGGGGGGACCGGAGCC
>JAFGMM010000282.1 GCA_016927535.1 Anaerolineae bacterium
CCCTCGCCCCTTGAGGGAGAGGGGTCGGGGGAGAGGGGGAAAAAAGCGCTTAAGTTGATGCATATGGGGCGGGTTTGAAACCCGCCCTGCTCACGAGGTCGCCGCCTCATCGACCGGGCGCAGGTCATCCAGCGAGCCGCGCCGCGCCGTGTCTGGGACGAGCTTCAACGCACTGGCGACCAGCCGCGCACTGGAGATGCGGTAACCGGGGTCTTTCTGTAACATAACATCGACCAGGTTGAGCAGTTCGCCGGGGATATCCGCGCGGTACTGGGTCAGCGGCGGGACCGGCTCGGTCAGAATCGCCGTGATGGTCTGCTCAAGCCCCTGCCGCTCGAACGGCGACGCGCCGGTGAGCATCTCGTAAAACAAGATGCCCAGCCGCCAGATATCGGAGCGCTCATCGGCCCGGTAGCCCTGGCACTCCTCCGGGCTGAGGTAGTTCAATGTGCCCACCACGAAGCCGGTCTTGGTCAACGCGGTGCCGCCCTCGTAGCGCGCAAAGCCGAAGTCGGTGAGGGCAGGGGTGTCATCCTCGTCGAATAAAATATTCTCCAGCTTGATATCGCGGTGGACGATGCCCATCCGGTGCGCCTGCGCCAGCCCCTTGCTCACGCCCAAGCCGATACGCCGCACCTCCGGGATGGGCAGCGCGCCCTTATGCCGGACCAACTCATAGAGCGAACCGCCCGACATGTACTGCATCACCAGGTAATAGTGCCCGCGCTCCTCGAAGAACGCCAGCACATGGATGATATTAGGGTGGTCGAGTTGGTGCAGCAGGTTCGCCTCGCGCTCGAAGCGCTTAAGCCCCACCTCGTCGCGGGCGATGGTCGGGTGAATTTTCTTGATGGCGACGGTCTGGCCGGTGTTGACGTTTTCGGCCTTCCAGACCTCGCCGACGCCGCCCTTGCCGATGAGTTCTACCAGGCGATAGCGCTCGTGTACCAGGGTTTCGCTCATGTCTAGCCCTCCTATGCTGCCGGCTCGCTCACACCGGGCGTGTGCGTACCGATATACTTGAGCGCCGTCGCCACCTGGCGCGCGCTGCCGATGCGCTGCTTGGGGTTTTTCTGCAACATGGCGCCGACCAGATACACCAGTTCGACCGGCGCGTCGGGGCGGCGCTCCGCAAGCGGCGGCAGCGGCTCGGTCAGGATCGCCGTAACCGTCTCCTGGAGCGCCGGCCGCTCGAAGGGCGCAAAGCCGGCCAGCATCTCGTAGAAAACCACGCCCAGCCGCCAGATATCCGAGCGTTCGTCGGCCCTGGCGCCCTGGCACTCCTCCGGGCTGAGGTGGCTCACACTGCCGACCACGAAGCCGGCGCGCGTCAACGGCGTGTCGTCGCAGTGGCGCGCAAAGCTGAAATCGGTGAGCACCGGGGTGTCGTCGGCGTCCAGCAGAATGTTTTCCGGCTTGATGTCGCGGTGCACGACGCCCAGGCGGTGCGCCTCTTTGAGCGCCCGCGCGACGCCCAGTCCGATCATAGAGACATGCGCGAGAGGCAGCGGCCCCACACGCTGCAACCGGTCGTAGAGCGAGCCGCCCGGCAGAAAAGGCATCACCATGTAGAAGCGCCGCCACTCCTCGAAGAACGCCAACACCCGCATGATGTTCGGGTGGTTCAGTGCGCCCAGCAGCCTCACCTCGCGCTCGAAGCGTTTGAACTCGGTCGCGTCGCGCGCAATGGACGGGTGAATCTTCTTCACGGCGACGACCGCGCCGGTCTGGATATCCGCCGCCTTCCAGACCTTGCCGGTGCCGCCCTCGCCCAGAAAGGCGAGCAAACGATAGCGTTGTTTGACCAGGGTCTCGCTCACGGTTCAGCCTTTCAAACCCATGCTGAACCCTATTATAACCACGAATACCTATAATCGTAATTAAAAATCTACGCTATCTTAAGCATATCTACCGCTCGGACGGCGGCCAGGGCGCATCCGGGATGCCGGGCAGCGCGTCCAGCGCCGCCGCGACCGCGCGCACATCGGCGACGCGCCCGGCGGGGTCTTTCTCCAGCATGGAAACAATCAGATTCACCAGCGCGCCGGGCGCGTCCGGGCGGCGCGCCGCAAGCGGCGGCAGCGGGGCCGTGACGATGGCGCGCACCATCAGCGGCAGACTGGCATGCCAGAAGGGATGCACGCCGGCCAGCAGTTCGTAGAGCAGCAGCCCCAGCCCCCAGATATCGGCGCGGTGATCGCCCTTCTTGCCCCGGCACACCTCCGGACTCATGTGGCTGACGTTGCCGACGATATCTTTGTTCTGCGTCAGGTCGTGGCTGAACTTGAAGCGGGCCAGGCCGAAGTCGGTCAAGATCGGGGTGAAGTCCGCGCCAAGCGCGACGTTGGCGAGCTTAATATCGTGGTGGCAGATGCCCAGGTCATGCGCCGCCGATAGCGCCGTGCACACCTCCAGCCCGATCCGGCGCACCCACGCCACCGGCAGAGGCGCGCGCTGCGCCTGGAAATCGACCAGCCAATCGGCCACGAACGGCGCGACGTGATAGTGATAACGCTCTTCCTGGAAGAAGGCCAACACGGGCAGGATGTTCGGGTGGTTCAGCGCGTTGAGGCGTTCGGCCTCCCGCTCGAACTCCTCGGCGCGCGCCTGGCTCCCCAACAATTCGGGGCGAATTTGCTTGATCGCAACGGGTTGACCGGTCTGGGTATCCTCGGCCTCCCACACCTGGCCCATGCCGCCCTCGCCGGCCACGCGGACCAGGCGGTAACGTTGGTGAAGCAGTGTATCGCTCATGGGATTTGGTTTGTCCTTGTTGCGCTGCACATCTACTTTCATTATACCAGAGCCGCCGGGGAGATTCGCGTTATTCGCCCGCCGCGCCGGGCGCGTAGTCCTTGCAGCTCAACTCGCCCGCCGTGCCCCGCTCGATCAGCGCGTCGAAATCCGCGCCGGTCGAAAGTGCCTGCGCCTTCGCAAAGTCGGCCAGCGCGCCCGCCAGGTTGCCCTGGTTACGGCGCACCTCGGCGCGCAGGAGGTACGCCAACTCGAACCCGTCGTTTTGCGCCAGCGCGCGGGTATAGGACGCCTCCGCCGCCGCGTCGTCGCCGGTCATGCAGTAGACCAACCCGGCCAGGAAAGCCGTCAAGCTCGCGTCGGGCGCGGCTTCGTCCGGCTCCAGGATCGCCAACGCTTCGTCATAGCGCCCCTGCATGAGCGGGTACACCGCGTCGTAAGCCAGCGTCGCATCCCACGCGCCGACGAAGCTTTCGGTGATGCGCGTGCCGGCCTTCGAGTCGGGGAACAGATCGATCAATTCGCGGAAGGTCGCAAAGCTCGCGTCGAGCCGGCCCAACCGCGCCTGGGCCAGCGCCAGCACACTGTAAGGGTAGCCCGACACCGGCGCGTCGGCGACGGCGTTCTGCGCGGCTTCGAGCGCCGCATCGATGCGATTTTGATAGAAGTACGCCATGCCGAGCAGCATCGCCGAATACCAACCCGGCTCCACCTCGTAGGTGCGTTCGCATGCCGCCACGGCGGCGGCGTACTCGGCGCGCGCCAGGCGAATCACGCAGGTCATCATCACCGCTCCGCTCAAATCGGGCGCCAACTGCGCGCTGGTCTCGGCGCTCGCCAGCGCCTCGTCGTAGCGCTCCAGGTTGGAAAGCACCACCGACTTTAGCTGGAACAGCGCCGGCAGCGTGCTTTCCTGCCGGATGGCGGTGTTGATCGCGTCGAGCGCGGCTTCTTTGTCGGAAGTGTAGCGCGCATAATAGCGCAGCAAGTACGCGGGCGCGGTGTCGCCGGGGATGAAATCCTCGATTCCCGCCGGGCGCGGCCACTCGGCCATCAAGACGTACACCATCGACGCCATATCCGCATGGTTCTTTGCCATCAAGGTTTGGTTCAGCACCGGGCCGCTGACGAACACCAACTTGTCGATCTCGCCGGTGCTGATCTCCGGGATGTGCGCCAGCGCCGTCCCCTCCAGCAGCGTGATGCCGGGCGGGATGTCGATTGGCGTCAGGCGCGCATCGATGCGCTCGCCGAAGTAAGTCCCCCAAACCACCACGTCCGCGCCCAACTCCCGGCCCACCGTGCGCGCATCCTCCTCGCCGGCGATGACCGCCGGGTAGCGCCGCACCGCCACCGGCTGCGAACTGGGCAGCACGCGGTACGCGCGGTCGAGCTGGTCCGAGATGATCCGGCCCACGGCGGTTTCGTCGCCGCCCAGCCGCTCGAAGTCCGCCACCAGCAGCAGCCGTTGGTGCGGGGCCAGCGGCTCCAGGGTCGGGATGGGCGCGGGTGGCGGCGGCGCGCCCGGTCGGGCGACGATGATTACTACGATCAGCGCCAACGTCACGATGAACGTCGTGACAAGCACCAGCACGGCGGCCCGGAACCATGGCGACGATTGGGCGGCAGGCGCGGCGGGAGGCGGCGTAGCCGGGCGCGGGGTGATCGGAGGCGGCGTGCTTGGAGGCACGTAGTCCGAGTCCGGCGCGCCGGTCCCGGTCTCGGTTTCGACCTCGCGGCGCGGCGCGGCGGGCCAATCGAAATCGGTCGTCAAGCCGGGCGAGGCAGCGGCGTCGTCCGGGACACGCTCCAGCGCGGCGGCCACCTGGCGCACGCTGTCGATCCGGTAGGCCGGGTCTTTCTCCAGCATCCTGCCGAGCAAATCGACCATCTCAAGCGGGACATCCGGGCGAAGCCGCCGCAAATCCGGCGCCGGCTCCATGAGGATGGCCGTCAGGGTAGCCGAGAGCGTGCCCCGCTCGAAGGGCGCGCGGCCGGCCAGCATCTCGTAGAAGACTACGCCCAAGCTCCAGATATCCGAGCGCTCGGTCGCCTCCCGGCCTTCGCAGATCTCCGGGCTGACGTAGCCGATGCTGCCCACCAATGCCCCTTCTTGCGTCAGGGCGGTGCCGGCCGAGCGCAGCCGCGCGACCCCGAAGTCGGTCAGCACCAGGTCGCCCCGGTCATTAATCAACACGTTGTCGGGCTTCAAATCGCGGTGGATGATGCCCAGACTGTGCGCCCGCGTGAGCGCGTCGCACAAGTCCAGGCCGAACTCGCGCACCTGGCGCACCGTGAGCCGCTCGCGCGCCAGCCGCGCGCTCAGCGAGCCGCCCGGCAGGAAGGGCATCACCAGGCAGCGCTGCCCCGCTTCCTCGAAGAACGCCAGCACGCGGATGATGTTCGGGTGGTCCAGTTCGCGCAGCATCTCGGCTTCGCGCTCGAAGCGCTTGATGTATTCGGGCGAGGAGGTCAGCAGTTCCGGGCGGATTTGCTTCACCGCTACCGTCTGGCCGGTCTGCAAGTCGTCGGCCATCCACACCGCACCCATGCCGCCCTCACCGA
>JAFGMM010000283.1 GCA_016927535.1 Anaerolineae bacterium
AGGGGTTTGGGGAGAGGGGGAACAGGTGCACAAACGGTCAAAATTCTTAAGTTGATGTGCATGGGGCGGGTTTCAAACCCGCCCCTATCCCCAGATGTGGCGGTTTGACAAAAATTGTACCCATTACCTGATTATTTTTTCAAAGTCCATAAGGCGGCGGAGCTACGAAAAACGTAGCGCGATTCCTCAAACCACAAAATCCGGCAGTGCTGGGAAAGTACGCCCGGCCAACCTCAGACTCGCACCCGGTACATTTACCTTGATGAGCGATCGGTGAGCTATGGACGAAATCTTTACCACCCTATCAGACTGGCGGTCCCAGCAAGAGTCTATCGCCCTGGCGACGGTGGTCGAAACATGGCGGTCATCGCCCAGGCCGGTAGGCGCTAAATTGGCGACGACCCTCAGCGGGAAAGTCGCCGGCTCGGTGAGCGCGGGCTGCGTCGAAGGCGCGATCATTGAGACGAGCTACCAGGTCATCCGGTCCGGTGTGCCGCGCCTGCTGACCTTTGGCGTCACGGACGACGACGCCTGGGGCGTCGGCCTGACCTGCGGCGGCACGATCAAGGTGTTCGTCGAGCCGGCGCAGGCGTTCGACGGCATCTATACCCCTTTGATGGAGGCGCTCGAAGCGCGCCGCCCTTTCGTGATCGTGACCGTGTTAGATGGGATCGAACCCCTGCTCAACCACAAATGCATCTTTTTCCCGGACGGTCACAGCGCGGGCGATCTGGCGCTCTTGGATGCAGACCTGCGGCGCGTCAAAGACGCGGCGCTGGCGCAGTTAGACCGGGAGGAGGGCGGCGAGTTTGCGCTGGAAGACGGCGCGCATTTCTTCCTGGACGTGTACCCGCCGGTGCCGCGCTTGGTCGTCGTGGGAGCCGTACATATTGCCGAGAAGCTGATCGCTATGGCAAACTTGCTCGGCTTCGACACCATTCTCATCGACCCGCGTAAGACGTTCGCCACCGAGGAGCGTTTCCCGCACGTGCAAACCCTTATCCAGGAGTGGCCGCAAAAAGCGCTGCCCCGCATCTCGCTAGACCGTTTTGCTTACGTGGTGAGCTTGACGCACGATCCCAAGTTCGATGACCCGACTTTACAAATCGCGCTGGGCAGCGACGCGCGCTACGTCGGCGTGCTGGGGAGCCGGCGCTCCCACGCGATGCGCCTCGAACGGCTCCGGGAGGCCGGCCTGGACGAGGCGCAGTTGGCGCGCATCCACGCGCCGATTGGATTGCCGCTGGGCGAGCGCAGCCCTGCCGAGATCGCCGTCAGCATCCTCGCCGAGATTATCCAGGTCCGCAGCGGCGTCAGTTGATCCATTCCACCCTGCCGGTCTGGTGGGTATCGTAGCCGCCCAGTTCCATAATTGCCGCCTTCGCTTCGTCTGTCGATAGCCAACTCAAGAGCGTCTGGACGGCCGGCAGTTCCCAGACTTCCGCCGGGATCACCAGGTCATACTGTTCTAGCGTGGCGAAGACAAAATCCAGCCCATAGGCCAGCGCCGCCGCTTCCACACCCAACCCGGCATCGGCGCGGCCCGCCGCGACCGCCCCGGCGACTTCGAGATGGGTGTTTACTTCGTCGTCGTAGCCTTCGATTTGTTCCGGTGCGATGCCGCGTTCGTCTAGCTGCGCGTCCAGCCAGACGCGCGTCCCGGCGCCCCGCTGCCGGTTGACAAAGCGCAGGTCAGGGCGCGCCAGGTCTTCAAGACCCCGGACCCCGGCGGGATTACCGCGCCGTACAATGAGTCCCAGGCGGCGGTGCGCCAGCGTCAGCAGCGCCACGTGCCGCCCCGGCAGCAGGCGTTGGACGAAAGGCTTGTTGTACAGGCCCGTTTCCTTATCCCACAGGTGGCACCCGGCAATATCTGCGCCGTACCGGGCCAGCGCAATTAACCCACCCAGGCTGCCCACGAATGTCACCCTTAGGCTGTCGCCGGGAACCAGGCCGGCGAAGCGGCCGGCGAGAAGCGATATGGTCGGGTCGTGGCTGCCGACGAAGCGTAGAACCTGGCCCGGCGGCTTAGCCGGTTCGCCGACGCGCGCCTGCCAGCGGGCAAGCACCTCGCGCGTCGCCTCTTCAATCTCAGGCGGCCGGTACCCGCCTGCCAAGATGTCCAGCATAAACGCCTCGATTTGGTTGACCAGGGTAGCGCGGCGCAGCGGGGTGTGATCCTCCGTCTGCCGCGCGACCCAGCTCCCCTGACCGACCTGGGTCGTGACAAGCCCCTGGAGCGCCAGTTCCCGGTAGGCGCGCTGTACCGTGCCGGGCGCACATCCCCAACGTTCGGACATCTCGCGCACCGATGGGAGGTCGTCTCCCGGACGGAGCGCGCCGTTCAAAATCTGCTGCCGGATGGCCCCTGCAATTTCGTGAAATGAAGGCATCCTATCCCCACAAAGTGTATCAAGTGTGTCAGATCAATTGACACACACTTTTAACCATTTTATACTCGTAAACAACCCGCACCTATTTTACACAACTTTGCGCTAAAGATTGGAGGCACGAATGAGAAAGCTGACTCTAACCGTCAACGGTTTGCCCAGAACCGTTATCGCTGATCCCAAGATGACCTTGATGGATGTGGTGCGCAGGCAAATGCTGCTAACCGGCGCCAAAGACGGCTGTGAAGACGGCCACTGCGGCGCGTGCGCCGTGCTGGTGGACGGCAAGTATACGCTGGCCTGCATCACCAAGATGAGCAAAATCCCCGACGGCGCCGAAATCCTGACCGTCGAAGGCATCGGCGCGCCGGAGAACATGCACCCGATCCAGAAGGCATTTGTTTTGCACGGCGTCGCGCAGTGCGGCTTCTGTGTGCCGGGCTTTGTCGTCTCGGCCTACGCGCTGCTCAAGGAGAACCCCGATCCCACCCGCGAGGAAATCCGCGCCTGGTTCCAGAGACACCATAATGTCTGCCGCTGCAACGGGTATATTCCCTTTGTAGACGCCGTTATCGACGCGGCTAAAGTGATGCGCGGCGAGATGCCCGAAGCCGAACTGGAGTACAGCGGCAGCGGCGCAATCTGGGGTAGCAAGTACCCGCGCCCCACCGCCGTCGCCAAAGTCACCGGGACCATCGACTTCGGCTCGGACCTGGGCTTGAAAATGCCGACAAATACGCTGCGGCTGGCGTTGGTGCAGGCCAAAGTCTCGCACGCCAACATTCTCTCTATCGACACGTCCGAAGCGGCGAAGATGCCCGGCGTCTACGCCGTGCTGACCCACAAGGACGTCAAGGGCAAGAACCGCATCACCGGGCTGATTACCTTCCCGACCAACAAGGGCGACGGCTGGGATCGCCCCATCCTCTGCGACGAGAAGGTCTTCCAGTACGGCGACGCCATCGCCATCGTCTGCGCCGACACCGAAGCCAACGCGCGCGCGGCGGCGGACAAAGTGGTCGTGAAATTGGAAGAACTTCCGGCTTACATGAGCGCGCCGGCGGCGATGGCCGAGGACGCCATCGAAATTCACCCCGGCACCCCCAACGTTTATTACGAGCAGCGCATCGCCAAAGGCGAGGAAACCGGCCCGTTGATGGAAAAGGCCGCCTACGTCGTCGAAGGCGAGTACTACCTCCAGCGCCAACCCCACCTGACGGTTGAGCCGGACGTCGGGTTCGCCTACTTCGACGAGGAAGACCGCCTGACCATTCACTCCAAGAGCATCGGCCTGTACCTGCACCACGCGATGATCGCGCCCGGCCTGGGCATCGAGCCGGCAAAGCTGCGCCTGGTGCAGAACCCGGCCGGCGCTACCTTCGGCTACAAGTTCAGCCCGACGATGGAAGCGCTGCTGGGGGTTGCGGCGATGGCGACCGGGCGACCGGTCTCTTTGCGCTACAACTACCACCAGCACATGACCTACACCGGCAAGCGCTCGCCCTTCTTCATGAAACTCAAATTCGGCGCGGACGCAGACGGCAAGCTGATTGCGATGGAAAGCGATTGGTCGGTAGACCACGGCCCCTACTCCGAGTTCGGCGACCTGCTCACCCTGCGCGGCGCGCAGTACATGGGCGCCGGCTACAACATCCCCAACATCCGGGGCATGGGCCGCACCGTCTGCACCAACCACGCTTGGGGGTCGGCCTTCCGCGCTTACGGCTCGCCGCAGGCTTTCCTGGCCTCCGAGAGCCTGATGGATGAACTGGCCGAGAAGATGGGCGTGGACCCGCTCGAACTGCGCTATAAGAATGTCTACCGCCCCGGCGCGACCACCCCTACCGGGCAAGCGCCGGAAGTGTACAGCTTCCCTGAGATGATCGACCTCCTGCGGCCCAAGTACCAGGAAGCGATCAAACGCGCCAAGGCGAACTCTACCGCCGAGCACAAGAAAGGGGTGGGAGTCGCCATCGGCATCTACGGGTGCGGCCTGGACGGCGCCGACGGCGCGGAAGCCTGGGCCGAACTGACCGGGGAAGGCGTCACCATTTACAATACCTGGCAAGATCACGGCCAGGGCGCCGATATGGGCACGCTCGGCACGGCGCACCAGGCGCTCTTGCCGCTGGAAATCGCGCCGGAGCAGATCAAGCTGGTGATGAACGACACGGCGCGCGTGCCCAACAGCGGTCCTTCCGGCGGCAGCCGCAGCCAGGTGATGACCGGCAACGCCATTCGCGTCGCCTGCGAGAACCTGATCGAGGCGATGAAGAAGCCGGACGGCGGCTTCCGCACCTACGCGGAGATGGTCGCCGAAAACCTCCCGCTGCGCTACGAGGGCAAATGGACCGCCTCGATGAACACCAACTGCGACGCCAACGCCCAGGGCGCGCCCTTCGCCGTCTACATGTACGGCGTCTTCATGGCCGAGGTGGATGTCGAGGTCAAGACCGGCAAGACCACGGTCGAGAAGTTCACGGTGGTCGCCGATATCGGCAAGATCAATAACAAGCTCGTGGTCGATGGGCAGATCTACGGCGGGGTCGCGCAGGGCATCGGCCTGGCGCTCAGCGAAGACTTCGAGGACATCCACAAGCACAGCACCATGCTCGGCGCGGGCGTCCCCTACATCCGCGACATCCCGGATGACTTCGAGATCATCTATGTTGAAACCCCGCGCGAACACGGGCCGTTTGGCGCGGCGGGCGTGGGCGAGCTGCCCCTGACCTCGCCGCACGTCGCCATCGTCAACGCCATCAACAACGCGACCGGCGCGCGCGTCCGGCATCTGCCGGCCCGCCCGGAGAAGGTGCTGGCGGCGATGAACGGCGGCAAGTAGTACACGACAACAGATACGGTAAAATCGGTGAGCGGCGCGGTTGACGCCGCTCACTTCTACTTACCAAAGCGATGCATTTGTCATGACCAACTTTATCGACCAAAAGGGGCTGCGTGCGCTCGAAGCGCGCTGCATCCAGGAGCAAGCGCCGCCGTGCCAGGCCGGCTGCCCGGTGCACGTGGACGCCCGCGCGATGCTGGCGCAGATCGGCGCGGGCGACTTCGCGGCGGCGTACCAGACGTTCAGCAAAACGGTGCCCTTCCCGGCGATCATCAGCCGCGTGTGCGACCAGCCCTGCCGCGCCGTGTGCACACGCGGTGAGATCGGCGACCCCATCGCCATCCGCGCGCTGGAGCAGGCGTGCGTCGCGCTGGCCGGCGATGCGCCGCGCGCCCCGGTAAAGCCGCTGCCGGCGCGCGGCAAGCGAGTCGCGGTCGTGGGCGGCGGCTTGAGCGGGCTAACCGCGGCCTTCGACCTGGCGCGCAAGGGTTGGGCGGTCGTCGTGTTCGAGGCCGCGCAGCGCCTCGGCGGTCGTCTATGGGAGGTCGCGGAGGATGCGCTGCCGCGCCATATCATCGAGCGCGACTTTGCGGCCACAGTCTTGGCGACGCCCGGCCTGGAAGTGCGTCTCGGCGCGGCGGTGGAAGACGCCCCTGCGCTGCGCGACTCGTTCGATGCAGTCTACATCAGCACAGGCGCAGTGCGCGGCGACGCGGTAGATCCCCTGACCTGCGAGACTGCCCGCGCCGGAGTCTTCGCCCGCGCCGGCTCGGAGGCATGGTCGCCGATCACGTCAATCGCCGACGGCCGGCGCGCGGCGATATCGATTGATCGCTGCCTGCAAAACGTCTCCCTCACCGCGTCCCGGCAGCACGAGGGCGCTTACACCACAACGCTTTACACCAGCACCGAAGGCATCGCGCCGGCGCGCGCCGTGCCGCTGCCCGACGCGCGCGCGGGCTACAGCCGGGACCAGGCGACTGAGGAGGCGCGGCGCTGCATCCATTGCGAATGCCTGGAGTGCGTCAAGGTCTGCGAATACCTGGCCCGCTACGACGGCTACCCGAAGCAGTACGCGCGGACCATCTACAATAACCTTTCGATTGTGATGGGCGAGCGCCACGCCAACACCTTTATCAACTCGTGCGCGCTGTGCGGCCTCTGCGCCGAGGTGTGCCCGACCGATTTTGATATGGGTGCGCTGTGCCGGCAGGCGCGCCAGGTGATGGTCGCGCAGGGCCGGATGCCGCCCTCGACGCACGAGTTCGCGCTGCGCGATATGGCCTTCAGCAACGGCGATCAATTTGCAATGGCGCGCCACGCGCCGGGGACGGATGCGAGCGCATACCTGTTCTTCCCCGGCTGCCAGCTTGCCGCGTCGCGCCCCGGCGACGTGAAGGCGCTGTATGCACACTTGCGGGAGGCGCTGGAGGGGGGCGTGGGCTTGGCGCTGGGCTGCTGCGGCGCGCCCGCCGAGTGGGCCGGACGAAAGGACCTCTTTGAGGAAACGATGGAACGCTTCCGGGCGCAGCACGCGGCGCTGGGCCGGCCTAAGCTGGCGCTGGCCTGTTCGAGCTGCTGCCAGGTGTTTAAGACGCACGCGCCCGATATCGAGTTAATATCCCTGTGGGATCTGCTCGACCGGGTTGGGCTGCCCGTTCAAGCGGCGCAGCCGGCGTCCCGGACGCTCGCCGTCCATGACCCCTGCACCGCCCGCTACGAGCGCGCGATGCAGGACGGCGCGCGGCGCATCATCCGGCGGCTGGGCTACCGGATCGAAGAGCTGCCGCTGAGCCGCGAGAAGACAACCTGTTGCAGCTACGGCGGGCTGATGGGATTCGCCGACCGTGAGCTGGCGCGGGCGGTGATCGAGCGGCGCATCAACGAAAGCCGGGCGGATTACGTGACCTACTGCGCCGTCTGCCGCGATTTCTTCGCCGCGCAGGGCAAGCCCACCTTTCACCTGCTGGACCTGATCTTTGGCCGGGGCGACGACGCAGCGGCGGCAGGACGCGGGCCGGGCTATTCGCAGCGGCACGAGAACCGCGCCCGGCTCAAACGTGAGATGCTAAGGGAAGTGTGGGGGGAAGATGTGACCACGGCGCAAGAGGGCTACGAGTCGATCAAGCTCGACGTGGCAGAGGCGGTGCAGGCGCGCCTGGAAGACCGGCTGATCCTGGTCGAAGACATCCAGCAGGTGATCGCCTTTGCCGAACGGACGGGCCGCCGGCTGCTCAATACCGACACCGGGCGCTTCCTGGCGCACTACCGCCCCGCCGCCGTCACGTACTGGGTGGAATATCGCCCGGAGGGGGATCATTACGCCGTTTTCAATGCCTACAGTCACCGCATGGAGGTCGCCGAGGAGACGAAGGATGAGTAAAAAGCCCGATCTCGAAGGCGCCGAAAAGTGGCAGTGCGCCCGGTGCGACCGCCCGATGGAAATCCGCAAGGTCAGCGTTTCGTACATGGACAGCAGCTTCCCGGTAGACCTGCCGGTCTGCCCGGAATGCGGGCAAGTCTATGTGCCGGAAATGTTGGCGCTGGGCAAAATGGCGGAGGTCGAGAAGACCTTAGAAGACAAATAAACAAATAGACAAATAGACACATGAGTGTAACGCGCGTCTACGAGCAAGCGGCGATTCGCCAGGTTACCGGCGACGCCATCCGGCCCGGCGGCCTGGCGCTCACCGAACGGGCGCTGGATCACTGCGCGCTGCCGGCCGGCGCGCGTGTGCTGGACGTGGGCTGCGGCGCCGGCGCGACGGTCGAGCGCTTGTGTCATGCGCGCGGCTTCGAGGCGGTAGGCATCGACCCTTCCCGGCTGCTCTTAGAGTCGGGCAAGCGGCGCGCGCCGGGGCTGCGGCTGTGCGGCGCGCGCGGCGAGGCGTTGCCCTTTGCGCTGGGCGGTTTCGATGCGTTGTTGGCCGAGTGCTGCCTTTCGCTGATGGCGGACACCGGCGCGGCGCTCGGCGAATTTAACCGCGTGCTGCGCGCGGGCGGGGCGCTCATCGTGAGCGATATCTATGCGCGCAGCCCGGATGGACTCGCGGAGGCGCGGCGGCTGCCGCTGGTGTGCTGCCTGGGCCGCGCCATGCCGCGCGATTGGCTCGTCGAGAAGGTGGAACGGGCCGGCTTCCGGGTTGTGCTGTGGGAGGATCACTCGCCGGCGCTCCGGCGGCTCGCGGCGCAGATCATCATGATGCACGGCTCGATGGTGGATTTCTGGCGGCAGGTGATCCAGGACGATATACCCGCCGGCGCGGTTCAACAAACCCTGGCGCGGGTCAAGCCGGGTTATTTTTTGCTGATTGCAGCCAAGCATACAGACAGAGGGTAGCGGTAACACATCCCCCCTATCCCCACCCCTCTGCGTAGCGCCCCACAAGGGGGGAAAGGGAGCCAAAAGCGCCGTACAGCGGCTCTGATTCCCCCTCTCCCCTTGTGGGAGAGGGGGGTAGGGGGTGAGGGGGAGCGCCAAAAGCGAAAAATTCGTGCCATGGCATTTTGCGGAGCTAACCCAGAGGTTAAGCCACATGGAAGAACTGATGCGCATGATGGAACTCAAGAAGCAAGGATTCTTTTGCAGCCAGATTCTCGTCAGCATGGGGCTGGAGGACTTGGGGAAGTCTAACCCGGACTTGGTGCGCGCGACGCGCGGCCTGGCCGGGGGGCTGGGCTTTTCCGGCGATGTGTGCGGCGCGCTGACCGGCGGCGCTTGTCTGCTGGGGCTGTACGCCGGTAAGGGGTTGCCCGAAGAAAAGGACGATCCCCGGCTGGACTTCATGGTACAGGACCTCGTCGCCTGGTTCAAGGCGGAATACGGCGAGCAGTACAACGGCATCCGGTGCAACGACATCCTGGAAGGCGACCAGAATAACACCAAGTCGCGCTGCCCGGCGATTGTGGTTGGGACCTACGAGAAGGTGCAAACCCTGCTGGCCGGTAACGGATTTATAGAAGGCGAAACCGGCGCATGACGCAAATCCTGGGCGCAACCGAGAGCGTCTGCCCGGAGTGCCTGGCGCGCATCCCCGCCGAGCACGTGCAGCGCGACGGCGGCGTCTACCTGCGCAAGACCTGCCCGGAGCACGGTGCATTTGAAGCGGTCATCTGGCGCGGCGGCGAAGCGCCTGGATACGCCGGCTGGACGCGGCCCAAAACGCCCGCCTACCCGCAGCGCCCGTTTACCCCGGTCGAGCGCGGCTGCCCGTTCGACTGCGGCCTGTGCCCGGAGCACCGCCAGCAGACCTGCACCGCGCTGCTGGAGGTGACGCAGCGCTGCAACCTGAGATGCCCGGTGTGCTTCGCGGCCTCCGGGGACGCCGGGAGCGGCGCGCCGCCCGACCCGCCGCTTGCGGTCATCGAGGGGTGGTACCGGCGTCTGCTGGAGGCCGGCGGCCCGTACAACATCCAGCTTTCCGGCGGCGAGCCGACGCTGCGCGACGACCTCCCGGAGATCATCCAGATGGGGCGCGCGCTGGGCTTCGGCTTTATCCAGGTCAACACTAACGGGCTGCGCTTTGCACAAGAGCCGGGGTATCTCGGCGCGCTGGTCGATGCCGGGCTGTCGTCGGTATTTCTGCAATTCGACGGCGTTGAAGACGCGATTTACCGGCGGCTGCGCGGGCGCGGCCTGCTGGCCCAGAAGATCGCCGCGATTGAACAATGCGCGGCGCACCACACCGGCGTGATCCTGGTCCCGACGCTGACGCCGGGCGTGAACCTGCACAACGTCGGCGCGATCATCGCCTTTGCGCTCGACCGGCTGCCTACCGTGCGCGGCGTGCATTTCCAGCCGGTCAGTTATTTTGGGCGCTATCCGACGCCGCCGCGCGACGACGGGCGAGTAACGATCCCGGAGGTAATCCGCGCCATCGAAGCGCAGACCGGCGGCAAGATAAGACGGGAATGCTTCGGGCCGCCCGGCTGCGAGAACGCGCGTTGCTCGTTCCACGGCAACTTTGTACTGATGCCGGACGGCGAGTTGATATCCTGGACGCAGCCGCAGCCGCGCGCCTGCGCCTGCGAACCGGAAGCGGAGAGCGCCGCAGCCGGCGCGGCGAAAGCGCGCGACTTCGTGGCGCAAAACTGGATCGCGCCCGGCGAAATCACTGTAGCGCCGGGCGGCCCCAGCCTGGGCGGGTGGGATGTGTTTCTTCAGCGCGCCAAAACCCATGCGTTCTGCATTTCGGGGATGGCCTTCCAGGACGCCTGGACACTGGACCTGGCGCGCCTGCGGGACTGCTGCATCCACACCGTCAGCCCGGACGGTCGCATCATCCCCTTCTGCGCGTATAACTTGACCGACCGGCAGGGACGCGCTCTGTATCGAGGTCGAGATCGTGACGCTGCTTACGCCCCTGGAACCCTGGATCGCGCGTAAAATCGGCGGCGCGGACGCGCCGCTCACCCGGTCGCGCCTCGAGGCGTACCAGGTCGAGCGGATATGCGACACGCTGCGGCGCTGCCAAAGAAGCCCGTTTTACCGCGCGCACCTGGCCGGCCTGCCCGGCGAGATATCCGGCCTGGACGAACTGCGCGCGTTTCCTTTCACCACCGCCGAAGACATCCGCCGGGAGGCGCTGCGTTTTCTGTGCGTCTCGCAGAGCGACATTCACCGCGTGGTAACGCTCGACACCTCCGGCACCACCGGCCCGCCCAAGCGCTTGTATTTTACCCGCGCCGACCAGGAGCTTACGATTGACTTCTTCCGGGTCGGTATGTCCACGTTCACGGACCCCGGCGACCGCGTGCTGATTCTTCTCCCCTGCGAGCGACCGGGCAGCGTCGGCGACCTGCTCGCCGTTGCATTGGCGCGGCTTGGCGCGGAAGGCATCCGGTACGGCGTGGTGCGGGATGCGGCGGAGGCGCTGCGCGTTTTGCGCCGCGAGAGGGCGAACGGCGTCGTCGGTATCCCGGTGCAAGTATTGGCGCTGGTGCGGAGCGAGCCGCCGGGTGGTTTCCCGGCCCTGCAACTGAAAAGCGTGCTGCTGACCACCGATCACGTCCCGCAAGCCATCGTGCGCGCGGTGGAACGCGCCTGGGGCTGCGTGGTCTACAATCACTACGGCATGACCGAGATGGGGTTAGGCGGCGGGGTCGAGTGCGCGGCGCGGCGCGGCTACCACCTGCGCGAGGCCGACCTGTACGTCGAGATCATCGACCCGGCGACCGGCGCGCCGGCCGCGGAAGGCGAAGCCGGGGAGGTCGTCTTTACCACGCTCACGCGCGAAGGGATGCCGCTGGTGCGCTACCGGACCGGCGATATCAGCCGTTTTATCCCCGGCGCGTGTCCCTGCGGGACCGTTCTCAAGACCCTGGAGCGCGTCAGATATCGATTAGACGGCATCGTCCACGTGAATAAGGATCACGATTTGACGATGGCGCACCTGGACGAAGCGCTCTTTTCGGTCGAAGGCGTGCTGGATTTCGACGCGACCTGGTCGGCGGGCAGAGACGGCGGCGCGCTTAGCCTGTGCGTGCAGGTCGTCGAGAACGCCGGCATGCTGCCGGCTCTGGAAGCGGCGTTGAGGACCATCCCGGCGCTGCGCGGTCAAGCCGTAGACATCCGGCTCCGCGCGCAAACGCACAGCCTGCCGGCGCCGGCTAAACGAACTATTAGATAAGAAAAACGCAACGGCAACTACAGACGTGCTGGATTTTGACGCGACCTGCCGCTCTATGGGACGGCGATTTCGACAGACGGCGACGCACCGGGGGGCGCGACGGGCAAAATATCGCCTTCCCACGGTTCGCCGTCTATCAAGATGCGCGGCGCGGCGAGCGTACTATCGCGCTCGACGTGAATGATATATTCGGCCCGGCGGAAGCGCCGGTGCACCCGGTAACCTTGCCATCCCGCCGGCAGAGCCGGGCGAACCTCTAGCCCCGCGCGCCGGGCGCGGATGCCCAAGACGCTCTCGACGAGCACGCGCAAGTACCACTGTGCGCTGCCGGTATACCACGTCCAACCGGCCTGGCCGGGCGTCGGGGACTGCGGCCCGCTGACATTGCCCGGCATGACGTAAGGCTCGGCAGCGTAAGCATCGGCGTCGGAAGCGCTGCGCACCGGCGGGCAGAACCGCCGCCATAGATCATACGCCGCATCGACGCCGTTAAGCTCGCGCTCCGCCCACACCGCCCAGCACGCCGCATGAACGTATACCCCGCCGTTTTCGCGTATCCCCGGCGCGTAGCGCGTCAGGTAGCCGATCTCAGAATCGGACGTGCTGTAGGCCGGCCAGAATAGCAGCGCGCCGTAGTCCTGGTACAGGTATTGGCGCGCCGAGTCCATCGCCTGGCGCAGGCGCGCGCCGCCGGCGGTCTTGCCGATGACGGCCCAGGTCTGCGCATTCAGAAAGATTTTGCCCTCGTCGGCCCGGCAAGTCCCCAGCACTTTACCGGCGTCGGTCGTGGCGCGCGTGAACCACGCGCCGTCCCAGGCGTGGGCGTCGAGCGCCGCCCGAAGCTCGGCGCCGGCGGCGCGGAACTCGGCGCCGGTGGCATCGTCCAACGCCCCAAACTCGTCGATGACATACGAAAGGAAGTGCGCCATCCAGACGCTTTCGCCGCGTCCCTGCCCGCCGACCGCATTCATGCCGTCGTTCCAGTCGCCGGACAGGATCAAGGGCAGGCCGCGCTCGGAGCGGCGCGTCAGCGCGACCCGGACCGCCCGCAAGCAGTGCTCGCGGAGCGTCGCCGTCCCGCCGTCGTGGAACGGGATGATCTCGTCAAGGCACGCCGCGTCGCCCGTCTCGTGGATGTACGCCGCCGTCACGCATGGCAGCCACAGCAGGTCGTCGCTGTAGTTGGATTGCAGCCCGGTTTCTGCAATCGGGTGCCACCAGTGCAGCACGATACCCGCTTGGTATTGGTGGGAGGCGTGCAAGCGTATCTGGTCTAGGGTGCGCTCCGGCAGGTCCAGCAGCAGCCACACGAGGCTGTCTTGCAACTGGTCCCGGAACCCGTAAGCGCCGCCGGTCTGGTAGTACGCCGTGCGCCCCCAGAGCCGGCATGCAATCGCCTGGTAGCTCAGCCACCCGTTAGCCAGCACGTCAATCGCCGGGTCCGGCGACGCGACCCGCAGCCGCCCGGTCAGCGCCTCCCAGTGACTGCGCACCGCGTCGAGCGCGCTTTGGGCGGCTTCGACGTTGCAGTATCGCGCGCTTAGCTCATAGGCTTGCGCTTCGTCGCCGGCGGCGCCGAGCACGAACACGATGTCGCGCGCTTCGCCCGGCGCGAGTTCGACTTGGGTTTGCAGGCTGCCGATGGCGTCGCCGTAGCGGCCCTGGGTCTGTTGAGATTGCCCGGTCGCAAGCGCCGCCGGCGCGCACAGACTGCCGTGGCGCCCCACGAACGCGCGCTTGTCGCCGTCGAACCCGGCGACCGGCTCCGAACAGCCGTGAAACGCCACGTATTCCCAGGCGTGATTCCAGTGCGTGCCCGGCAGCTCCCACAGTACCTTGTGCGCCAGCATGACCTGCCGTTCCGCGTCCATCTGCGTTTGGATAAACACGCGGTGGAATTCTCGGTGCCAATCCGGGGCGCTGCCCAGCAGCCACTCGAAGTACGAGAAGATTTGCAGCCGGCGCGGGCGGTCGGTCGTGTTGCGCAGGCGCAGCATCCAGACCTCGCACGGCGCATCGAGCGGCACGAACTGCGTCAGCCGGCTGGGTATCCCGTCGTGCGCGCCCTCGAAGCGGGTGTACCCCATACCGTGCGTGACGGTGTAGCCTTCGAGCGCCGACCCGCACGGCTGGTAGGTGGGCGACCAGTAAGCGCCGCTTGCCGCGTCGCGGAGGTACAGGTACTTGCCCCAATCGTCACGGATAAGGTCCTGCGACCAGCGGGTGATGCGGTTCATACTGGCGTGGGTGCGCCAGCTATAGCCGCTGCCGGCCTGCGACACCACAAAGCCATAATCGCCGTTCGAGATCACGTTGACCCACGGCATCGGCGTATCGGCGCGCGTGACGACAAAGGCTTTCCCGTCCGCGCTGAAATGCCCGTACTTCGTCGCAAGTTGTTCGTATTCAGTCGGCATGGTTACTCTTCCGTCTGGTGAAGTCGATCAAGGTGTGTCTGCGCCCTGGTCACTAAGTCAGGTTCCTGAGAGAAGAACTCGGTCACTTCTTCGTAGATATCTTCGGCGGTCCGGGCGTCGCCGGCTTCCTCGTATAATTCGCCCAGGCGCAGGTACACCCGCCCCAGGTACAGGTTGCTGCGCCCGATATTGCGTTGGACAAAATACTCCGCCTCGTCGAGGGTGAGCTTCTCGTTGATGATCTCGTCGATGCGGGCGCGGGCGCGCTCGACCTCAGCCGGGACGGGCCAGGCGTAATCGTCGGCCCAGATGTTGACGACCTGCGCGTATCCCCCGCGAAAGACGTTTCGCCGCTGTGCTTCGTCGAACTCGTCGTAGCCCATCATGGCGGCGAGGTAATCGCCGCGCGCAAGGGTCGCTTCGGCGTCCGACATGAAAGCGCGGGTCAGGTTGTAGGCGCTCAGCCAGGCAAGGCAGTAAGTGATAACAAAAAGGATCATGCTGCCGGCGACGATGTAGACGGCTTGCCGCCGGCCGGACCGGTCCGGCGCTTCGGATACTTGGGGTAATGATGCGGTCATCGCTACTTCTCCAGCGAGACGTTCGCAAAAGCTTTGACGAACTGCTCTTGTAAGACGAAGTACAGCACGATGAGCGGCAGCGTGATGAGCGTGGTGGCGGCCCAAATTTCTTGTGCGTTCTCGCCGGGAACCGTTCCCCTAAACATTTGCAACCCCAGTTGCACGGTCCAGTTTTCGGGCTGGTTGAGGTAGAGCAGCGGGCCGAAAAAGTCGTTCCAACTGCCCATAAAACCCAGGATCGCAACCGTCGCCAGCGCCGGGCGCGAGAGCGGCAGCACAATGCCGAGGAAGATTCGCAGTTCGCTTGCGCCGTCGATCCGCGCCGATTCGACGATCTGGTCGGGGATGGTCACCATAAACTGGCGGAGCAAAAAGATATTGTACACACTGACCGCCGACGGGATGATGAGCGCCTCGAAGTGCCCGACCCAGCCGATGTTGTAAATGATGACGTAAGTGGGGATGAGAAACAGCACGCCGGGGATCATCATGGTCGAGAGCATGTAAGCGAACAGGTGCCGGCGGCCCGGAAACGGGATCTTGGCGAAAGCATACGCCGCCAGCGCGCTAAAGGTCGTGTTAATCAGCGTGATCGACCCGGCAAGGAATATCGAGTTGCGAAACAGCCGCATGATGTCCAACTCACCAAACACCGCCTGGTAACCGGAGAAAGTGATCTCAGACGGTAAGGCGGTGGGGTTGTGGAGGATCTCGCGCCCCGGTTTGACCGAGTTCATCGCCATGTAGAAGAACGGGTACAGCACCAGCGCCGCCCCCAGCGCGAGCAGAGTAAAGCAGATGATCTCGGTCCAGTTAATGCGTTTGCCATTAGACATACGGCTCGGCTCCTTTACTCTTCGCTGGGGAAGATGCGGAACTGGAGCATCGTCAGCCCCGCGATCATGATCGCCAGCACCAGGCCCAAAGACGAAGCGTAGCCGATATTGGATTGGTCGAATGCCTCGCGGTAGAGGTAGAGCACCGGGGTCAGCGCCTGGTTGTTCGCGCCGCCCTGGATGTTGAAGGTGGTAAAGACCTCGGTAAACATCTGCAACCCGTTGATGAGGTCCACGGTGAGCAGGAAGAGAAGCTGAGGCCGGAGCTGCGGCAGCGTGATAAACCGGAACCGCTGCCATGCGCCCGCGCCGTCGATAGATGCGGCTTCGTAAAGCTGCGGGCTGACGTTGTACATGCCGGCGAGCAGGATCACCGTGCTGATGCCAAACCATTTCCACGTGTTAATCAGCGCGAGGACCGGCATCGGCAGCAGGTTGCTGGACTTCCAAAACACCGGGCTGCCCAAAACGCCGGCCTGGACGAGCAGGGTTTGCAGCGGCCCGGTCGGGCTGGCGAGATAATCGCCGATGGTCATCAGCACCACGACCGACGTCACGACGGGCATGAAATAAATCGTGCGGAAAAATCGCGCGCCGGTCCTCACCTGGAAGATAAGCGCGGCGATGAGCAGCCCCAACCCGTTTTTTAGAAAAATGAAGATCGATTGGTTGTAGAAGATGTTGTAGACGCTGCGCCAAAAGAGCGGGTCGGTAAGCGCGCTTACCCAGTTCCCGATCCCGGTGAAGGTCTGGTTTTCGGGTCTGACGAATGAGTAGTCGAAGAAGGTGAGGAAAAACGACAGCAGCAGAGGGTACAAGCCGAACACGATATACAGGGCCACCCACGGCGACACAAACACATAGCCCCATATCCCTTTGCGAACACGCTGAACGAACGCTTTGCGGTTTACGTTTATCTCTTGCATGGCTCCGGTTCCCTCGCCGTGTGAACGCCGAAAAGCGCAAACCGGGAGGGTGTATCCCAAGTTGTGTGCTGTTGGCGAATTCCCCCTATCCCCAACCCTTTCCCCCACAAGGGGGGAAAGGGGGCCAGAGTGCGTCCGAAAGTCCCCTCGCCCCTTGTGGGAGAGGGGCGCTACGCAGAGGGGTGAGGGGGAGTGATTTCGCCAACAGTATCAACATGGGATGCACCCACCGGGAGGGTGCGCGGCGCAGCCGCACACCCTCCGTCGCAAAACTAAAGCTAAAGTTAAAGTTACTCGGCGAGCGCGGCGCGCGCGCGTTCCACGGCTTCCGCTACGGCGTCCGCATCGGCCAGCGTGTCTTCGACGACCGACTCTTGGATGACCGCCTGGAGTTCGATGGCGACCGTCTCAGCCGCCGCGAACTGCTCCGGCTGCACGCCGTGCTGCGAGATCTCGACGAAGGTTTGGCGCTGCGGGTCCTGGAAGTACTCGTCGCTCTTGAGGCTCTCCAGCACCGGCAGGTAGCCTAGCTCGGTGATAAAGGTGTAGTTGTTCTCGTCTTGCATCAAGAACTGGAGGAAATCCCACGCACGCGCTTCGCGCTCCGGCGTGGTCTTGAGGATCATCATGGCGCGACCGCCGTAAGTGGTGAAGCTCGTGTCGCCTTCGGCGGGCACCGGCGCCGGCGCGACGCCGACGTCCTCGCCGATCACCATCGGCTCGTCGGCGGCGCTCTCAAGATTGGGTTCCCAGGAGTAGCCGTACTGCGCCCACATGCCGACCTTGCGGCTAAAGAAGTTGGTTTCCATCGTCGGCGGCGCAAACTCCTGCGCGGCATCGAGGAAAGCGAGGAAAGCGCCCAGGTTGCACTCCTCGTCGCCGAACACGATGTCGGTGCCGAGACGATTCATCAACTGGCATTGGCCCTGGTTGGCGTTGAGGTAGAGGGGTTGCAGCATGTTCCAATACCAGCCGCCCCAGAACAGCGCCTCGTTCCAGAACACGGTGCCGTAAATGTCGTCGCCCAGCGCGTCGATGGCTTCGGCAGCCGCCAGGAATTCATCCCACGTGACGGGCGGTTTTTCCGGGTCGAGGCCGGCTTGCTCGAACAGCGCTTTGTTGTAGATCATCAGGGTCACGTCTGCGCCCACCGGGACGTAGTAATAGCCGCCGGAGATGACGGCGAGGGCCTCCGGCGCGATGCGCTCGTACAGCGCGTCGGCGCCTTCCAATTCATCTAACTGTACGGCCACGTCATCTTTGACCAGCGTGCCGAGCTGCGGGCCAAACGACGTGATGATGAGGTCGGGCTGGTTGCCCGCCGCGACGAGCGCCTGGAAAGCGCCGCCTTCCGGCTCAAGCTCCAGCGTCACGGTGACGCCCGGATTCTCGGCCATGTAAGCGTCGGCGAGCTTTTGCATGGTGTCTTGCATGGCGCCGGCGATGACCGTAACGCGGATGCTGTCCGCCATGTCTTCCTGAGCGGCCAGCGGCGCTGCGCTCATCAGCACCGTGACGACCACGACGAACAGGACGGCGAGTTTATTGCTGCGCTTCATTGTGCATTCTCCTTTTCTCATAGATTCATATCCGATCCAAAAACACACTTCATCGGGTTATTTGATGGCGCTTATGTCGATTTTGAACCGCCTCCTTTCCGTTAGCATCGAGGGTGTAAAAACGCTTTTACACCCTGCCAAAAAAACATAGTTGTTATTTAGCGTTCGCGCCGCACGAGCGCCTGACGACCAGCCGTGTCGGTAAATTGACGTGTTTCGGTTCGATCCGGCAGCCGTTGCGCCGCGTATTGACGATTTCGAGCGCCAGTGATGCGGATTGGTAGCCAAGCTCGTAAGCCGGCTGCGCGACGGTGGTCAAAGGAGGATCGACGTAGTGCGCCAACGAAATATCGTCGAACCCGACGACGGCGATATCGCCGGGCACGTGCAGGCCGTAATCTTTGGTCGCCCGGATCGCGTCGAGCGCCATCTGGTCGTTGGCGGCAAAGACGGCCTCCGGGCGGTCCGGCAGTTGAAGCAGCAGCTTCATCGCATCGTAGCCGCTCCCGTGCCGGTAGTCGCCGCGCGCAATGTAGGTATCCGGCAGGTCGAGGCCGTGTTCGGCGAGGCAGTCACGCAGCCCGCGCAGACGTTCGGCGTTGTCGATGGTGTAGTCGGTGCCGGTGATGTAGGCGATGCGGCGGTAGCCCAGGTCGAGCAGGTGGCGGACCATCATATGCGCGCCGCCGTAGTTATCGACGCCGAAGCTGGGGATGCTGTCGTGGTACTGCTGGACGAGCACGACCGGGACGCCTTGCTCGATGACCTGCTTCACCTCGTGCTCCTGGATATCCGCCGCGATGAGCACCATCGCATCGACGTAGCCGCGCCGGAAGAGATTAAGGTAGCGGTGCTCCTGCGCGGGGTACGGCTGGCTGGCGATGAGCAGGCTGTAATCCTTGGCGGTCGCCGCGTCTTCGACGCCGCGCACGATCTCGAAGAAAAACGGGTCGTTGACCATCGGGATGACCAACCCCATCATATTCGTCTGCTGGGTGGCGAGGCTTTGGGCAAGCGCGTTGCGCTGGTAACCCAGCTCCCGGACGGCCTCCAGCACGCGCTCGCGCGTCGCGGCGTGGACGCGGTCGCGGTTGTTGAGCACCCGCGAGACGGTGCTGATCGATACCCCTGCACGTTCGGCAACGTCGAAGATTGTAACCGGCATCTTTATACTATGCTGTTTCGGTGTAAAAACGCTTTTACAAACTATATCACCGATACGACTGGGAGGCAAGAGGAAAAAGCTAAATTCACGGTACGAAAGGGTGGCTCTACAAAATGTCGTGTAGTAGGGGCGGGTTTACAAACCCGCCCATATGCATCAACTTAAGCGCTTTTTTCCCCTCTCCCCCGACCCCTCTCCCTCAAGGGGCGAGGG
>JAFGMM010000284.1 GCA_016927535.1 Anaerolineae bacterium
CCCTCGCCCCTTGAGGGAGAGGGGACGGGGGTGAGGGGGAGCAGGCGCTTAAGTTGATGTGCATGGGGCGGGTTTGCAAACCCGCCTCTACGATCAGCCGCCGCTCAATCGCTTGATCACCACCAGCGTCAGATCGTCGAACTGCGGTTGGTCGCCGGCGAACGCATCGACCGCATCCGCCACCGCCGACACAATCTCCGCCGCCGACCGGTCGCGCCGCCGCTCCGCCTCCGCCGTCAGCCGTTCCATCCCGAATTCTTCCTCGTCGAGATCGACCGCCTCGGTCACGCCGTCGGTGTACAGCACGATCACGTCGCCGGGCTGCAAGCGTTCGGTATGCTCCTCGTACTCCACACCGCCCATCACACCCAGCGCCAGCCCGCGCCCTTCCAGGGCATGCGCGCGGCCCGCCCTGCCGCCCGCCGCGCTCACGTGGAGTGGGGGATTATGCCCGGCAGTCGCATAATGAATCTCGCCGGTCTGTGGGTCAAGCACCAGGTAAAACACCGTCACGAACATGTCGGCGCGCGAATCGGCGAGCACCAGGTCGTTGACGCGCGCCAGCGTCGCGCCGGGTGAGGTGCGGCTGATCGCCACCACGCGGATCAGCGTCCGGCACAGCGCCATAAACAGCGCCGCCGGCACCCCTTTACCGGCAACGTCCGCGATCACCAGCCCCCAGTTGCCGCTGGCGAGTGGGAAATAATCGTAGAAGTCGCCGCCGACCTGGCGAGCCGTGCGGTAGAACGTCGCCACCTCCCAACCGGCGATCTGCGGGGCGCTCTCCGGCAAGAAGCTCGTTTGAATCTCCTGTGCGACTTCCAACTCGCGCTCCAGGCGCTCGCGCTCGTTCGCCTCCGCCTGGAGGCGGGCCGTTTCCATCGCCATCGCCGTCTGCTGCACAATGCCGGCCAGGATGGTAAAACGCCGGTCGTCCATCCCGGTCTCCGGCACGGGCACATAATCGACCAACATCAGCCCCAGAAAGCTGCCCTTCGCCACCAGCGGCATGCCCATCAGCACCGGCGACGCAAACGCGCCGGCCAGGACCGGCGGCAGGGGTGCGTCCATCCCCGCGCCGAGCAGCACGACATTCTGCGCGCTCACCGCATCCTCGACGAAAAAAGACCATTCCTCCGGCGCAACATGCAGCGCATGAAACGCAACCTCGGCCTCCGGCGCCAGCCCGTGCACTGCACCGCCGTAGAAACTGTCGGTCGCCGCGTCCCAACGCAAAATCGCGCAGCCGTCCACGCCGGCCAGCAGCGGCGTCAGGCGCGCGACGGTCTCCAGTGCAGCGTCGATATCGGTCTCCCGGTTGACCGCCTCGGCCACCTGGAGCAGCGCCGTCGTCACCCAAGCCTCCTCCTGCTGCGCAGCGAAAAGCTGGGCGTTGGCAATGGCTACCGCCACCTGCGCGGCGAAGGTCCCCACGATCTGCCGGTCTTCTTCGCTCAAGCCATCCGGCCCCATCCGGTCCACCACCAGGTAGCCCACCTCGTCCCCGGCCAGCGCCAGCGGCGCGACGACCGTATCGTGCGCGCGCTCATCGCCTTGCTCCAGTTCGCCGGCCATGTCATGCAGCCACCAAAGAATCTCCTCCTGCACGTTGCCCGCGCGCAGGATGGCCTTGCCAAGCGCATCGGGCGGCGCGCCCAGCGCCGCTTGCACCTGGTAAACCGCGCCGGTCGCCGGGTCGGGCAGCAAGATCAACCCGATGTCGTAATCGACCACGCGCTCCAGCGCCAGCAAGATGCCGTTCAGCACAACCGGCAGCTCGCGCTGCGAGGTGAGCACCGTCCCCACGTGGCGCAGCGTCTCGGCCAGATGGCGGCGGCGCTGCTCGGTCGCGTAGAGCGAGGCATTGCGCAGCGCGACGGCGGTCGAATCGGCGAGGGCCTGCACCAGCGCGACATCATCCTCGCTGAACACATCCGGCTCAAGGCTCTGCACGTCGAAGACGCCCAGCAGATTCCCGCCCAGCTTGATCGGCACCGACACCTCGGCGCGCGTGTCTTCCACCGCCGGCCCCGGCACATAATCCGGCTCGGCGTAAACATCGTTGCTCACCACCGGCGCGCCGCGCCGCGCCGCCATCGGGATCAGGCCGGGGTCGTCCAGCCCGTAGCTCAGCCTGTCGATGCGCCACAGCCCGCTGTGTACACCCGACCCGGCGCGGAACACCAGCCGGTCGCCGCTGCGCACGAACAGATGCACCCGCTCGAAGCCGAAGTAATCCACCACCAGATCGACCACCTCCTCAAGCAGATCGTCGATATCCAGGATGGACACCATCGCGCGGCTGGCCTCAACCATCGTCGCCAGCCGGTTGGCCTGGCGGCGCTCGGAGTCGTAGGTGGCGGCTTCCTGGATTGCCAGCGCGAGCTGGCCCGCCAGCATCTTGAGCACGTCCAGGTCATCTTCACCGAAAGCCGCAACCCGGTCGGCCTGCACATCCAGCACCCCCAACACGCGGTCCTCGATCAGCAGCGGCAGCGCCACCTCGGCGCAGGTATCGAGCGCGCCCGCCAGCGCCCGGAAGCGGGCATCGCGCGTCACGTCAGGCACATGGACGACCTCGGCGTGCCCGGCGGCCCACCCGATCAAGCCCTTGCCCAGCGGAATTTTTTCATCATCCCAGAGCACGTTGCTGGCGCCCAGCCGCACACAACCGGCGGCGCGGTCGAGCATGAAGACACTCACCGGGTGATAGCCAAATGTACCATGGATCAGATCGACGATTTGGCGGAAAAGGTCGGGGAGAGGCTGGATGGCGACAAGCTGGTTCGTCACCTGGGCGATAAGCTGCAATTGGCGGGCGTGGGCGCGCTCCTGCTCGAACGACCGGGCGGTCTGGATGATCCCCGCCGCCAGCGCCGCCAGCACGGTCAGCAGGCGCAGGTGTTCGTCTTTGAAGGCGCGCGGCCTATAGCACTGAATCGCCAGCGCACCGACGGCCTCGCCGCCGGCGACCAAGGGCACGAAGACGCCGGAGCGCACCGGGCTGTCGGTCGCGTAGTAGCGAGGCCGGGCGGGGAGTTGATCCCACTCGCGTTTAAAGTCGGAGACGAGCAGCCCGCGCTGGGTCTTGCGCAGCCAACCGACGATACCTTCGCCGGCGGCGTTTGGGAAACGCTCGCCGGGGACGAGCCGGCCGTCGCGCACCCAGACTTTGATCTCGTAATCCTCGCCGTGGAACAGCCCCAGTTGGAAGTTTTTGGTATCGACGATGGCGCTGGCCTGTACATAGACCGCTTCGCAGAGTGCATCGACTTCCAGTTCGGTGCATAAGATAGCCTGACCGATCTCGGCCAGTGCACGAAGATTCGCATCAGCCGCGCGGCGCTGCCGGCGCGCCCATAGATAGGCCAGCCCGGCAGCCAGCAGGATCATCACTGCTAACAACAAAAGCGGCTCTCGAGAGCCGCTCATCTCCGACAGCATCCCGACACCCTCATACGAGCGCTAGGAGGCGCACTGTACCCCAAGCTTACCGGCCTTGATTGCAGTCACCGCATCTTGAATCGTAACAAATGTGTGAAAGATGCGTTGAAACCCGACCATTTCGAACACTTCGCGGACACGCGGCTGCATCTGCACGATAGCCACCATCCCGCCCCGATCCTGCGCCACGCGCCACGCGCCGACCAGCGCTTTGAGACCGCTGCTCGAAATATACGTGACTTGGCTCATATCCACAATCACGCACGTATGGCCGGCTTCAAACTGCGCTTGCAGCGCCGCCTGCAACGGCTGGCTGGTCATCGAGTCGAGCCGTCCGCTGGGCCGGACCGCCCAGACGCCGGGCGCGACCCGGCAGCGCGCCACACCGTCGATCTCCTCGACGGCAACGTCGTCCGCTACCGCAAGCGCCTTGCGCATGAGCAGCTTATTGCGTCCTTTGTCATAGACATAACTCACGTGGTCCATCATCTTTTTGATGAAGAAGATGCCCCACCCGCCGAGCAAACGATCATCGAGTGCAAGGCCGGGATCGGGGTCGGCGTGATCCAGCGGGTCGAAGGCCGGGCTTTCGTCGATGACGACAATGACGAAATCGCCGCCCTCCACGCAGCACCCCACCTCGATCTCGGCGTCCAGGTCTCCTCCACCGTAGCCGTGTTCGATGATGTTGGTCACGGCCTCGTCCACCGATATCTCACAGTGGTAAATAGCGCGCTCGTTCAGGCCGGCGTCTGCTGCCATCGAAGCGACAAAATCCCGCGCATCTGCGATTTGATCGATAGAAGCAGGGATCCGAAGCCAACGCTCCTCAGCCATGCCTATTTCCTAAAGTATGAATGCTATGTGTTAAAAGCTGCCAACAGCCTCGACCTGGGTTTCGTATATCTGGAAGATCGTATCCAGACCGGCCAGTTCCAGCACTTCCTTCACACGATCCGACGGGTTGGCAATGCGGAGATCGCCCGTTCCCTTGCGGACACGCTTGAGCGCAGCGACCATCTCGCGCAGCCCAGCGCTCGACATATACTCAATGCCGGAGAGGTCAAGCACGATCTGGTTACGCCCGGCGTCGATGCTCTCGTTCAGTGCGTCCCCCAGCTCGGTCGCATTGGTGCTGTCGATACGCCCGCTTAGCTCGATCAGGGTCACTCGTTTCAGCTCAGATACTTTGATGTCAACCATCAAAATCACTCCTCCTCGGAAAATGAAGTGAGTTTTTCGGCGGCGCAAACGAACAGGGGTGATTATAGTGCCATCGACCTTTTTTTCAAAATGAAGCCCGGCAATTATAATCCAGGTACGATTTACGCAGCCAACGAGATGTTAGCCATGAGCGACCTCGTTATTACCGGCGCGCCGTCTGGGTGCATTCACGGCCTTGACCCGTAACTGTTCACCTCGTGGGTTCCCACGGCTAATGGACTTTGAAAAAATAACCAGGTAATGGGTACAATTTTTGTCAAACCGCCACATCTGGGGGTAGGGGCGGGTTTGAAACCCGCCC
>JAFGMM010000285.1 GCA_016927535.1 Anaerolineae bacterium
AGCCCCTCGCCCCTCGTGGGCGAGGGGTTTGGGGAGAGGGGGAACAGGCGCACAAACGGTCAAAATTCTTAAGTTGATGTGCATGGGCGTCCCGCCGGGACGCCCCTACCGGCGGAACCATTCGTAGGGGCGAGCCGCCGGCTCGCCCGAAAACCCCGCGAATCCCCAAAGAACCGGGGCGGGTTTACAAACCCGCCCCTACGCATGGCGGCGCGCCCACCGTCCAATCCCGTATATGGGTATAAATCCCGCGCAAGAAACCGACGTCGCATTATTTTGCTGCCCTACTCTTATAAGCTTTCCGCGCTCTGACCGGGCGGGTTATCTTGGGCGGCCCCTGCCGGCGCGAGCGCCAGCGCCGTAAGCAGCGCATAGGTGTAGTTCAGATCAACGACGAAGAAGGGCGTATCGACCAGCCCGTGCGCCATGAAGTACGCCATCGCTCCCATGAGACCCGCCGCCAGCGCCCGGCGCGCGCCGCCGCGCCGCCACGTGCGGTAGGCGGCGCGCCAGAATGCGACCTGCATCGCCACGGCCAGCGCCAGCCCCACGATCCCCAGGCGCGCCCAGTGATCCAGGAAATAGTTGTGCGCGTGCGATAGGTCCGGCTCGGTCCAGCCGGCCGGCAGGATGTACCGGCTGCGGTACTGGTATAGGAACTGATCCGGCCCTACGCCCAGGATGGGATGCTCGGCGATCATGTTGAGCGTGCCCTGCCACACCAGGATGCGGATGAAAGATGTCCCGCTGGTGAAGTTGAACAGGTTCGCGGCACGCGGCGAGAGGCGCGTCAGCGGGATGAAGGCGATCACGGCCACGACCGCCAGCCCGACCAGGAGCGGGACCGCGCGCCGCCCGTACCCCAGCAGCAGCGTCATCGCCAGCGCCGCCGGGAACCCCAGCAAGATGAACCCCATCGACTGGGTGAGCACGCCCGCGCCCAGCACAATCACGCCGGCCAGCGCGTAGGCGGCGCGCCGCCTTGAACCACTGACTACAAATCGCAGAGATGCAGCAAGCGCGGCAAAGAGAGAAACCCTCTTTCCGTCTTCCTTCCTTTCGTCTTCTCCGTGCTCTCCGTGTCTCCGTGGTGAAAACAAAACCCCCAGCACGATGCCCACGCACGCGCCCAGGAACAGCGCCGCGCTGTTCGGCGAGCCGTAAACGCTCGCCAGGCGGTGCGTGCCCGCCTCCGCGACGATGACGTGCGTGCCGCGCGCGAAGTGGTAGAAGCCGATCACCGCCACGACCACGCCCGACGCAAGCAGCGCGTCGAGCAGCAGCCAGGGCGCGGCGGGCCGCGTCGCGTCGGCGTCGGCGTCGTGCGCCGAGGTGACAGCCGCGCGCAGCACCAGGTAAAACAGCGCCGGCTCGACCAGCACTACGCGCAGTTCGCGCAGCGCCTCGGCGTGGAAGCTCGCCCAGGTCACACCGAGCGCGCCGGTCGCCGCCAACCCGATCCATACCCAGTCTGCCAACCGGAGCCGCGCCAGGCGCGCGCGCAGCGGCGCCGATGCGCCGCGCCCCGCCGCCCACTCCACCAGGCCGCGCAGCGCCCACGCCGCGAAGGTAATCAACAGCGTGATCTCGACCATGCTAAAGCGCCGCCCGATGATTAACTCGACCGGCACCAGGTAGAACGGCGCCCAGAAGACTACCAGCGCCAGCCCGTACAAGACGCGCTGGTAGATGAGGAAAAACAGCACCAGCACGCACGCCGCCGTCACGATGAAGGCCGGCGAGAAGTAGAGCAGCCCCGCCGTCAGCGCAATCGCCGCGAGCGTGGGCGCTTCGCCGGCGCGCCGCGCCACGTTCGGGAGCGCGCCGCCCCAGGTCATCACCAGGCCGGCGAACAGCAGCAGCGAGGTGACCGCGCTCGCGGCCAGGTGCGCGAGCGGCGTGCTGCGCAGCCACGCCGCCGCCCGCGAAAGGTGCAGCAGCCCGAACCACTCTTTATGCAGCGCGCCGCCGCCGGCCAGCGCGACCAGCCCCACGGCGACCAGGCCGGCCAACGCCAGATCGTAGCCCTGCACGTCGGGCGCCGCGCCGACCCGGAACCCGCCCAGCGCCCACTGCCCGCCCCACGACGCCTGCCCGGTCACCGTGAGGGTGTGCACCGCGCCGGGGTCGAGGCCGCGCGCCACCATGATAAGGTCGGTGGTGTGCTGTTGGTCGTCGGCGGAGTTGAGCACGATGTACGCGCGCCCGTCCGGGTCCCTGGGGAGGGCGTTGGCGGGCTGCCCGTCTACGGTGGCGTAGAAATACGCATTGTAGCGGAAGCGGCGCAGCTCAAGCGCAAGTTCCGGCCCGACGAACCGGAACACGAAGCCGTTGCCTTCGCCCACGCCGGCGCCCATATCCGCGCCGAACTCGGTAAAGCTCCACTCGCCGGTGTATTCGACGTGGGGGTTATCGGCCAGGTAGCGCCCGGCGGCAGCAGCGGGCGGCTCGTCGGGGAAGGCATCGCGGAGCCGCGCCGGCGCGCCGTCCGGCCCGACCACGGCGAAGCCCCAGAGCGGGTCGTCCGCCGGCACGGCGGGCTGCCAGTGATACAGGATCAGCCCGCCCAACCAGGGCCACTCGGCGCGCGCGCGGGCGTAGGCGTCGCGGACGTGCTGCGCCTGGGTTTCGGCGTCCACCGCGCCCCAGACCGACGGGCCGCCGGTCCAGCCGTCCGGCAAGTGGTTCCAGCCGAACGCGCACGCCCACAGCGGCTTGTGCCCGTCGCCGTGCTCGACCATGATCTCGCGCAGCAGGATCAGCCGCGCGAAGTTGAGCAGCTTTTCATCGACGCGCCGGTCATACGGGCCGGCGTCGAAGCCGTAGGGCTTGCCCGCCGCGCCGTCGAAGCAGTCACGCGCGCCGTGGCCGTACAGCCCGCGCAGGAACATCGTATCGCTCAGGTAGTCCGGGCCGGTCTCGTAGTTGGGCGCGAGCGCCGCCGCCAGCACCAGCGTCTTATCTTCGGCGGCGGCGGAGTCGGTGGGCGAGGGGTCGGCGGCGTGGATGGCGCGGTAGGCGGCGCAGAGCAGCGCGCCGTATTCGGCCGGCTGCGGCATCCCGCCCCAGTGCGTCTTGAGGTTCGGCTCGTCCCACACCTGGTACACGTTGACCGCCGTGCCGTAGCGCGCCGCGAACTTGCCCGCGAACGCCGCGAAGTCCTCCACGTCGGCGGGCGGTGGGTAGCCGAGGCCGGCGGCATCGACCGGGCCGGCGGGGGGGCGGCACACCGCGCCCGCCGGGCACTGCGCGGCCCCATCCAGCACCGCCAGCAGCCGCAGCCCGTGCGCCTCGACCGCCCGGACGATGCGGTCCCAGGCGGCCCAATCGGCCTCCGGCGCCAGCGTCCACGGGAAGACCTGCCGCACCCAGACCACGCCGGCGTCTTTCATCATTTGCAGGTGCGCGTCCAATTCACCGGGCGGGTACTGCATCAGTTCGGCGTTGACGCCGGCCGGCGGCACGCGCGCCGGCAGCGCGGCGTCGTAGGCGGCGTCGGCCCAGCCGCGCGTGTATTCGGCGCGCGCGTGGAGTACAGCGGCAGCGCCGGAGGCGGCGGCGAGGCAAAGAAGAATGGAAATGAGCAGGGCGATACGGCGTTGGTTCATAGCATATCCTGTTCTGGGTAGTAGGAGTCTTCAGCCCAGCGGGCGGGGTTATCACCGATGTATTGTCTGATCCGGTTTAGCTCGTCTTCGTCGCGCACGATCCGCTCGTAATAATTGCGCTGCCATACCGGAACCCCCGATATGTTACGCAAGGCGTTGATCCGCCGCGCGGAAGAGGTCTTGAATGCGCGCACGATCTCGGATAGGGTGTGACGCTTGGTAGGGGCGGGTTTCAAACCCGCCCCTACCCCCGGACTCTGGCTGTGGGCAGGTTCGACACCCATCCCTGGGTTATGGTTGTGGGCGGGTTCGACATCCATCCCTAAGTGGGCGGGTTTGAAACCCGCCCCTACGGATGCGCCGACCCGGTCGCTCGTCGGTTGGCTTTCATCGATTAGGACGATCACAGCGTGCAGGTGGTTAGGCATAATCACGAAGGCATCCAGTTGCACATGGTTATAATGTTTTGGCAGGCCTTTCCACGTTGACTGCACCAACTCACCACACGGAGATAAAGCGACGTTATCCTCAATGATAGTACTCAGGAAACATTCTTTTTGATACGTGCATATGGTTACATAGTAAGCGCCCGGCGACGCATAATCGTAACCCTTTAAACGAATCGAGCGTCTATGGTGCTTATCGGGATCATATCTAAGCTTTTCGCCCATATTCTATCCCGCCGGTGGGTGTAGGGGCGGGTTTCAAACCCGCCCAAAAGTTGACGCGCATGGGGCAGGTTTCAACCCCGCCCCCGGTTTCATTCCACCCATACCGGGTTGCCGGCGCTTTTATCGGCGGTGAGCCGCTGCGCGCCGCCGCCGGCGACTTCCACGATCCACAGGTCGCCCTGGTAGATAAACGCGATGTGGCTCGCGTCCGGCGACCAGGCAAACGCCACGGTCTGCGGTTTGAGGCCGGGCGCCTGCGGGTCGGTGGGGAAGATCACGCGGCGGTTGCTGCCGTCGCGGTCGGCGACGACCAGTTCGTAGCTCTGGTCGCTGAGCGCGCCGCTCCCGACGCCGCGCACCTGCAAGTAAGCGATGTAGCCGGAGCGGTTGCCGTCTGCGCCTTCGACCAGCGGCGAGAAGCGCGGCGACGCCCAGATGCCGACCTGCGAGATCAACTCGTCGATCAAGATCGTCCCGTCGGTCGAGGCGACCGCGATGTGGAACACCGGGCTGTCCTCGGGGTCTTCGGCGCCGGGCAGCGCGCCGTGTACGGTGGTCAGGAGCAGAGTGCTCTCCGGCGTCCACGCGAGCGTGGGCACCCAGGCCCAATCGCTGTAGGTGTTGTATACGCTGAACTCAAAGAGGGGGTCGAAGGTGCGCGCGCCCAGGTCCACCAGGCCCACGCCGTCGGCGCGCGCCCACGCCAGGCTCAACCCGTCCGGCGACCAGCTAAAGTTGGTGCCCCACCAGCCGAACTGCCCGCCGGTCGATTCGCCCAGCACTTCAATCGCCTGCAAGATTTCGGCGTCGTTTTCGTCCAGCGTGATGAGCCAGAGGTTGTTGTGAGCCTGCCAGCCCGGCGAGGTGGGGCGCGCGTCGGAGGTGGAGTAGGAGATGGTCGAAGCGACGCCGGGCACCCACTCGGCGTAGAGCACGTTGTCGGGCAGCAGTTGGTGGGCTTCCGGGTCGGTCTGGTGCGTGTCCATGATGACCCACAGGCTGTTAAAGAAAACCGGTTCGTCGTCCACGCGGCGCGTGTAGACCAGGCGCTTGCCGCCGGGCGAGAGGTCGAATACCTTGCCGTCCAGCCCGCCTTCGACGGTGAGCGGGCGTTTGTTGGCGCTGTTGTTGCGCATCGTCCAGGCGTTGCCGTTGGCGATGTACGCTAAGGTTCCTTCAAAGGCGACCGGCGGCGGCGGCGCGACGCCCTGGAAGACGATTTCGTTCACCGGCTCCTGGATGACCACCGGGTCGCCGATGCGGGCGCGGTCGACCTCCTGGCCGTTGACCGTCTCGACGCGGTAGCAAAGCTGGCGCACGCCGTCCTGCCCGGCCTGCGCCAGGTGTTCTTCGCCGGGCGGCATGGCCTCGTTGGGCAGAATCTCGCGCGCGAAGGGGATGACCTCCTCCTCGCAGACGGTCTCGATCACGACGCGCGTCACCGTGACGCTCATGCCGTCCTCGACCGTGGTGAATTCGGAGGGGTTGAGGCGGTCGTCGGGGCCAAGCTCGATGCTCTCCTGTTCGAGCAGCTCGCGCACCGTGATCGGGTCGTCTAGCTCGACGATGCGCTCGGTCTCGCCGCCCACGCGGAGCATCACGCGGATGGTCTCGGACTGGGGCGGCGTGACACATGCAGCGGCGAACAAGAGCAAAAGCAGGAGCAGGAGCGTCATGCTGGCGATGATTAGAAGCGATGTTGTTGGTCGGGTGGTTGGCGTGTTCATGCCGCCAATAGTAGCACGAGATGCGGCGCCGATAAAATTACCGGCCCGGTAAAAAGACACTAAGCTGTTCCCGACCCAGAAGGAACAGCTTAGCGTGACACGAGGAGAAAACGGAGATTTGTTTGCGGGCGACTGTCTATGTTTTATTCTCCCTTGTGAGTTGCCTAGTCCATATTCGTCTTACCCGCTCGTATTGAACCGCGTCTATACTATAGGGCAAAAGGCCGCCGGAATCTATGTGCAATTGTGTAGAAATTACCAAAAGAGAATTTGTGCAAAATACCCAAAGGATCGCCGGGAATGTTAAGAAGTTGATCGGCGTATTATCAAACCGCTCAAAACCGGTCACGGCGGCGGGTTATGTTATAATGTACGAACGGATAAAGTAGGGGCGGAGCGACGATGATGACCGAGCTTCAGACGACCGGGGAGCGGCTGGCTGCGCCGGCCCGGCTCAGCTACGAGGATTTTCTGAAGGCTTACGACGGCTGCCATGCCGAATGGGTGGATGGAGAGGTTATGCTTATGGCGCCTATCTCGGTTCGACACGTTCAAGTAGCACAGTTTCTCACTTATCTTATCGGTCACTTCCTCAGCAGTCGCCCGGTCGGCGAGTTGTTTACTGCTCCTATGCAGTTTCGCCTCGGCCCGGATTTGCCCGGTCGGGAGCCTGATCTTGCCGTCGTTCTGGAGGCCAACCTGGCGCGCGTAAAGACGGGATACGTCGATGGGCCGCCCGACCTGGCCGTCGAGATTGTTTTGGAGGAAAGCGCCGGGCGCGACCGGGGCGTCAAGTACGTCGAATACGAGAAGGCCAGCGTGCTGGAATACTGGCTTATCGACCCGCTGCGCGCCGAAGCGCTGTTCTACCGGCTGGGCGAGGACGGGCGCTTTCGCCGGATGCCTGCCGATAACGACACCTTTGCCTCCGATATTCTGCCCGGCCTCACCCTCCAGGTAAGCGTACTCTGGCAGGACCGGCTGCCCAACGCCGCGCAGACCGCCGAAAGGGTCGCGCAAATGCTCGGCGCACACTAAAATCAAGATATGGAGAAGATTCACACGCCTTACCTGGAAATCTTGGACCGCATCCAGTGGCTCGGCCATGGCAGCTTTCGCATCCAGGGGCCGCCGCTGATTTACATCAACCCCTGGACCGTCACCAGCGGGCCTTTCCTGGCCGATGCCGTGCTGGTCGGCCATGACCATTACGACCACTGCTCGCCGGGCGATATCGCCAAGCTGGTCGGGCCGGAGTCGGTTATCATCACCAACGCGCTCGCTGCCGACTTCTTGCCGGAATACGGCAGCGTTAAGGTGCTGCGCCCCTGGCAGTCGATCAACGTGGACCGCGCCAGTATCAAAGCGGTGCCGGCCTACACCCCGCACAGCGCTGTCCACGCCCGCGAGGCCGGCGGTCTGGGGTTCGTCATCTCGCTGGATTCCTACGACATCTACTACGCCGGCGATACCGGGCTGATCCCGGAAGTCGAGAAGATTCACGCCGATATCGTCATGGTGCCCATCGACGGGCGCAACACCATGTCGCCGAAAACCGCCGCCGCGATGGTGAACCGGATCCGCCCGCGCTACGCCATTCCCTACAACTGGGGCAACCCCAACGTCGGCGCGAGCAAAGGCGATGCGCTCGAATTCCGCGCGGCGTGCGCGCCGCCGACCGAGGCGGCGATCCTGCCGGTGTCGCGTTAGGGCAAGAATGAGATTGATGGCTTGAATATGGACTCGTGCTATTCACCTCACCCTCCTCTGTCCCCCCTCTCTACGCCGTGATACTGTTGGCGAAATTGAAAAACCGCGCCGAATCGGGTCGTAGGGGCGGGTCTGAGATCCGCCCATGCACATCAACTTAAGAATTTTGACCGTTTGTGCACCTGTTCCCCCTCTCCCCAAACCCCTCTCCCACGAGGGGCGAGGG
>JAFGMM010000286.1 GCA_016927535.1 Anaerolineae bacterium
ATCTGGGGGTTTCTCCCCCTCTCCACCATGTGGAGAGGGGGCTGGGGGGTGAGGTGAGTCTAAAACATTTTCTGAAGGTCTATAGCTAATTGCTAACCGCTAATCGCCAATCGCTCTAAGGAGAGACGGTGGCAGGTACGACCGACCTAAGCAACCGAATCGCAATTAAGGGCCTCAAGGACGGGCTGGTGGTCAGCCTCGGCGCCGAGAGCACGTGGGCCGAAGTCACCGAGGCGCTGATGGCGCGCATCGACGCGCAGGCGGCGTTTTTCCAGGGCGGGCGGGTCGCGGTCAGCGTGGGTGACCGGCTGGTGCGTTCGGCCAAGCTCGCGGCGCTGCGCAGCGCGCTTTCCGAGCGCGGGATAACGCTGTGGGCGGTCATCGGCACGAACCCGGATACGGTCGAGGCGGCCCGGCTGCTGGGATTGGAGACCAGCCTCCAGCAGATCGACGAATACCGGGAATTGGAGCCGATTGATACCGAGGTCATCGGCAGCGAGGGCGTGCTGGTGCGGCAGACGCTCCGGTCGGGCGGCACGGTGCGCCACGGTGGGCACGTGGTCGTCATCGGCGACGTGAACCCCGGCGCGGAGATCGTCGCCGGGGGCGACGTGGTGGTGTGGGGGCGGCTGCGCGGGACGGTCCACGCGGGCGCGTATGGCGACGAGCGTGCGGTGGTCTGTGCGCTCGAACTGGCGCCGATGCAGCTTCGCATCGCCGGGCACATCGCCGTCTCGCCGCCGAACGACAACCGCCGCCGCCCGGCGCCCGAAGTCGCCTCGGTCCGCAACGGGCAGATCGTGGCGAATCCGTGGAAGACCCGGTAAAGATCGCCTTCTCCCGGTGTGGAAGAAGGTAGGGATGAGGGAAGTAAGATGAGTGCAAAGGTAGTAACGATAACGTCAGGGAAAGGGGGCGTGGGCAAGACGACCGCCACGGCCAACTTGGGCGTGGCGCTGGCCGGCCTGGGGCACCGTGTGGTCTGCATCGACGCGGATATCGGCCTGCGCAACCTGGATGTGGTGATGGGCCTGGAGAACCGCATTGTCTATGACCTGGTGGACGTGGTTGAGGGGCGGTGCCGGCTGCGCCAGGCAATGATTAAGGACAAGCGCCTGCCGGAGCTTTACCTGGTGCCGGCTGCCCAGACCCGCGACAAAACGGCGGTCAGCCCGTCGGATATGATCCGGCTGGCCGACGAGATACGGCCTGAGTTCGACTTTATTTTGATCGACTCGCCGGCCGGCATCGAGCGCGGCTTCCGCAATGCCATCGCCCCGGCGGACGTGGTGCTCATCGTCACCAACCCGGAGGTATCGTCGGTGCGCGACGCCGACCGGATCATCGGTCTGATCGAGGCCGATGAAAAGGGGCCGGGTAAGCTGGTGATTAACCGGGTGAAACCGGAGATGGTGCAGCGCGGCGAGATGCTCAGCGCCGATGACGTGATCGATATCCTGGCGATTGAACTCATCGGTATCGTGCCGGAGGACGAGAGCGTGCTGGTCGCGTCTAACCGGGGTACGCCGACCGTGATGGACGGCGGCTCGCTGGCCGGGCGGGCGTTCAACGATATCGCGCGGCGGCTGTTGGGCGAGCAGGTGCCGCTGACGCTGCCCGAAGCGTCGCTGAGCTGGCTCCAGCGCTTCATGCGCGCGCTGTTCGGCAGCCCGAACGGGCGGGGAGGCTGAAAATGGGCGGCTTGTTGGATAAACTCTTTGGCAAAGGTTCAGAGCAGAGCGCACAGATTGCGAAGGACCGCTTGCAGTTGGTGCTGGTGCACGACCGGACGAATCTATCGGAGGAACGGCTGGCCCAGTTGAAAGACGAACTGGTCGAGTTGATATCGCGCTACGTCGAGATCGACGCGCAGAAAGTCGATGTGTTCGTCGAGAACGACCGGCGCGCCAGCTTGCTGGTGGCGAACATTCCCCTGGTGCCTAACCACCGCGTGCACCGGTAAACGTGCCTCACCGGGGCATGCTTTGCCGTGCCCCGTTTTTTATCAAGCCTGCCACCCCAGCAGCCGCTCAATCGACGGGCGCACGTCGAACTGCTTGCGCAGGTCATCGTATTCGCTGCGCGCGGTTTTGGAGGGCGTGCCGGTGTAGAGCGCGCGCAGCAGCACGTTCTTGGTGCTCACGTCGGGCGTGACGAAGCGGAAGGTCGCCACCTTGTAGCCTTCGGCCTCCAGCGCCAGCGCGCGCATCGCGTCGGTGAGGAGCGCGGCGAACTGGTCTTCAAACAGGCCGTAGCGCGTGACGCCGCGCAGCGGGTGGTTTTTGCCAAGCTGCCCGCGTACTTCGGTGTGGCAGCACGGCACCACGATAATCATCTTCGCCCGTGTGCGCACCCCCAGCGCGATGGCTTCGTCGGTGGCGGTGTCGCAGCCGTGCAGGCTGTAAAGCAGATCGACCGCGCCGCCGGCCTCGAACGCTTCGAGCGTGGAGGTGTGGAAGGCCATGTGTTCGTAGCCCAGCCGCTCTTGTATCGCGCGGCTGTTCTCGATAAGCCGGGGGTTCGAGTCGATGCCGGTGAAGTGGACCGGGTAGCCAAGCTCTTTGTGCAGGTAATAATAGAGAATGAAACTGATGTAGCTCTTGCCGCACGCGGCATCGACCGCGCGCACCTGCTTGAGGTCGAGTTCGCGCAGCCCGCCGTACACCGCTTTCGTCAGGTTTTTGATCTGGATGAGCTTATCGCGCTGCTTGCGCCGGATCACGCCCTGCGCGCTCATCACCCCTAACTCTGCCAGCACGCGCCGCGCCTCCGGCGATTGGAGGATGAAATCCTCGTTGAAGGCGGCGGCGCCCCACATCTGCGCCTGGTAATCGGCGCGCGGCTCGACGCGCATGGCGACGCCCTTATGAGTCTTGGTGTAGTGGGCAATCTCGTCAGCCGTTTCGCACGCCAGCGTATCATAGCCGCCGTCGAAGCTCGCCTGCGCCAGCGCCAACACCCCTTCGATATCGGTCACGGTGGGCGGCTGCGTCCCGCGCACGACGCGAAAGGTCCACTCGCCCGGCGTGCGGTGCAGCGGCGTAATCAGGATGTCCGGCGCGTCCGCGCTGCCGCTGCTGCCACTGAGGGTCGCCCGGCTGAAATCGGCGCGCTCAAGCTGGGCGCTCAGCCCCATGAAAAGATAGCGTCCGGTCACAACCCTGCCTGCCCTTCGATGTGCGCCTCTCGAATCACCCTGCGTAGGCCGGTTTGCAGGCTGCGCAGCGTCTCAAGTTCGTGCCAGTTGATGCCCAGGTCAACCACCGCCTCCGCTACTTCCGGGGTCATGCCGGTTATCAAGATGCGCGTCCCTTTGAGCTTGGCCGCCTGGATGGTTTTGTTCAGGTGGTCCGCTACGCCGCTGTCGATGAGGGGTACGCCGGTGATATCGAGGATGACGGTGGTCGCCTGGTGCTCGCCGACCCCGGCCAGCACGGTCCGCGTGATATCACGGGCGCGCGCGCTGTCGATATCGCCGATGAGCGGCACGATTATTGTGCCCTCCATAATGGGGATGATGGGCGTGGAGAGGCGGCGGATGGCGTTTTGCTGCGCCTCGATGATCTCTTGCTGTAAGCGCAGGTGTGCAGCTTCGACTTCGGCGCGCACGCTGCGTTCGCGCAGGGCGATGATCCCGTAGGCCAGGTCGTTTGCCAACTGTGCCAGCAGATCGATTTCTTCGCGGTTGAAGGCTTGCGCTTCGCCCGCGTAGATATTCAGCGCGCCCAGAATTTGCGCGCCGGCGCGCAGGGGCAGCGCGAGCGATGATTTGAAGCCGCTCGCCAGCGCCGCCGAGCGCCAAGTCGCGTAGGTGGGATCGGTGGGGATGTGCTGGGCTGCGTAGGCGGCGCGTGTGCGGATTGCCATCGCGGTCGGGTTATTGGTGTTCCCCCAGGTCATCGGCGTCGCCTTGAGGATGCCGCCGGCTTCGCCGGCATACGCCGCCAGGTGGATGGTCTTTTCCGCGTCCTTTTCGGTAAAGCCCACCCACGCCAGCCGGTACCTCCCCGTTTCGACAACGATATCGCAGACCTGCTGAAGCAGCGCTGCCTCATCCGTGGCGTGCACGACGGCTTGGTTGCTCTCGCTGAGCACCCGGTAAGCGCGGTTGGCCTTTTCGATGGCAGCAGCCGCGGCCTCGTGTTGGCGGGTCAGGGCCAGGTTTTTCTCAAGCAGGATGCGCTGCCCGCCGGCGAAGATACTCAGGACGAGGCTATCGATGAAGAAAAGCAGCCCTCCATACACGATGATTTCAACGGGAGTCGGGACGCCGGTTGCAATGTTGGTCAGTAGTCCTACTTGATCTAAGCCGACCAGAATAACCAGGGTTGCAATGACTGCTCCAACGGTCACCAAGACGCCGCGCCGGTTGAGTAAGACACCCGCCGCGGTGACCGGCAGGGTGAAGGTTATCATAAAAAAGCTGTTCAGTTGGTTGGGGATATACACCAGGAAAGCAATGATGAACAGATTGACGGTAAAGATTGTGCTCGCCTTTCCCAACTCCCCCCGGTTGACTTGGCGGGCGATGATTATCAGTCCGGCGATGCCTGCCAAACAAAGCAGCAAACAAGCGATTTGGTTTTTGCCGACCGGGTAGTCAAAAACATGGAAAAAAGGCCGGCGCGACCGCGAGGTAAGCTGAAGGATCAACCCTCCAAATGTCGCTGCCACCGTTCCCCAGGCCACATTGAGCAGGTCTTGCGCGCGCTGTCGGTCGGAGATTTCATCGTATGGGTAACGAACGGTTCTTAAAGACTTCAGTGATTCGAGCAACGGGTCACCTTTTAGGATTAAGACTCAGTTTCCCGGCGGCGCCTCTGTTCGTCCAGGCGGATGCGCAGTCTTTCTTGCTCGCCTTGCAGTTCTTCGATTTGCGCCGTCAGATTTAGGATGATGTGCACCCCCGCCAGATTGACTCCCAGTTCGCCGGTCAGCCGTGCAATCTTTTGCAGGCGCGCTACATCGTTAGGCGAATATAGCCGGATGTTCCCGGTCGAGCGCTTGGGCACTACCAGCCCTTCCTCTTCGTATTTGCGAAGGGTTTGGGGATGTAAATCGACCATGCGCGCGACGATGCCTATAGAATAGCATGGCTCATCGGGGTGGGGTTCGGTCATATCCTGTTACCTCGGTCGTGATCCCAGTGTTACAGCAATATCAAAGGTCTGGTTGCTGCGCACCACAGTCAGGATGGCGATATCGTTGGGCCGGGTTCGAGAGACCAGGTAGGCGACCAGGTCGTCCATATCGCGCACGGTCTCGCCGTTGATGGCAATGATGATATCGCCGCCGGCGCGCACCGACAGCCCACTGATGATCTCGTCGCGGTTGCCGCCCCGGATGCCGGCCTGATCGGCAGGGCCGCTGGGGATGGCGCGCGTCACCATCACGCCGTAGCCGACCGACAGTCCCAGCGGTTCGGCCATCTCGGCCACGGTGAACAGCGATGTGCTCTCGACGCCCAGCCAGGCATAATCGGCGTAGCCTTTTTCGATCAACTGTGGGATTACATATTTAACCGTATCGATTGGCACGGCAAAGGCGATGCCCTGGAAGCTGCCGGTTTCGGTGCGGATGGCGGTGTTCACGCCGATTACCTCCCCGCGCAGGTTGAGCAGCGGCCCGCCGGAGTTGCCGGGGTTGACTTCGGCGTCGGTCTGGATGATGTCGGGGTTGCTGTAGCCGCTCGCCGTGCCGGTGACAAGCTGCTGCGAGGGCAGGCTGCGCCCCAACGCGCTGATGATTCCGATGGTCATGGTGCCCGACAGCCCGAAGGGGTTGCCGATGGCGGCCACGCGCTGGCCCACTCGCAAATCGTACGAGGTGCCGAGCGTGATCGGGTAAATGCCTTCCGGCAGGGTATCGACGCGGATGACCGCCAGGTCGCTGTACGAATCGACGGCGACCGGTTCGGCGCCGGAGACCTGGCCGTCGTAGAAGGTGACGCGGATGTCTACCGCCTGGTCGACAACGTGGTAGTTGGTGACGATGTGGCCCTCGGCGTCGTAGACGAAGCCCGACCCGCCGCGCACCTCGATAGCCTCGTCGCCCACGCCGATATCGATGTTGACGACCGACGGGCTGGCGCGTTCGTACAGGTTGATGTAAAGCAGTTCCTCGCCGGTGATGTCGGCGAGCAGCGCTTCCGGGATGGGCGTGGGCGTGGCGAACTGCTGCGCGACCGTTTGGAGGGTTTCGTCCAGCGGCCGGCTGGCGACCGGGTCGGGTGTAGTATTGCAAGCCGCGAGCGTTAAAACTACCAGGGTAAGACTCAAAACGATTTTCTTCATCACGTATACCTATACAACACTTTTAGCTTAGCTGTGATTAACATTATCGCCGTGTCCGCGCAGCTTCGCCAACTCGGTAAACAGCGCCCGCTCGCGCTCGCTGAGATTTTTCGGCACTTCGACCTTGACTTCGACGTACAGGTCGCCGTGGCTGTCGGGGTTATTGAGCCGGGGCATCCCCCGGCCCTGTAAGCGAAACTTCCGCCCCGACGACGTGCCCGCCGGAATCTTGAGCGTCACCGGGCCGGCCAGCGTCGGCACACGCACCTGGCCGCCCAGCACGGCGGTGTAGAGGTCCACCGTCGCCGAACTGTAAAGGTCGTCGCCGTCGCGCTCGTAGGCCGGGCTGGGCGTCACGTCGATTTTCAGGTAGAGATCGCCGGCGTCGCCGCCCGCGCGGCCCGGCTGCCCGTAGCCCGCTATGCGAATTTTGGTCCCGGTTTTGGCGCCCCTGGGAATCTTTACGGTCGGTTTGCGCCCATCGTCGAACTGAAGGGTACGCTCGGCACCGTGATAGGCTTCTTCCAGGGTGATCGGAACCGGTTGTTCGGTGTCGCGCCCTTTGATGGACTGCTGCCGGCCGGCGGCGCCGAAGCCGCCGCCGAACAGGGTTTCGAAGAAGTCGGAGAAGCCGCCGCCGCCGCTTCTGCCGCCGAAAACGTCGTTCATGTCCCGGTATTCGAAGCGCACGCCGCTGCCGCGCTCCCGGCTGCGCCCGCCGAACCAATCCGGGGTGACGAAATCGGCCCAATCGAAGCCGCCCTGCCCACCGGCGCGCTGCCACTCGTGATAACGAGCGCCGAGTTGGTCGTACTTGGCGCGCCGGTCTTTGTCCTTCAGGACCTCGTAGGCTTCGTTGATCTCCTTGAACTTCGCTTCGGCCTCCGCGTTGCCGGGGTTGACGTCCGGGTGGTACTGGCGCGCAAGCTTGCGGAAAGCCTTCTTGACATCCTTTTCGGAGGCGTTTTTATCCACACCTAAAATCTTATAATAATCTTTGTATTCCATAATCGTTCCCGGAATTCATATTCCCTGACCGAATCTCACGACTCTATTTTAAGACTTTAGTCGCAGCTTGTAAACTTTTTTGAAGCGTTTCTTATCAAGATTTAATGCAAGTGGGGCACCGACTTGATGCCCCACGATAGAGATTTTCGACTGGATAGACGCCGTGGCCCGTTACTCGTTCGTGGCGTCGGGCGTCTCGGTGAGAGCAGGAACGACCGCCGATTGCATGGCTTCAGTCAGCGCTTGCAGGTCGAAGAGGAAGGGGCTGTCGCTGGGGATGATGATGATGCCCACGTTGTCGCTCAACTGGTCGATGTAACGCCACTGCACCAGCGCCGGATTTTTGCTGATCTGCTCGTTAATCAAGGCGAGCGCTTTCGCGTCGGCTTCGGCGCGCAGCAGGATAGCTTTCGCTTCACCTTCGGCGCGCGCGACTTCGGCGTCGCGTTCACCCTCGGCGCGCGTGACGGCGGCGTCGGCCTGGCCGGCAGCGGCTTTACGCGCTGCTTCGGCCTCGTTTTCGGCGCGCACGATGTCTTGCTGGGCGATCTGTTTGCGCTCAACCGCGTCCATAAACTCCGGGCTGAAGGTGACGTTGCGCACCGCGATGTCGCTCAGCGTCAGGCCCTTGCTTTCCAGCTTTGGCCTCAGCGCTTCTAAGATGTCTGGCGCAAGGGAGCTGCGCTGGCTGTACACTTCTTCGACGGTCATCGCCGCAATGACATTGCGCACTTCGTCACGGGTGAAGGGGATGACCGCGACCGTCCGGTAATTTTGCTTCAGGAGCTTGTGGACTTCGTTGACCTGGTCCGGCGCAATCTGGAAGATGACCGTTATGTCAACGGTCACGGCCTGCCCGTCGCTGGTCCGTGCTTCGATGGCCTGGCTTGTCTCGCCGGTCATATCGACGTTCTGGAGTTCGGTGGGGTAGATCGTAACCTGGTCAATGAAGGGTACGACCCAGTGCAGGCCGGGGCCAAGCGGTGTATCGACCAGCGAGTCTGCGTCGCCGCCGACCACCCGGAAGATGACGCCGGTTTGCTGCGCTTCGATGATGATGAGGCCGGCGCCGATGGTGCTGAAGACCAAGCCGGCGACCGCGCCGACGAGGGTCAACAGGATGCCCGGACGCGCCGAAGCCCGGCGCGACGCGGCGGAGATCGCCAGGAAAACGCCGCCGGCGGCAGCAAGCCAACCCAGCAGCGCCAGAATATTCAGGATGCTCGTAAGGCCCGTCATGGTGTTTCTCACTCCTTAAGTCGTTAAAGGTGCTTTGCCAATTGTAACGTATCTTGTGTCGCCCGCGCCGATCTTGTCTTGAGAGATGGCGGTTTCTATTGCGTTTCAAATATAGTTACGTTTGAGCCGCCCGGAAGTTGCGCTGCGCCGACCGGTTCCTGTTTCTTCGTGTAGTCGTCGGGAGCGGGGAAACAAAAAAGGGCGCAGCAGACCTGCTGCGCCCCTGTATTTCTATTAGAATTTAGGATTCACTCTGTGGAGTTGGGGTTGCTTCCTCCGGTGCAGTCTCTTCCGGTGCGGTCTCTTCCACCGCGAATTCTACCGGGTCCAGGCCGAACGAGAACAGCTCAACGCCGTCCTCGCGGATGAAGTAGAGGCTGAGCCGGCCGTCTTCGCTGACGGTGACGCGCCCGAAATTGAAGTGAGTCTCGGCCGATTCGGGCATGGCGTAGAGTACGATGGGGTTGAAGCTCTTGTCTAGCTCGGTGGGCGCCAGCGGGAGCGCGCTCAGCGGGCTGGAGCTGAATTCGTAGAAGTTCGGGTTGCCGTCCAGGTCAGGATCATACATGATCGCGGCCGGCCAGTGGATATCGCCGGTGAGGAAGACCACGTTGGTAATTTGCTTGGTCTCGATGAAGAACAGCAAACGCATCAACTCGGTTTCGTAGCCGGAGGGATCCGACCCGTTGGCCCAGCCGTCATGCCCTTCGACCTGGGGCTGCGGCCAGCCGGTCGGGTACGAGAGCGGCACGCTGCTGACGATGAACTTCCACGTCGCCGTCGAATCGCTCAAGTTGTCGAACAGCCATTCAAGCTGGTCCTGGCCGAGCATGGTCTTGGGGTCGCCGGTGACCGGGCTGGGGTCCCAGTTGACGATGGGATCGCGGTACGTGCGCGTGTCGAGGATGAAGAATTCGGCGTTCGCGCCATAGGTGAAGCTGCGATACATCAAGTACGGGTCGTCCTCGGTGCCCATCAGCGGCCAGTAGTCGAAGTAGGCCTGTTGACCTTCCTCAAACAGCCGCTCGTTCTTGACGAGCATGTCTTGGCCGCTGAAGTTGTCGATGATCTCGTGATCGTCCCACGTGACGTAGATCGGCGTGTTTGCCAGCAGGGCTGCGTAGTTCGGGTCTTCGAGATGGTAGCGATAGCGGTTGTGGAACTGGAACAGGTACCGGGCCGCCTCTTCAGCGCCGGCGACGTTCTGCCCTTGGTCTGATGGGCATTCCAGGTCCGCGTAGATCGCATCACCCATCAGGATGAAGAAGTCAGGAGTCTCGCTCTGCATGGTCTCGAAAATCGTCCAGCCGGTCTCCGGGGGCCGGCAGTAGCCCTGGCCGCCTATGCAGGCGCCAAAGGTGAAGCTAAATGCAGCGGCAGCATCTTCGGCAGGCGCGGTGTCGAACTGACCTTGGACGCTGCCCTCTAATGCGGCCCCTTCAACCGCCGCCGAGACGGTGTAATAGTAAGTCGTAGCCGGTTGAAGTCCTTCGATCAATACTTCGCCGGTGAAATCGTTATCTTCGACTACGGCGACCGTCCCGCTGGCGACCGGGGTGCCTTGCATTTCCGGGGTATCGAAGACCGCAAAGACCAAATCGCTGGCTTGGCCGGCGCGCGCCCACAGCACAACCGAGGTCGAAGTTACCTCGCCGGCAATCGGCCCATGTGTCACCCCCCCGGCCGGCGCCGTGTCATCTTGGGCGATGACGAGGCTGCTGCTAACTAGGCTAACTAATAGAAAGACAATCACAAGAGTTTTCCGCATTGCTAACTCCTTAAATTGGGATAGAGTAAATCTGCGCATAGTGTATCATGCTTTGCGCGCTGTACAAAACTTCGCGCGCCGCGAAGCGCACCCATCCTATGGCAAGAATGTGAAGGAATTATGAAGGGATGATGGGAAAGGCGTGGCTCTACGCGGAATGAGGGGAAAAATCTGGGTCTTCGGGAATTTGCGGGGTCTTCGGGCGAGCCGCCGGCTCGCCCCTACGAATGACTCCGCCGGTAGGGGCGTCCCGCCGGGACGCCCAAGATCTGGCGTCGAATCTTCGTTCACCCCGCGA
>JAFGMM010000287.1 GCA_016927535.1 Anaerolineae bacterium
GAGTTATTGAACCTGTCGCCAGAGGTCTATCGCACCCTGGTTTCTGAAATTCCGAAATCTATGGTTTCATTACGCGAATGATGAGGTTTAGTTTTTCTATTGATTGTCGGTCTTGCTGTCGTCGTGGTCGGCGTCGGGTTGGTCTTCACCCTGGCGAACCCGACCACCCCACCCACTCCACCAGCAACGGCCACCCCGGCCGGCCCGGTCAACGTCCGAGTCGTTGTGGCGCTGGGTGTACATGACTGGGTGGCAGAGGCCGCCGAAAACTTTAATGCGTCCGGCCAGACGCTCGACGGCCGGCCCATCAGCGTCGAAGTCACGCCGATGGACGGCTTAGTGGCCCTCCGCCACTTTGACGCGCAGACGATGGATCCCATTCCCACCGCCTGGATTCCCGACAGCCGGTGGCTGGTGGAACTGGCAAACGCCAGCTATAAGACCATCAAAGGGCGCGACGTGTTCCTCACCGACGGCGAATATCGCGCCCGCCCGATTGCCCTTTCGCTGTTCGCGTGGGGCATCTACGAAAGCCGCGCCACGGTGTTAGAGAACGAGTTCGGCGCGATCAGTTGGCCGGCGCTCCACGACGCCGCGCTCGCGCCCGGCGGCTGGCCCGACCTGGGCGGCGAACCCGGTTGGGGCTACTTCAAGCTGCTGGTTCCCAGCCCAGAGCGCAACATCGCCGGCCTGGGCGCGCTCATCAGCGCGGCGGGCGAATACTACGACCGACCCAACATCGACGTAGCCGACGTAAACAACCCAGACTTTCAGAGGTGGCTGAGCGAACTGCTCGGCGCCGTGCAGGACTTCTCAAGCTCGTGGGGCTACCCCGGCGAGAGCTTGGCGCTGTTCGGTCCCAGCGGCGGCGAGGTCGGGCAACTGTTGGAGAGCGATATCATCCAGCACATGGGCGGGGCCGAGACCCGCTGGGGCGAGTCGCTGCGGGTGTTCTACCCGCGCTTCGTCACCTGGTTCGACTATCCCTTCACCATCTGGATCGGCCCGGAAACCACCGCGCCGCAGAAGAACGCCGCGCTGGTCTTCATGAACTACCTGCTCACCGACCCGGTGCAAGCGCAGGCCATTCAGTACGGCCTGCGCCCGGTCGAGGACGTGCCGGTAGACGCCGAAGGCAGCCCGTTCGTCGAGTGGCAGGCCCAGGGCATCGTGCCGATTGTTCAGAGCGCCACCCGTATGCGCGCCCCCGACCGCGAGGTGCTCCAAACCCTGCTGCGCTGGTTCGAGTTGAACGTCGCGGAGTAATGCGATGAGCCAAAACCGTAGTACGAGACAGTCGTCGGTCAGCGGCGTCATCTTGATCCTGCTGCTGCTGATCGCCTTTGTATTGGTGGCGTGCTTTGTCTTGGTCGGAGCGCTCGCTAATACCTTCCAAGATCTTTTCCCCGGTCCCGCAGCCGGCCCAACCGTCGCCGGCGCGCCGGCTGCACAAACCGTCTTGCGCGTAGCCTACTCGCCGGAAAAGGCCGACTTGTTCACCCAACTGGTGGATAACTTCAACGGCTTGGGCTTGACGGCGCAAGACGGCGCGCCGCTGCGCGTGGACGCCATCCCGATGGAACCCAGCGCCATGATCGAAGCGGCGCGCGCCGGCGAGATCGACGCGCTCTCCCCGGACTCGTCGCTGTGGCTCGGCGAACTTGACCGGGCCTGGGGTGAGTACGTGGGCGACGAAAGCGCGCTCGTCGTCGGCCAGACCGTGCGCTATGCGGTCTCGCCGCTGGTGTTCGTCATGTGGCGCGACGTGGCGCACGAGCTTGGCTGGCCCGGCAAGCCGATCCGCTGGGTCGATGTGATGAACCGCGCGCAGGCCGATTCGGACTTCGCGTGGTCGCACGCCAGCACCTCCACCACGTCGGGCTTGCTCGCCACCCTCGCCGAGTTCTACGCCGGCGCGAACAAAACCCGTGACCTCAGCATCGAAGACGTGCAGGCCCAATCCACGCTGGATTACGTCGCTGCCATCGAAAGAACCGTGCGCTTCTACGGGCAGGGTGAGGCCGACGTGGCGCGGCAGATCGACGAGCAGATGGCGCAGAGCGGCACGCGCTACCTGGACGCTTTCGTAGGCCAGGAGCAGCTTGTGGTCGATCTCAACCGCAAGGGGCACGACGTGGTCGCCGTCTACCCGGCGGAAGGCGCGCTGTGGAGCGACCACCCGCTGGCGCTGCTGGAAAACGGCACGCTCTCCGATGTGCAGCGCCTCACCTTCCAGCGCTTCACAACTTATGTCGCCGGCTCAGAGGCGCAGGCGCTCGTCCTCAACGCCGGTTACCGCCCCGCCGACCTGGAAATCGACCTGACGACCGGCAACTCGCCGTTCGTCGGCACCGATATCGTCGATCCCACACAGCCGCGCACCGGCTTGCAGATGCCCGGCGCGCAGGTCATCGACGTGGTGCGCGACGTGTGGTGGTATACCAAGCGCCCCACCGATGTTTACCTGGTCGTCGATTCGTCCGGCAGCATGGACGGCGAGAAAATCGAACGGATGAAAGACGCGCTGTTCGCCTTCCTGGACGGCATACGCGGCAGCCGGGACCGGGTGGGCCTGGTGGAGTTCTACGACCAGCCCAGCCTGGCCGTGCGGATGGACAACGTGACGCCGGCTTTCCGCGAGACGCTGCGGCGTGCCTTCGGCGAACTGCGCGCCGGCGGCGAGACGGCGCTGCTCGATGCGGTGCGCGAGGCGTTCGTGCGCTTGCAAGAGGAGGGCGACCGCGACCACATCAACGCGATTGTGGTCATGACCGACGGCGTGGAGAACGCTTCGTTCATCTCGCTGCGTGACCTTACCGCGCTGCTGGCGCAGGAAAGCCGGGTGCCGGTGGTCGTGTTCGCCGTGGCGTATGGCGACGACGCCGACTACAACATGCTGGAGGCCATCGTTTCATCGACCGGCGGGCGCGTATGGGAAGGCGATGTCGAGACGATCCGCAACCTGTACCGGATCATTTCGACGTACTTCTAACCGGTGCGGTTCTGCGCAGAGTGGTAAGTAGCAATCTCGCCACCGAGACACCGGAGACCTACAGAAAGCTCTCCGGGTCTCGGTGGCAAAAGAGATGTTTGGTACGCGGTACACCGGGTGCAAGCAAAGGTTGTCAGTGAGTTACTTGATGAGCACACCTCACCCCCTAAATCCCCCTCTCCATGGCATGGCGAGGGGGACTTCAGAGCCACGCACGACGATTCTGGTTCCCCCTCTCCACAAGGTGGAGAGGGGGCCAGGGGGTGAGGTAAAAATCCCTGACAGGTTTTGCTTGCACCCGGTACGCCCGCCCCCTTGACCGGGCGGCTAAATCCGGCGACAATGAAACCACGGACCGGGCAGTTTAACACGTGCTCAAGATCTCGGTCCGTGGTTTATGTGGTGCTGTACTGCCGATGGACAAAAGACTCCAGACCTTGCTGATGGCTGCTCAGGGCGCGCTGGAGGTGGGCAACCGGGAAAGCGCGGCGAAAACGCTGCGCCAAATCCTCGACGCCGAGCCCTACATGGCGGAGGCGTGGTATCTACTGAGCCTTGCAGTTGACCCCGACCACTACGAGGACCAGGTGACCTGTTTGCGCAATGCTCTGTTTATCGACCCCGATATGCCGGCAGCGCGCGAGCGCCTGGATGCATTGGACGAGCAGGGTGTCACGACCACCGCCTGGCAGACCCGGCGCACCATCCCGCTGCTCGACGACCTGCGCGATGAAGAAATCGCAGCGGCGAACCTCTTCTCTAAAGTTGAGGATTACGGCAAAGACCCGCTCGACGACCCGCTGCAATGTCCGTACTGCGGCACGGTCAACCCGGTAGAAAACACAGTCTGCACGGGGTGCGGGCGCAAGATCGTCTTTTACGAGCCGCGCGCCTCCAGGTCCGGGCCGCAGTTGCAGTTGGCCGTCCTGCTGGGCGGGATCGCGGCGATCCTGGGCATCTTCGAGATCAGCACGGCGCTGCTGTGGCAGTGGTTCGGCGCATCCCTACAGGAGACGGGCAGCCTGCTGGAAATCGGCGTCGGCGGCGCGCTCGACAGCCCAGGCGGGCGCTTCCTGTTCGGCGATTTGCTGCGCGAGGATTTCCTTACCGAGACCGCCGCAAATGTCCTGGTAATCGGCGGGATTGCGCGTATCGTCAGCCTCGCGGTGGCGTGGTATGGGGCTTACAATCGGTGGCGGTGGGGCTACTACGCGGCGGTGATCCTCTTGATTCTGGACGTGGTTTTCCAGGTTGTGCTGTCTTTCCTGGGGTTAACCGGGCTGCTCGTAAGCATCGTCACGGCGATTTTGTCGGCAGGCGCCCTGGTCACTTTGTTCGTCGCCCGCACCGATTTCTCGCTGAACCAGGCCCGCGTCGCCGTCGAACCCGACACGCGCGCCCGGTCGGCGGCGGCGTACTACGAGCGTGGGATGCGCCTGAAAGACCGCGAGATGTGGGCGGCGGCGGTAGCCCACTGGCGCAAGGCGGTTGGCGCATCGCCGCGCACCTCCGAGTATTACCGGTGGCTGGGGATCGGCTATCTCAAGCTCAAGCGGTATGACCGCGCCATCCCCGTCTTGGAAGAAGGGCTGCGTCTAAAGCCGGACGATGCACAATTCGCCGAGCTACTCGCCCAAACACGCGATATAATAGCCGGTAAGACGCACACAGAAGACCGAAGCTTGATCGAACCCTTGTGGGAAGACCCCGCATAAAACGCCGGAGAGTGAAGCATGGCTGATAAAAGCACCGATAACCTGGATCAGACCATTCAGCGCGAAGCCATTATGAGGGCAATCTCTACGGCTTTTTTCAGCGTCGAAAGCGCTGTCACAATCGCTTTAACGATTGCCCTGACCGGCCTAACCTTGATTAACTTCCCACCCCTGGCGTGGTCGTCGCCCATTTTCTGGGTCGTCGCCGGCGTCGTCGCCGAGGTGATTCTGATCGGCGTCAGCCTGACCGACCCCGAACACTGGCGCAAGGTGGCCGAGGAACATCTCGCGCGCGAATACAATCCCAGCGACGTGAAGAATATCCGGAGCCGGGAACGGCTCGACAAAGCGCTGGTCTATCGCGTGGGGATGGAGGATCTGATCCGCAGCACGAGCGGGCCGATGCGCATCAACCTGCGGCAGACCGCCGACGAAATGGAAAAAGGCATCGAATTGATCTACGACCTGGGCCGGCGCCTGGATAGTTTGCAGGCCAACGCCTTGCTGATCGAAGACATCCAGACCGTCCCGCAGGCGATCAAGCAGCTTAAGCAGCGCATCGAAATCGAACGCGACCCCGGCGTCCGCACCGAGCTTGAACACGCCCTACAAAGCAAACAGGCGCAGCTCGACAACCTCCGGCAGCTCGAAAACACGATGAAGCGCGCCGACATCCAGATTGACAACATGCTGGCGGCAATGGGCGCGTCCTATACTCAGATGCAGCTCATCGGCGCGAAAGACATCGACAGCGGCAAGGCGCGCCGCCTGCGCGAGGATGTGGCCGAACAGGTTGCAAAGACGCAGGATGTGATCTCCGCAATGGACGAGGTTCAACAACTCTCGGCGATGTGATCTGTATTTGGGATGACCCCCGACGAAGGCCCTTACCGGATTGTGCAAGCGACTTGGCGCGATGTGCGGGCTGTCCGGTGCCTGGAGCGCGCAGCGTTCTCGGTCGATGCCTATCCCTGGTTCGAGCTTCTCGCTATGTTGACTTTCCCCGGTGTGGTGAATTTCAAAGCCGTTACCCAAGACGGTCGGTTGGTCGGGCATATCGCCGGCGACCCGCGCCCGTCTGAGGGTTTTAGCTGGATCGTGACCGTCGCGGTCGATGCGGCGCATCGGCGGCGCGGCATCGGGCGCCGCCTGCTGCGCACCTGCGAGGCAGCCCTGGCGACGCCGCGCATCCGCCTGACCGTGCGCGCCGGCAACACGGGCGCGATTGCGCTCTACGAACAGGAAGGCTACCGGCGGTGTTCAGTGTGGCGGCGTTATTACCGCGACGGCGAGGATGGTATTATCATGGAAAAGTACTTAATGGAGGATGGTTTTGGCCGAGAGACGCGAGGGATTGGTCGTTAAGGCACAAAGCGGCTTCTTCACCGTAGAGACGGACGGCGATCGGGTGGTGTGCGAGATGCGCGGGCGGCTCAAAGAAGAAATGCAAGACACCGATCCTTGCGTCATCGGGGACCGGGTGCAGATCACGGCGCTGCCCGGCGGCGGCGTCATCGAGGAGATATACCCGCGCGCTTGTGTCCTCTCGCGGGCGACGCCCGCGCCAGCAGGACGCGGCTCGAATCCCCTGGACCGCGAGCAGGTCATCATCGCCAACCCTGACCAGGTGATCTTTGTCTTCAGCGTCGTGCAGCCTGCGCCTAATCTGCGCAAACTCGACCGGCTGCTGGTCGCCGCCGAGGCCGAGCACATCCCCTCGATTGTGATCTGCGCCAACAAAGTTGACCTGGTTGACAAAGAGGCTGCGCGCGCCGTCTTTGGATTATACGAAGATATCGGCTACCCGGTGCTCTATACCAGCGCCACCCAGAGCCTCGGCATCGACGCGCTGCGCGAACAACTCACCGGCAAAATCTCGGCGCTGTCGGGATCGTCGGGCGTGGGCAAGAGCAGCCTGTTGAACGCCGTGCAGCCCGGCCTGGGCCTTGCCATCAAGCAGGTCAGCGCGGCGACGACCAAAGGGCGCCACACGACCCGCCACAGCGAGATGTTCCCGCTGGCGGGCGGTGGCTACGTAGCCGATACGCCCGGCATCCGCTCGGTGGCGCTCTGGAACATCGAGCCGGCGGAGTTAGACGGCTACTTCATCGAAATGCGGCCCTACGTAGGCGAGTGCCGGTTCGCCGATTGCACGCACATCGATACGCCGGGCTGCGCCGTCGCCGGGGCGCGGGCGGCGGGGGCGATTTCAGAAGAGCGGTTCGACAGCTACCTGCGTCTGCGGGAGGAGTTGGAAGCCTTCTACTGGGGAACCGACCGAACTTGACGCTTGACGTTCCCGGCTGGCGATGCTACCCTTAATCCGCGTGAGACGATGGTTATGAAGTTCAAAAATGCACCGGCGGGGGAATCTCGCCGGTTTCTTTTCTTGTCGGTATCATCGTAAATTGGGAGTGTTAACTGCTATGCATGTACGCCGCAACCGCTCTTCGATATCCTACAGCCGGCGCCGCCACAAGACCCCGCGCTGGCGGCTGGCCCTGTGGTTTGCCTTGCTGGGCATCGCGGCGGTCGTCTGGTGGCAGTTCGACCGCATCCAGCCGCCGGTTCTGCACGCGCTGGGCGTCGGTCCCACGCCGACCGCGCCGGCCGTTTACCATGCCAACGCCGGCTACGATGCGTACATGGCCGGCGACCTCGAAACGGCTATCGTGGAATTCAAAAAAGCGGTCGAGCAGGAGCCGGCGAACGTCGATTACCTTTTTGAATTGGCGCGCGTTTTGCTGTTCTCCAAATTCAACCGCGAAGCGGTCGGGCAGAACCGGGTCGAGCAGGCCATCGCTTACGCCGAGCAAGCTATCGAGGCCGACCCCGCCGATCCACGCGGCCACGCCATCTTATGCAAAGCGCTGGATTGGAACGACCAATCTGAAGCCGCCATCCCGCACTGTCTGGAAGCCATCGACCTGGACCCGCTCTTTGCCGAGAGCTACGGCTACCTGGCCGAGGCTTCTGCCGACGTCAAACGCTGGGCGCAGGCGCAGGATTACGGGCGAAAGGCGGTCGAGATCAACCCGAACAGCGTCGATGCGCGCCGAGACTACGCCTGGAGTTTGCTGGTGGTGGGCGCCTTCGAAGAGTCCATCGTGCAGTTAGAGCATGCGGTAGCGCTGCATCCCAACCTGCTCTACCTGCAGTTCGAGCTGGCCGCGCGTTATCGCGCCGTCGACCAGCCGGAGCGCGCGATCCAGGTCTACGACCGCATCCGCAGCCAGGACCCGAACAACGTCCGCGCCTATGTCGAGCTTTGCACAACGTACTGGAACGTCCGCGAAGACGTTTACGCACAGGACTTTTGCGAGCAGGCGCTCGATCTTGATCCCAACTACCAGGCCGCTTACCGGCAGGCCGGGCAAGTTTACTACACGCGGCGCAACTACGAAAGCGCCATTGAAGCCTTCGAGGTCTGCGCGTGCCTGGCGCGCGGCGGCGACTGCGACCGCAACCCCGATACACCCGACGCATCCGGCACCGGCGACTTCCCGGTCGAGTGCTGGTACCTGCGCGGGCTGGCGTACTATTACCTGGCACAATGCGATGTCGCCGTGAAGGTGCTGACCGATTCGCTCTATTTGACCGACCAGCAGATGATTAAAGATATCGCGCTGGAGGGGCTGCGGCTGTGCAGCGAATCAGGCGAGGTGTTCGACTGGCCCGAACCGACGCCGACTCCCCTGCCCGAAGCTACGCCCATCGGGTTGTAACGCCTATGTACCTGCGAACCCCCAAGAAATACCAACCGGGCGGCGGGCGGCGCCATGTCTCAAAGTGGTCGATCCTGCTGTTCATCGTGACCGGGCTGGGCGTGATCCTGGCTTACCTGACGTGGGAGAACCGGGAAACGCTGCACCAAATCACGATGGATCTGATCGCAACCGCCCAGAGCGAAGTCGCGGTCGCACAGGCGACGCGCGCCGCGCCGACTCCAACGCCGGGACCCGATCCGATGATCTGCTACAGCCAGGGCAACGCCGCCTATGAAACGGGCGACTTGGTGAAGGCGATCCGAAACTACAAGTGTGCCCTCGACGGCAGGCCGAACGACCTTGAGCTACATACCGAACTGGCGTTCTTGATGATCGTCAGCGGCCAGCAAGCCGAAGCCCTGGAGGTAGCCGACCGCGCGATTCTGGCTGACCCCACCGCGCCGGCCGGCTACGCCGTCAAAGGCATGGCGCTCGACTGGTACGCCTACGCCACCGGCCAGGAGGATCTATACGGCGAGGCGCTAGCGTATGAATTGAAGGCGCTCGAAATCGACCCCAACTATGCCGACGCTTATGCTTACATGGCAGAAATCTACAACGATATGGGCCGCTACCAGGATGCCTACGAGATGGCCGAGAAGGCGCTCGAAATCGACCCGGAGAATTTCAAAGCGCACCGCAATTATGGCACGATTGAGGAAACCTTCGGCGAGTACGAAAGCGCGGCTTCGTGGTATGAGAAAGCCATCCGTCTCAACCCCCGGATGCCCTACGTGCGCATCCAGTTGGCGCGGATGTATCTGGTCATGGGGCGCATCGACGCCGCGGTTGACCTGCTCGTGCAAAGCGTCCAAATCACCAGTGGCGACCCGGAAAGCTATTACTGGTTGGGCATCGCCTACTCGACCTACAAAGGCGACCGCCCCGCCGCCCGCCGGACCTGGGAGACCTGCGTACAAGTGGACCCGGCCTATACGCTGTGCTGGCAGAAGCTCGGCGACGTGCTGCTCTTTGACCAGGAATACGAGCAGGCGGTCAGCGCTTATGAACGCGCCCTACAACTGGGCGGCGACAGCCCGGCGCTGTTCTACTACGCCGCCCTGACCAATCAACTCCTCAACAAATGCAACGAAGCGATCCAGATCGCGCAGCAGGGGTTAGAACTGGAAGATCTGGAAATCGCCGAAGAAGAGGATCTCCGCACGATCATTAACGAGTGCCAGAGCGGGACATTTGACTAATCGCTGCCGGGGCGCTAAGCTTGCGCTCCGTGTATGAATCGCGTAAAAAAGCCTACACTTCTGGCACTCTCCCCTTTTGTTTGCTAAAAAAGGCTTGACAACCTTTTAAGACGGTGGTACGATACGGGCGCTGTTTAGCACTATAAGCGCGAGAGTGCTAAACAGTACGATGTGTAAGTGACACAAACACCCAGAAAAAATGATTCAACTCAGGAGGACTTTGACCATGGCTCTTAAGTTACGGCCCCTGGCCGACCGTCTTGTTGTAGAACCCATCGAACAAGAAGAAACCTTCGCCGGCGGGCAGTTGGTGCTGCCGGAGACCGCCAAAGAAAAACCCCAACAGGGCCGCGTCGTCGCTGCCGGTATGGGCAAGATGGACGACGACGGCGAGCGTCTACCGATGGATGTGAAGGTCGGCGACCGCGTGTTGTTTGCAAAGTACGCCGGCACCGAGATCAAACTCGACGACAAAAAACTGCTGATCCTGAAAGAAAGCGATATTCTCGCCATCGTCGAAGAAGCGTAATTGATTTTCCCTAAGATTTGAAGCCCCTAACCGGAGGATAATATAGAAATGGCTAAACAACTGATTTTCTCGGAAGAAGCACGCCGCGACCTAAAGAAGGGCATTAACATCCTTGCCTCTGCCGTCGCGACCACCCTCGGCCCTAAAGGCCGCAACGTCGCGCTTGACAAGAAATTCGGCGCGCCCACCATCACCCACGACGGCGTGACGGTTGCGAAAGAAATCGAACTGGAAGAACCCTATGCGAACATGGGCGCTCAGCTTTTGAAAGAAGCCGCGACCAAGACCAACGACATCGCTGGCGATGGCACCACCACCGCCACCGTCCTCGCCCAGGCGATGGTGAACGAAGGTCTGCGCAACGTCGAAGCCGGCGCAAACCCGATGCTCATTAAGCGCGGTATCGAAGCCGCCGCCGAAAAGATCGCCGCCGCGATCAAAGACATGGCTCAGCCCATCGACACCAAAGAAGAAATCGCCAACGTCGCCGCCATCTCGGCGCAGGACCGCGAGATCGGCGACCTGATCGCCGAAGTGCTCGACAAGGTTGGCAAAGACGGCGTGGTGACCGTGGAAGAGAGCAAGGGCCTGGAGTTCGAGACCGAGTACGTCGAGGGTATGCAGTTCGACCGTGGCTACATCAGCCCCTACTTCGTCACCAACCCCGAATCGATGGAAGCGACCATCCAGGAACCTTATATCCTCATTCACGATAAGAAAGTCTCGGCTGCCCAGGATATCGTGCCCATCCTCGAAAAGCTGGTCCAGCTTGGCAAGCGCGACCTGGTCATCATCGCGGAAGACGTGGACGGCGAAGCGCTGGCGACCCTGGTGCTCAACAAGCTGCGGGGTATGCTGAATGTATTGGCGGTCAAGGCCCCCGGCTTCGGCGACCGCCGCAAGGCGATGCTGCAAGACATCGCGGTCCTGACCGGCGGTTCCGTCATCTCCGAGGAGACCGGTCGCAAGCTGGACAGCGCGCAGGTGTCCGACCTGGGCCGCGCCGGCAAGGTCGTTTCCACCAAGGACGACACCACTGTTATCGACGGCCAGGGCGACGACAAGGCAATCCGGGGCCGCATTGAGGAAATCAAGGTCCAAATCGACCAAACCACCTCGGACTATGACCGCGAGAAGCTCCAGGAACGCCTGGCGAAGCTCAGCGGCGGCGTAGCCGTGATCCGCGTCGGCGCCGCGACCGAGGTCGAGCTGAAAGAGAAGAAACACCGCGTAGAAGACGCCCTCAGCGCCACCCGCGCCGCCGTGGAAGAGGGCATCGTGCCGGGCGGCGGCGTTGCGCTCATCAACGCGCTGAAGGTGCTCGCCGGGCTTGAGTTGGACAATCCCGATGCCCAAACCGGGGTAAAGATCGTGGCGCACGCGCTCGAACAGCCGATGCGCGGCATCCTGGGGAATGCAGGCCTCGAAGGCGCAGTGGTGCAGGCCGAAATCCGCCGCCGCCAGAAGGAAGCCGGCAACGACAAGATCGGCTACGACGTAATCAAAGACGAGTACGTAGATATGGTCGAGGCCGGCATCATCGACCCGGCGAAGGTGACGCGCGGCGCGCTCGAAAATGCCGCGTCCATCGCCGCGATGATCCTGACCACCGAAGCGCTCATCACCGACGTGCCGGAGAAAGAAAAAGCTCCCCCGATGCCGCCGGGCGGCGACATGTACTAAACCGAAACGACTCTGCCACGAGGAGGCGAGGCGTTTTTCAAAGGGAAAGGACACTGCGCAAGGCAGTGTCCTTTCTTTTCGTTTCCTCCCATGCCGGTTACAATGAACACATGGCAACCGTTCACTCATAAAGGGAAACGCAATGAGCGAAGGCTACAAACCACGCGGCCTGTACTTTGAAGACTTCGAGATCGGGCAGAAGATCATCTCGCGCGGGCGCACCATCACCGAGGCCGAGATCGCCAACTTCGCCGGCGTATCGGGCGACTTTAACCCCATGCATACCGACGCCGAATACATGGAAGGGCATATGTTGGGCCGGCGGGTGGCGCATGGTCTGTTAGGGTTGGCCGTGGCGAGCGGGCTGGCCTACCAGATCGGCATCATCGATGGGACGGTGCTGGCCTTCCGCGAGGTAGACGATTGGAAGTTCTCGCTGCCCGTCTACATCGGCGACACGATCCATGTCGAGATGGAAGTGACCGAACTTCAGCCGATGGCGCGGCTGGGCGGCGGCAATGTCTCGCTGAAAATGCGCGTCCTCAACCAGGCGGGCAAAATGTGCCAGCGCGGCGTATTGAAGCTGCTCATCGCCAGCCGGCCCGCCGAAAGTGATAGCGCCGGAGGGTAACAATCATGGCAATCTACGAACACATTCGAGAGTTTGCCGGTATGCCGGTCATCGAGTGGGCATCTCCCGAAGATAGCCACGCGCCCGCCAACGTGCTCTACCGGTTGGGCCTTTCTTACGAAGAAGCCGACGCCGGCAAAACCTGGACCGAGAAGTTTGATGCTTTCTTGGCGAGCGCCGACGGGAGCAAGGTCGCGGGGCTGGTCATCGGGCCGTGGGACCCCGACTTCGGCGGTCACGATTCCAGCTTGGTCGCGGACGCGCTGATCGCAGCGCGCGACCGGCTGTCCAACCTGCGCGCGCTCTTCCTCGGCGATATCATCGTGGAGGAAAGCGAAATCTCCTGGATTCAGCAGAGCAACCTCACGCCGCTTCTGCACGCCTACCCCGCGCTGGAGCATTTCTGTGTGCGCGGCGGCGACGGGCTGCGCCTACCCGACCTGGAACACGCCCGGCTGCGCACCTTCGTCGCGCAGAGCGGCGGGCTGAACCCGCTCACCGTGCACCAGATTCTCAAGGCAAAGCTGCCCAAGCTGGAACATCTGGAGCTTTGGCTCGGCACGCCCAACTACGGCGGCGACGCCACGGTCGATGATCTGAAGCCGCTGCTCGACGGCGACCTGTTCCCCGAACTGTATTACTTGGGGCTGCGTGACAGCGAAATCGCCGACGACATCGCCATCGCGCTGGCAAACGCGCCGGTCCTGCGGCGCATCACAGAACTGGACCTCTCAATGGGCGCGCTGAGCGATGCAGGCGCAGAGGCGCTGCTCGCCAGCCCGCTGATCCATAACCTGGAACGACTCGACCTCCACTACCACTTTTGCAGTGAAGACGTGATGGACCGGCTCCGCCGCCTCGACATGGAGGTCGATGTCAGCGACCCGCAGGAGGAAGAATCCTACGGCGGGCAGACCTGGCGCTACGTCGCAGTCAGCGAGTGACACGCTTCGTCGTCATCGGCGTCCCCGGCGACCGGCGCGTGGCCCTGTTTCAAGCCGCGCTGGCCCGCTTCGAGCAGCCGCCGGCTGTGGTCGTTTCCTACGCCGATTTGATCGCCGGGCGCGCGCACCTGGCGGAGATGGTGACGCCGGGCGCGGTCGTCCGCATCGAGTCGCCGGGCGACGACTTCAATACCGAGCGGCTGTTCCTCGCCGAGGGTGCTGATATCGCGGCAGGGGAGGAGTACAGCCACATCTCGCGCAGAGCCGCGCTCGCCCTCTCCTTCGAGCACGGGCGCATCTGGCACCCGCGCCAGTGGTACTTGGGATACTGCGCCGTGCTAAACGACATCGCGCGCCAACTTGCCGAATGCCCGCCGCACTACCTGATGAACACACCCGCCGATATTGCTGTGATGTTCGACAAGCGCGCGTGCCATGAACGGCTGGCACGGCATGGCATCCCGACGCCCCGGCGCATTGGCCCGGTCAATTCGTATGATGAGTTAGTAGAGCAGATGCGTGCGGCGCGCTGCCCGCGCGTCTTCATCAAGCCGGCGCACGGGTCGAGCGCGTCGGGCGTGGTGGCGTACCAGGCGCAGGGCAATAAACACCTTGCAACGACCACGGTCGAGATGGTGAACGGCGGCGACGAACTGCGCCTGTATAACTCGCTGCGCGTGCGCGCCTACCGCGAGCCGGCGGATGTCAGGAGGTTGATCGACGCGCTGTGCCGCCACCGCGTCCATGTCGAGCAGTGGATACCCAAGGCGGGCATGGACGGCAGAAGCTTCGACCTGCGCGTAGTAGTGATCGCCGGGCAGGTGCGGCATGTGGCGGCGCGGCTGAGTCGCGGCCCGCTGACCAACCTGCACCTGGGCAATGCGCGCGCGCCGTTCGAGGCCGCGCAGGCGCAGATGCCGCCGGACGCATGGAAGGCCGCGCGCCATACCTGCGAGCGTGCGATGGCGCTCTTCCCCGCCAGCCTGTACGCGGGGATCGACCTGCTTTTCGCGCCGGGCTATCGCCGGCACGCCGTGCTGGAGATGAACGCTTTTGGCGATTTGTTGATGCGCGTCGCCTGGCAGGGGATGGACACCTACACGGCAGAAGCAGCGGCGACGCTGGCGAGGGTAAAGAGCGAGGAAACTTAAGCGCCGGCTACTCTCGAAGCCGCCTAAACACATCCTCCGCCGATACTGCGAAACCGGGCAGTTGGTCGCCCCCATCAACTACTTCGCCGCCTCTGTATGTCGATACCGTTCCATCGGCACGGTACACATCGACAAAACGTTCTTCGGGATAGACCACCCACACTGCCTGAGTGCCGTTCTGTAAATATAACGCGACCTTTAAACGAACCTGGCCGGGCGTGTCCGACGGCGAAACCACTTCGACCGCCAAATCGGGCGCGACCGGGTAATACTTCCCGGTCAAGGCCGTGCACCGTGCCTTTGCAAGAAAACCGATGTCCGGCGCGACCACCGTGTCGGGCTTGAGCGTGTAACCGGTCTCGGTCGTCACGTCGCCTAAATCGTGTTCGGCGGCATGCAGGACGATTAACGAACTCAGCCAAACCACGACGATACCGTGCTTATCCCCTGGCGGCGGCATCTCGATAATCTCTCCCTCGATCAATTCATAAAACCTGTCCTCACCGCCGTGAGCAACCTCCCACAAATCATCCGGTGTATAGACACGCTCTTGGGGCCGAACAGCCATCATCCCACCTTGAATACCCTACCGTCAGGATTTCTCCTGCCAGTATAGCACCGGGCCGCATCCAAGAAAAAACGCCCTCTGGTCGATGACCGGCAGAGGGCGTAATCAACATCGAAAACACGGCGCCTAGACGGCTTCTGGCTTGGGCGCGCTTTCCAGCGCAAGCCCTGCTTCGGTGACCAGGCGCGGCACGATCTCCTCCCAACCGACCGCCATCAGGTGGATGCCGCTGACGTTCGCCAGGCCCTTGATCGCGTCGATCAACTCAAGCGCAATCTGCACGCCTTCCTCTTCTTCGGCCCCTTTGCCCTGCGCACTCGCCTTCTCCATGCGCGCCATCAGCCGGTCGGGGATGGCGACGCCGGGCACCTGTTCATGCATGTACTTCGCCACGCGCAGGTTTTTCAGCGGCGTGACGCCTGCCAGGAGATATACCTTGTCCACGAAATCGCGCTCGGCCAGCAGCTCCAGGTACTTCTTGAACCCTTCGATATCGTAGACCAGGTTGGTCTGCAAGAACTGCGCACCCGCGTTGACCTTCTTGTTCTCGCGGATTGCTTGGAAACGCGGCAGCGCGGCAAACGGGTTACCGGCAGCGCCCAGGAACATCTGAGGCGCAAACTTGATCGGACGCCCGTCGAGATAGCGGCCCTCGTCGCGCATACGGCGCAAAATCCAGAGCATCTGCACCGAATCGATATCAACAATGTCCATGCGGCCCTTCGGGTCCGGTCCAAGCTTCGAATGGTCGCCGGAGAGACACAAGATGTTACGCACCCCCAGCGCGGTCGCGCCGATCACCTCGGCCTGCAAGCCCATGCGCGTGCGGTCGCGTGCGGCGATCTGCATGACCGGCTCGGCGCCCTCCTCGATGCAGACGAGCGAACACGCCAGGCTCGACATGCGCGGCGTGGCGGAGGGGTTGTCGGTGAAGTTAATCGCGGTCACGTAGGGCTTGATCAGGTTGATGTTGCGGCGGAGCGCACCGGTCGCGGTGCTCATGGGCGGCGCGACCTCTGAGGTGACGATGAACTTACCGGAGCGCAGCGCGCGCTCCAGGTTCGACACCGGCTCCTCGTAAGCCGGCGGGTGATACTTGTCGTCGCCCTGCCACCAGTCGGGCTGGCGGACCGGCTCGAAAATCGCCTGCCAATTCTCGGCGCGCTTGGCCTTGTCAGAGCCGAACATTCCCTTGACAAAGCGGCCTACGCCGTAGTCTTGCACCTGGTGGATCACGTCCATCCACGTTTCCCCGCCGACCTTCTCCCAATCGAGCGGAGGGAGCACCTCCAACAGCTTTTCCGCGCGGCCCATCGCCTCGGCGCGCTCGTAGATTTTGTACCAGACGCACTGCCGGGTCGGATCGACATAGCAGCGCTCCGGCGTCGAGCCGCCGCACGGCCCATTGCGAATGCCTTTAGGGCATTCCATCGGACAAATCAGAGCGGTCTCCTGGAGCAAACAGTTGCCGCACATCCGGCAGCCGAACAACGGACCTTTGACGAGGCGTTCCAGTTGGATCAGCGCGCGTTCGGAGAATGGCGGTTTTCGGAAGGGATAGAAAAACGGCTGCCAGCGCCGGGCCGGGGTAAAAATGGGGAAAATTGGCATGGACCACTCCTTGAATGCCCTAAAAATTGATCGCATTTACACGTTTACAATACTACGGCGTCCTTTGGGACCGCATCATATCTTATTTGAGCGCCTTGTGGGGCGTAAGTGACATTTGTCATGCATTTCTCATACCCCAAATGGACAATGCACCCATACAGATTATCGCACTAACGTTTCATTGCAGCAGCGCCGTCACACTGCCCCCGTTATCGCAATCCTCACCCGTTCGCAGACATACCAAAACTGCGCGATGGCGATGGCGATATAGTACGAAACCGTAAAGTTAAAGCCATAGCGCCGCAGCAGCCGTATCCAGAGGATTTGCATCATCCCCTGCGTCTTGCGCGCCGCTTCGATGGCCCGCCGCTTGCGCAGCCGTGCCTTATCGCGGTCATCGGGTGGCAGTAAAAACATCATCATCTTTCCTGCCTCCAGGTCTCGCCCAAACAGAATACACCGTCATGATAGAGTATAGTGCATTGCGCACACGTTTCGCACATCTTTATAATCCCAGACGCACCCGCGCCACCATCACCTTGTCGGGGTGCGCCGCTTCCCCGGTATGGATCACGAAGTGAAAATAGCCCGGCGAACTCTCAAGGAAGGTGTGTGCTTCGCCCGGCTCCACCACCAGCATATCGCCGGGCGCGAGATCGATGGTCTGCGCTTCGACGCGGATGCACGCCGTGCCCCGCGCCACCAGGTAAATCTCGGTGAGCCGCGCATGCAGGTGCGGCTCGTCGATGCCCGCGTTGGCATAGCCCACCGAGAGGGTCAAATCGCTGTTCCACGGCCCCGCATACCAACCTTTGGCGGCGGCGGGGTCGGCCTTCAACAGACGCATTTACAGCATTTCCTATCTTGAAGATTACCACGGAGAGCACAGAGGTCACGGAGAGGGGAAAGGAAATCTCCGTGCGCTCCGCGGACTCCGTGGTGATTTAGAATCAGAAATCTCACACCCGCAGCTTTGCGTCGAACTTCTTCTCCAACGCTTTGATGACCTTCTGCTGCATCTTCGCCACCGCCTTATCGGTGAGCGTCTGCGTATCCGACCGGAAGGTTAGCGCATAGGCCAGGCTCTTCTTCCCCGGCTCGATCTGTTCGCCCTGGTACACGTCGAACAGCCGCGCCTCGCGCAGCAGCGGCGCGCCCGCCTGCACAATCTCCGCCTGTACGTCTGCCGCCGGCGCACCGGCATCAACCACCACGGCGATATCCTGATAAAGCGCCGCGTAGCGCGAGATCGGCTCTACCCGGAACCGGTCGTCGGCCATGTGATTCTGGATCGCGGCAAGATCGAACTCGGCAGCAAGCACGGTCGCATCTTCGGGGACGCCGTAGGCCCGGCTCACCAGCGGGTGTACTTCGCCGAACACGCCCACCGACGCCCCCGCCACATTCAGCGATGCGGTCCGGCCCGGACGGAATGTACCATGCGCCGCCGGCGTATAAGTCACATCCGGCAGGTGCAGCGCCTGCGCCATTGTCTCGACCACGCCCTTAAGATCGTAGAAGTCCATCGACTCCGGCGCGTTCTGGTCCATCCAGGCCGGCAGGTCGCGCGGCCCCACCAGCAAAATCCCCAGGCGCGGCGGTTCGTCGGGGAGCGGTTCGCCGGTCTTCAAGAAGACTTGGCCGACCTCGAAGATCGCCGCCCGGTCCACGCTGCGCAGATTCGCCGCTGCGATATCCATCAGCCCCGACAGCAAAGTCTGGCGCATGGCGACCTTATCGGAGCTGGTCGGGTTTGCCAGCACCACGTAAGGCGCGTCAGGCCAGCTCGACGCCGCACCGGGCGGCGTCAGAAGCGCCTCGCGCTCCGGCGTGGTGAGCCGGTAGCTGACGACCTCGCGCAGCCCGGCCTGAACCAACACATCGCGGACGCGCTCCTCGCGCTCCAGCGCCACGTTCGAGCGCTGCGGCGGCAGTTCGTCCACGATGAGCGTATTGGGAATCTTATCGTAGCCGTAGATGCGCAGAACCTCCTCGACGAGATCGGCGCGCGCGGTGGCGGGATCGTGCGGGTCGATATCGAGGCGGTGCGGCGGCGTGACCACGTGAATCACCGTCCCACCGTTGCGCAGGTCGCACTCGAACTCGAGCGCCGTCAGGAGGTTGACGACCTCGCCAGAGGCAAGCGTGATGCCGCTCAGCCGGTTCACAAACTCAAGCGGCAGGTCCACCTCGGCGACGGGCGGCGGCGCGGGATAGTGGTCGATACAGCCCTGGGCGATGGTCCCGCCGCCGAGCCGCCGCATCATCTCGATGGCGCGCTTGTTCGCCAAGAGCGCAAGTTCGGGATGCACGCCCCGGCTGAGGCGCTGCCCGGCTTCCGAGTTAACCTCTTTGCCCCGGTCGCGCTGCGCCGCCAGCGTCTTACGCAGGTTGATGAAGTTCCAGCTAGCCACCTCAAGCAGGATATTGGTGGTGCCCCGCGGGCGCGCATCGGCCTTGCCTCGTTCCGCGTCATATTCGACGCCGTGCGCATCAAGGGTATAAGTCGAAGCGTCGTAGACCTCCGACTCGGCGCCGCCGATGATGCCCCCGATGCTCAACACACCGGCCGTATCGCAGACCATCACGGTGAAGTCGTCAAGCTCGCGGTGCACCTCGTCGAGCGTCTCGATGGTCTCGCCGGGGCGCGCGGTGCGTGTAATGATGGTTGGCACCACGTCGCCTACACGCTTGGCGCGCTCGACCAGGATATCGTAATCAAAAGCGTGGATCGGCTGCCCGGTCTCCAACATAACATAGTTGGTCGCATCCACCATATTGTTGATTGCGCGCATGCCCGCCAGGACGAGCCGCCGCTGCATCCAGTAGGGCGACGGTTTGATCTCCACATCTTTAATCAGGGTCAGGGTGAAGCGCGGGTTAAGCGCCGGTTCCTCGATCTTGAGATATGCTTGTCCCTCAATAGGCGGTCCCTCCATCACACACGCATCCGACGGGTAGCGCACCCGCTGCCCGGTTAGCGCGGCAACCTCGCGCGCAATCGGGACGATACCCCAACAGCGCGCCAGGTTGGGCGTCAATTCGATATCGAGCACGATATCACCCAGCACATCCTGCGCCGGCGCGCCCACCGGCGCGTTAGGGTCGAGGATAATAATGCCCTCGTGACTGTCGGAAAGGCCAAGCTCTTTCTCCGAGCAAACCATCGAGCGGTTCTCGATGCCGCGCAGCTTGCGCGCCTTCAGCACCATACGCGAGCCATCGTCCTTGTGCCCATCGTAAAGCTCCGCGCCCTCGAAAGCGATCACGGCCTTCAGCGGCGGGTCCAGCCGGCCCTGACCTTTATAAGGGTAAAGGTTCGGCGCGCCGTTGACGCACGGCTCCAACGCATCGCCGCCGTAATCCACCATTGCAATGGTGAGGCGGTCGGCGTCGGGGTGCGGCTTCACCTCGACGATAGCGCCGATCTTGATCTTCTCGCGGTCCCACACCAGATGTCCATCGCTCGAATCGCCCGACGGCACGCCGTAATATTCGATCTTGCCGACCTCCAACCCCGCCAGCGTGAGCCGTTCGGCAAGCTCCGGGATCGGAAGCGTGATATCTACGTAGTCTTTCAACCAGCTAATCGGTACACGCATGCAACGTATCCTTTCAAGTCGTCAAGTGTGTCATTCACTGTCACCTTTGTATGCAGGTGAGTACGGGTCCTCAGACCGCCAGAAATCGGTATGCTCTGGGTCGGTGAAGCGGTCCAGGTCCGCCTCTGCCGACCAGTGCGAATAGTCCGGCAGAATAGAGGTTTCGTCAAATTCGGCAAGGCGCAAGTCGGCGTCGCGGAGGTCACCCCCCTGCAACTGTGCGCCGCGCAGGTCGGCGCCGTTCAGGCTGGCGCCGATTAACACCGTGTCCAACATATCGGTGCCGCGCAGGTCGGCCTCGGTCAGGTCGGCGCCGCGCAAGTCGGCGAGCTGCAAGGTCGCCGCTTGCAGGTTGGCGCCGACCAGAGTCGCTTCTCGAAGGTCGGCCCCGCGCAAACTCGCCTTGTACAGGTTCGCCCCTTCGAGATTGGCCTCGTGCAGGTCGGCGTCTTCTAAGGTTGCGCCTTGCAGATTCGCCGCTTCCAGATTCGCCCTGCGCATGTTCGCCCCTTCCAGATTCGCCTTCTTGAGATTAGCCTTGCTCAGATCGGCTTCAACCAAATCAGCCGCGCTCAGGTCGGCAGCCTGTAAGTTCTTGCCGCGCAGACTCGCGCCTTGCAGATCCATTTCGTCCACGGTTATCACTCCTGATGATTATTTCCGGCGTCCGACACCGGCAAAGCACAACGCCATGCTTGCTGCACAGCTTGCAAACCATTGTACATCCTATCTCAGGAGTGCAAAGAGATCGGTGTTCATCAAAACTGCTGCAAAAAGCGCAGGTCGTTGCCCCAGAAATACCGGATATCCTCGATGCCGTGCTTCTGCATAATCATGCGCTCCGGCCCCATGCCGAACGCGAAGCCGGTATACACAGCCGGGTCATAGCCGCCGTTACGCAATACGTTCGGATGCACCATGCCCGACCCGGCGATCTCCAGCCAACCCGTGTATTTGCACACCCGGCAGCCCGCACCGTCGCAGAGGATGCAGCTGACATCGACTTCCATACTCGGCTCGGTGAAGGGGAAGTACGAGGCGCGGAAGCGCACCTGCCGGTCGCTGCCGTACATGCGCCGCGCGAACTCGGCGATGGTGCCCTTTAGATCGGTCATGCGGATATTGCGCCCCACCGCAAGCCCTTCGACCTGGTTGAACTGGACTTCGGAGCGCGCGGTGATCTGCTCATGGCGGTAGCACATGCCGGGCAGGATCACGCGGATCGGCTCCGGGTAGTATTCGCGCATCGCTCGAATCTGTCCCGGCGAGGTGTGGGTGCGCAGGATGACATCCTTTTCGGTGGTGAAGAAGGTATCCTGCATATCGCGCGCCGGGTGGTGCGGCGGGAAGTTGAGCAGTTCAAAGTTGTGCATATCGTCTTCTACATCGCGGCTGCGATAGACCTGGAAGCCCATGTCGGCCCAGATTTCGTAGAAGCGGCGCAGCATGCGCGTGGTCGGGTGCAGGCCGCCGGTCAGGACCGGGCGCCCCGGCAGGCTCACGTCGAGCGCGCCGGCCGCCAGGCGCTCGGCCAATTCCGCCGCCTTTATCGCCTGCTCGCGCTCGCCATAGGCCGCTTGCAGCGCGTTCTTGACCTCGTTGGCGCGCTGTCCAAAGGCCGGGCGCTGCGCCGGCGGCAGGTCGCCCACACGGCGCAGCATCCCGGTCACCTGGCCGTTGCGCCCGATGTAGGCCAGCTCCCATGTGCGCAACGCTTCCGAGTCGGCGACCTCGACCAGCTCCGCGCGGGCTTCGTCGTTAAGCGCTTCGAGTTCTTCCAGCATATTGTTTCCCTCCATACTCGATTGCTTCTTGTGGTACGGCACAAATAAAAAACGCCCTTCCCGATTTAGGGACGAGCGCTAACGACCCGTGGTACCACCCTGATTGGCCGGCACAACCGGCCCTCTCTATGCCAACGGCGCATACACGCGATTGGCCGCCCGGTTAACGGTGGGCTACCGGAACAGACTACTAACACCGTCTTTGCCGGTGTATTCACCTGTCGGCTCAGGAGCGAACTTCGGCGGGGGCTGCCCGGACACGGCTTACAGTCTAGGGCCGCGTCTCCCTGCGCAGGAGCGACACCCGCGTACTTTGCTCTGTCACAGCCTTTTGCTGTTTTTAACTACCAACAATTATGCGTATATCAGACAGATTGTCAAGCAATCTCTCAGCCGTTTCAACCATTTTTGAAATCGCCCGTGAGCGCGCGCCAGATGAGCAGCGGCACGTTCTCCTCGACGAACTGAACCTCGATGTGGTCCGGGCCAAAAACAACCACCTCACGAATGCCGCGCGTCGGCTCGTAGATATCGGTTGCGAGCACATAACCCTCGCTCTGGAGCACCTCGATGACGTGATCAATATCCTTGACGCCGATGGCGATATGGTTGACGCCCTGGCCCTGCATCGCCTTCTCAGGTCGCACCGCCGGCTTGTCCGCCCGCTCCCACATCTCGATCTCGACTTTGCCGGCCCGCAGATTGACGATGCGCAACCCCCGGTACTCGAAGTCGAGCTTGATTTTGAAGCCCAACAGGTCGCGAAAGAAGCGTAGCCCTTCGTCCAGGCTGGAGACTTGCAATGCAATGTGATTCAATCCGGTCACGTTCTTGGCTAACACGGTATCGGGTTTCTCCCTCCGACTAGCGGAGACTTGACAAAAATCACCGTCTCCTCGTCCTCGAAATCGACCGCCCAGCCGGGCTGCGAGCGGAAAAACGCCACCAGATCACGGTCGCCGAACCGGTCCAAGACGACGCTGCCGACGCCGTAATCCTCGAACATCGCGGCCCAGTTCGCGCCGGCTCCCGGCGCGTGTACCGAAGATGTCTCTTCTAACACGACACAACTCCTTATTAGGCTCAACTATATTGAATTAAACTATATTGAACCCATTATACCAAAACAGACCCGTAAATCAAGCGGTTTCCCTACTCAAACACCTCAATCCCCGGATACTTCAAGGCCGCCTCGTAAATCGGCCCCTGCGCGACAAAACCCAGCGCGCGCCCACTCCCACGCACGGCCAGCAGCCGGTCGCCCGGCGCGACGCCCGAATCCGGCGGCAGCGTCACCCGCCGGCCCGCATCAAACCGGCCATACCCCAGCGCGCGCCGGCCCACGTCCAGGCGCACCGCAGCATCTCCCAGCCGCGCCATTGTACTGAGTCCAAACCCGCCGGAGCGCCGGCTGCCCGGCAAGAAGATAACTTCATCGCCGGCGTGGAACTCGTATTCCTGCCACGCCTCCGGCGGGACGCAGATCGCGCCGTCCGGCCCGACGACCACCCAGCCGAAGACCCATTTACCTCCCTTAGCAATCTGCGGCATCACAACCTCCTAATGGTTCACGAGAGACTCTGCCAGCCGGGGCCAGAGGCGATTGATGAGCGCCAGCGTCTTGACGATGCCGATCCGCACTTCGTACCGGTCGCGCAGCATGCCTTGCAGCGTCTCCTGTGCGACGGTCTGGGGCGAGATCTTGTTCCCGGCGCTGTACGCGGTCATCTCGGTATCGACCTCCGGCGGCAAGACATCGAAAACCTTGACCGATGTCGATTTCAACTGAAAACGCAGCACGCGCGAGAAAGTGTGCAGCGCGGCTTTCGTCGCACAGTAAACCGGCAAGTCTTCCCGGGGCGCCAGCGCCAACGCCGACGAAATATTCACCACCGCCGCCTCCGGTTGTTGGAGCAGCGCCGGCAGCAGCACATGCGTCAGCCGCATGACCGCCGTCAGGTTGATGGCAATCTCCTGCTCGATCTGGTCGGCTGTCGCTTCCCAGAAGCGCGGATGTGGATACATCACGGCGGCGTTATTCATCAATACGTTCAAACCGGCAAAATCGGTGCGCAGCCGTTCGACCAACTCGCTTACCTGCGCCGGGTCGCTGAGATCGCACCGGATCGCATGGAGGGCAGGATAACGCATCTGCGCCGCTTGCAGCTTTGCGGGGTCGCGCCCACAAATCACAACCACATTGTCGCGCTGTAAGAGAGCCTCTGCCAGAGCCAGCCCGATCCCTGAACCGCCGCCGGTAATGAGCACGATGTTATTTTGTGTTTTCATGTCTCACCTCAAGTCAGAATATACAAGCTTGTATATAGGATCAAAAAAACGCTATGGGCTAAGTATAGGCGCCCGCCTCCACCTTCTCCAGCACGTCGCGCGTCCAGGCAAGCTCGGCTTCCAGGTGGCGCAGCGTATGCTCGAAGATGGTAGCGGCCACCAGCGGAATGGTCTCATCTGCCAGTTCTTCGGCCCGGTGCCGGTTCACATGCCGGAGATGAGTCTCGAGCCGCTCGACGCGCTCTCGAAGGTAGCCCTTCACATCCTCACCCGGCAGCGCGTCCATGAAGAACAAGCCGATATCGAAATCGTAATACTGGCGCTCCACCGCGCACCACACCGCGCGCAGCAGCCGCAGGAACTCGGCGCATCCGGTCCCGGTGATCTGGTAAACGCTGCGCGAAGGGCGATTCCCCTCCTGTTCGGTCCCAAGCTTCTCGATAAACCCATCCTCCTCCAGTTTACGCAGTGCGAAGTAAATCGACCCAAACGCGACCGAAGTCCAATCGCCCATGTACCGCTCGATGAGCTGCTTGAGTTCGTAGCCGTGCATGGGTTGGTAGCGCAAAAAACCAAGAATGACAAGCCGGGTAGACATCTATATTCCACATATAATATACCAGCTTGGATATAATAACACGAGCCTATTTCGCCGTCAAGTACGGCGCGGCCTAAATATTGCAAGTTTCCCCTACTTCGATGCCGCCGCTACTCGCCGGCGTCGGCCAGCATGCGCACATCCAGCGGGACGCCTTTTGCCTCATCTCGCGCCAGGGTAATCGCCTCGTTGTCGCACACGCTCGCGCAGATGCCGCAGCCCATGCACTTCTCCCAATCGACCGCCGCTGCGCCGTTTACATGGATCGCGTCGAAGGGACAGGCTTCCGCGCACTGCTCACAGGCCGCGCAGGCGGTCTCGTCTACCTGCGCCACATAGCCCGACGCCGCCAGCGCCGGCACGGGGTTCGCCATCGACCCGATGCCGCCGCAGCAGCACGGACAGCAGTTGCAGATCGCGTAGAAGCGGTCGAGCATGGCGTCTTTGAACCAGGCGATATGCACATGCCCGCGCGCGTGCTCGGCCTCTAGCAGCGCCAGCGCCTCCGCCTGGATGAGGCGCTGGCTGCTGTGCGGATTGTGCTCGGTGATGAAATCGACGAAGGGCTGCCCGATCACCATACAAACCCGCGTCGGCTCGCAGGGATTCGGGCGGGCGTGGCGGCAGCAGCACTCGTAGACCGCGATATCGGGCGAAGCGTTCAGCACCAAGTCACGCGCGACCGGGTAGGGGACGACCTGCTCCAAGCCGCGCCGGTCGATATCCTTGTCGATGGTGACGATCTTGCGTGCCAGTTCGTGCGTCAAAACCTTGCCGTGATATGTATCGGCCCAGCCGCGCTCGCCGCCCAGCCGGTTGAGAACCGGGATGCGCGGCAGGTAATTGATGCCGAAGCTGATGTACTGGTTGGTCCAGCGCCCATAGACGTAGGCGTGCAGCGCGTTGACGACCAGACTCGCACCCCAGCCATAGCGCTCCAGGTAAGCCTTGAAGGTCCGCAGCGTCGAGGGACGCATCAAACGCCCGCGCTCGCCCAGAAGCCACAAACCAACCAACAGCGCAGCAGCGCCCGTCACGATTCGAAACAATTTTCTAAGCATCGATTCACCCTAATCGCCGCCGTAGGGATAAGCGCCGGCGTCACCGAGCGGGCTTGCGGCGGTCAGGTGGAAGTCGCCGTTGGCGGCGTCTGTAAACACGGGGTCGGCATAAAGACTGTGCTCATCTTGGCCGGTCGCGGCGGACCACGTTCCGTCGTTAATTTGTTCTTTGCTAAAGCACTCTTCGCCCGCCGCAGAGACCCTACAGATCACGTCGTTCTCCCGGTAAGGATTGTAGTAAAGGTTGTAATCGGCTTCGAGCGTCACATCCGGCGCGAAGTAAATCAATGTCGCACCCATCGCCGGGTTGTCATTGTAGAAGATGTTGTTATGCAGCCGGATGGTCGCGGGCGCCGTCTCCTCATATCCCCCCAGGACCGCCAGATAACTATACCCGTTCATGCTGGCAAAAGTATTGTTAGCGATGGTGTAATCGCCCGGCTCCAATACCAGCAGGGTATCGCCGGTGTTCCAGACGACATTGTAGCTGGCCTCGCCGCCGTTCCACAGCTTGATACCGTTCGTCCGGCTGTTGAACACGCGGTTGCCGCGCACGACAATTCCGGGCATCGTGCCGTCGTCGCGCGAGTTGAGATCGATACCGTCGCCGCTGTTGTCGTGAATGTAACAATCCTCCACCAGGATGTACGCGCCCTTCTCCACCGACAGCCCATCGGCGGCATAGCTGGCTTCGCCCAGTCCCGCGCCGTAGATTTCCAACCCCCGGAAAACCATGTTGTTGCAGGGGCCGGGCGTGCAGTCCACGCCAGAGTACACCGTATCGTGAATCACGCTGTCGGCCAGGGTAACGCCATCGACCGGCGTGTTGTCCTGGTAAGTGATGCGTACCCCGGCCTCGCCGCCGCCGACATCCAGGCCGGAAAGCGCGATATCTTCATTGCCGCCCGAAATCGTCACGCCCCACACCTCGTAGCCCTGCACCGTGAAGCCGTGCAGCCGCAGATGCGACACATCGAAGTCTATCACCAACTCGTACAGCGCGGCGCCGCCGTCGTAGGTCGTATAGGTGATAGGCGCGCCATCGCTGCCGGAGGTGGTCAGGTGGATCATCCCTTGATCGGTGTAGTCGCCCGCCGCCGCACAGATCACATCACCGGGCTGCGCGACCGTGTTCGCATGCTCGAAAGTGTGCCAGGGCTGCGCCTGCGAACCGTCGCCATCGTCGCTGCCGCCGGCTGCGAGGTAGCGCGTACACTCGCCGGGCAGGGCGGCCGGCTCCGCTGCCGGCCGCTCAGGTGATGCAGGCGCAGCCGTGGGCAAAGGTTGAGCGCCTGCGGTTAGGGCAGCATGCATAACGATCAGGTCGTCGAATTCGCCGGCCGCCTCACCCGTCGCTTCGAAGCCGATGCCGCCGGCGAGATCCCCTCCGGGATCGGTGAGCGTTAGCAGCGCATTCCCATCCACGAGGACGGTGTGCGTCTCCCCGGCGGCGGCTACGCCAAGCTGAAACCACGCGCCATCCGGTACGGCAAACGGCGCTTCGACCGCTTCGACGCCGCCTCGCTCGCGTGCGAGAGTCACCCGGTCGCCGTAAATGGCGACGAGATACGCATCGAGGCGGCTGGCGTGATAACTGACGACCACCGCGCCGGCGCCGGAGCGCCGCGCCCATACTGAGAAGGTCAAGTCCCCGGCCCACTCGTCGTCGTACAGCGCGATGCCGGGCGCCGATATTTGCAGCCTCCCGTTTGCGGCGGTGACGCCGGACGTGTAATCCCAACCGGGCAGCGCCGGTTCACTGAACGTCTCGACCAGCGCCGGCTCGTCCTGGGCAAGGACCGGTATCACAGCGCCGGCGAGGAGTAAGAAAATCGCTGCCAATGTACTGTACTTTTTCATCGTTCCCCTCCAGAGATGCAAGTAGGTTGCTACTAATGCTCGTGTTTTACAGTGTATTCTCCCATTTCTCTTGAGTCTTCGGGAATTTGCGGGGTCTTCGGGCGAGCCGGCGGCTCGCCCCTACGAATGACTCCGCCGGTAGGGGCGTCCCGCCGGGACGCCCAAGATCTGGCGTCGAATCTTCGTTCACCCCGCGA
>JAFGMM010000032.1 GCA_016927535.1 Anaerolineae bacterium
ACATCTGGGGGGTTCTCCCCCTCTCCACATGGTGGAGAGGGGGCTGGGGGGTGAGGTGAGTCTAAAACATTTTCTGAAGGTCTATAGAGCGCCTGGCGCAGCGCCTTATCATTGACGTTTTCGCTTTCACTCTGGGTCGGCAGCGCGACCTGCACGATTTCGACCGGCACGCTGCCCCAGACGAGGTGCAGCCGGATCGCCGCGCGCCCGACGGCCTTGCCGTGCTGGAGCGTGATGTGGCTCGCGCCGGCGTTGCTCAGGAGTTCGTAGATTTCCTTCTCGTAGTAGGACGCCGGTTTCTCGCACGCGCACCCGGCCAGGCGGTCTTCCCAATGCGCCTGCTCGAACGCGATGGCTTTGTAGCCCAGGCGTTCGGTGCGTTCTTTGGCTGTCTCCGGTATGAAGTCCATCTTGTCTCCTCCCTTGATGATCTCAGACGTGTCTCGTCAGATCGTGCGCAATCCAGGCCAGCACGGCCAGTGCGCCGGCTGCCACGCCGATAACAAACGCTAACAAATACCTCATCGCGCTACTCCTCGAATCGCCGGGCGCGCTGACCAGGCTGCGCCGGCGCTGGCTTCCAACTTGCTGGACGCCGGCGCGGTCGTCAACCCGCGCGTCGAGTGGCTTTACCAATTAATGCTGCTGCTCTTGACGCTGTTGGGCGCGCCGACCGCGCACGCCTGGGCGAAGGCGACCGGCCTGGTGGAGTCGATGAAAGACACCTCCGGCGCCGAGTCGCCGGCGTAGCGACACAATCGAGCGCCCCACGCGCGCCGATACCGGCGTGTGTGGGGCGTTGTTACGACGCCGCGAGAATGACCGCCGCGAGCAGCGCCGCCAGGCACACCGACCCCGCAAAGAAAAACCCGCCCGCCCAGCGCAGCGCCCGCGCCTTGTCCGCGATGATCTTCGCCAACTCCTCACGCATCAGGTCCAGGTTGTGCGCGTAGCGCTTGTACGTGCGCGGCTGCACCACCCACATCCCGCCCAGCATCGCCAGCAGGTAGAACGCCAGCGCGCCGATTGCCAGGATTTGCGCGGGCGGCTTGCCCGCCAGGTACGGCGGCGGGAAGTTCTTGCCCAGCGCCAGCACTGCCAGCAGCACGCCCAGCAGCCCGGTCACCAACTCGACGATGCGCTTGCCCGCCGCGTCGAGCAGGTCAAGCTGGCCGGCCTCGATCTCGTCGAACCGCGCGAGCAGCCGGCGGTCGGCGTCGTCGGGCGGCGCGCTCTCGTAGACGTGCAGCTCGCTCATAGGTAACCCTCGCAGTCCACCGCCACGACGATCTTGGCCCGGCAGTGTGCGCACTTCAGGTAGAGGCGGTACAGCTTCTGACCCGGCGTGAAGGCCGGGCGCGCGACGTAGGGCGCGAGGCCGGCTTCGTCGTCCGGCGAGAAGGCTACCGCCGCGCCGCGCTTCACGTCGTCGGCTTCGCAGCAGGCGCGCCGGCGGTCGAAGTAGGACACGTACCCGCAGGCGTGGCAGCGCACGCCGATGGTGTGTTGGGCATCGTCGGTCATAGTTCACCTCTTTGCAGTTCTGCTAGACGCTGTTCGGCTAATTGCACATTCGGCGATTGGATGGCTTTCCAAATATCGCGCGCCTGCCGGACCATTTCAATCGCGCGGGCCGTGTCAACCAAAAAGCTTATATTGTAAAGAGTCACAGCCTCGCCATTACGCTCGCCGACCGCGCGACAAATAGACAGGGCCTGCTCGTACAGGGCCAGCGCGCACGCCTTCTCCCCCAGAGCGAAGTATGCCCCCGCCATGTTGTTGAGCGTTGCCGCTTCGCCAGTGTGGTTGCCTGCGGCGTTAAAAAGGGATAAGGCCCGCTTGTATAGCACCAGTGCGCGCGCTTTTTTCCCCAAGTTAGCGTACACTCCTCCCATGCTGTTAAGCGTAGTCGCTCTGTAGGCGAGGTCATTAATTTCTTCGCATATGAGGGGCAAAGCCTGCTTGTATAACGTCAGCGCGCGTGCATTTTCTCCCAGGGCGGCGCACATCCCTGCCATGTTGTGGAGTGTGGTCGCTTCACCAGCGCGATTCTCGAGTTGGCGGTTGATTTTCAATACACGCTCAAAGAGTAGCAATGCCTCGCGCACACGACCGATAGCTTGGTAAATAATCGCCCGGTTGTTTAGCGCCAAGTTCTCCAACTCTAACGACTCAATCTCGCGCGCTACTTCAGCCGCCTGCTCGGTCAACTTCAAACCCTGCACGTTGTCGCCTAACCATCCCTGCACAAAGCCCCAGTGCAATAGATAATAGCCTTTCGCTTTGCCTTGTGTATAAGCTATGCCGCGCGTCAGGTCGACGCTCGCCTGCTGCGCGATGTAGATCGCGTGCGGGCTGCGGTCTCTCTCCTTATAGATGTGACGCGCCAGCGCCGCGTAAGCCGCGCCGAAGCGCGTCAGCAGCGCCTCGTCGTCGAGCACGGGCGGCAGGTAGTGCTGCACATACAGGCGCAGCGCCGGCAGCAGCCGGTACATCAGCACCCAACCCTCTGCCGTGTTCTGCTCCTGCCGCTCCAGCAGGCTGCGCTGCCACAAGGCGCGCAGTTGGTCGGGCACGCTCTGGCTCCCCCTCTCTGCCTGCGGAGAGGGGGACGGGGGGTGAGGTTGAAAAATGTCGGCGGCGGTCTCCGGCTCAAACGGCGCGTGGAACACCCACAGCCCGCTCAGCAGGTCGCGCAGGTCGTCCGGCAGATGGCGCGTGCTCGTCTCGATGCAGGCGTAGAGCGTGCGGTGCCGATGATCCTCGCCCTTGTACCTGTCCTCCGCCTTCAGCAGATGCGCCTCGTGCTCGGCGATGAACTGCGCCAGCGTCTGCCCGGTCGCGTTGAACGCGCCGCCCAGCAGCCGCAGGCCATGCGGGTGCCCGCCCACCGCCGCGCTGAGCTGCTCCGCTTCGCGTTTGTAAATGTCCTCGTGCAGCGACGCGCTCTGCATGAACAGCCGCGCGCCCTCGGCGTCCGGCAGCCCGCCTAGGTCAATCGCGCGCTCGCCGGCCCAGCCCAGCAGTTCGCGCGACGTGACCAGCAGCGTGGTCAGCGGCCCCGGCAGGTGTTCGCGGATCAGCTCCGCCAGGCGCTGCGCCGCCGCGTCGTTCCGCTCGACCGCCTGCGCCAGCGTCTCGGCGTTGTCGAGCACGACCAGCGTGCGCCGCTGTCCCAGCGCCGCCAGCGCGCGCCGCTCCACGCCGGCGGGGTCGGCGACGTCCTCGGTCGGGACGTGCATCAGCCGCGCGAGGTCGGCGGCGAAGCGTTCGCGCGTGGGCAGGTCTTCGAGCGTGATCGCGTACACGCCGCCCGGCCAGGCGTGCGCGAAGCGCTCGACCGCCTCGCGCGCCAGCGCGGTCTTGCCCTGCCCGCCCGCGCCGTGGAAGGTCAGCACGCGCGGCCGGCTGTCGCCGGTCAGGTGCGCGCCGGCGGCCCGGAGTTCGTCCACGCGACCAATGAACGCACCCTCGGCGCGCGGGAGGGCGAAGACCTCCAGCGGCGGGCGCGGGTCGCGGATGGCCGGCGTCCCTTCGACGCGCGGGAAGCCGGGCGCCGGCTCGCTCAATGATGTATATAGTACCGGCACGCTCACCGCCCAGGGGCGCTTGCTCTCCGCAAGTGTGAGCCGCGCTTGCAGCAGCGCTTCCTCAACCGGCGCACCGTGCGCCAGGTCGCGGTAGAAGACGCGCGCGAGGGCGCGGGCGTCTTCGTCGTCGATGCTGAACTGCGTCCCCAGCGCATAGGGTACGCCGTGCTGCGCCAGCGCCGCCGCCAGGTTGCTGAATTCGGTCCGCCCCGGCAGCGCGCTGATGCAGGCGTTGAGCATGGCCAGGAAAACCTTGCCACGCACGCGGCGCACGAATTCGCGCGCCGTGACCGGGTGCGGAGCGCCGTCGTCTTGCTCGAACAGCAGGACCGCCTGGTCTTCGTGCCGGCTTCCGTGTCCCATGAAGTGCACGATCCGGCTTCTCCCGTCGGCGACCCGGCTGCGGAGCTGCTCGACCGTGGGCGGGCGGGCGCGCTCCAGCACGACGCCGGCCGGCACGCCCTCGATGACTTCGCGCAGGCGCTGCCATTCGCCTTCGATGTTGAGCGTCCGTATGTCCTTGTCGAGCGGGTTCGACGGCACGGCGACGATGTGCAGCCCGCCGTCGAGCGCGGGCGGGGCGATGCGCTTGTCCGCCGGCAGGCCGCGCACGAAAGCGTGGTCGAGCACGAGGAAGGTCTCGCCGTCGTGCGCGTACTCCCACGGGATCGCTTGCAGCGCCGGGTCGCCGGCGACGAGAAGGATGCGGCCGGCGCTACGCAGCGCGTCGCGCGCCGGCGTGCCGGGTGGGAAGAGGGCGGCGTAGAGCGCGATGCCCGCGACCTCCGGCTTGTGCAGATCGAGCTTAGGTATGCTGCGCAGGTCGAAGGTGTGCGAAGGCGCGCCGTCAAGGGCGACGGCGGCGTGGTTGTCGGGTTGCAGGATGAGAGCGATTTCCATAGGCGGTCCTTTACGAACGGTGAGATGAGAAGCCGCCGGGTCGATTGACACAGGCAGCCGGAGTGCGAGGCATTCTGTTTGGCTGCATATTATCTTATCCTGTTACGTCCGTCTAAACAACGGCGATTGCTGTCACTTGCAATGTCTTCTCTCCCGCCCTACAATACCGGGTACAGAAAAAGAAACACCCCATGGTGCTTGGCGGCTCAGGGGGTGCTTGTCGAGCGGTTAGATTGCTCGCCCACATTGTAACACAGCCGCGCCAAGCTCACAATTGCACAGCCGCCAACCAACCACCGGAGCGTACACCGTGCCTACCACAACCGAGCGCGTCTATGATATTCTGAGCAGCATCCAGCGCACGCCGGGGCTTGATCTCATCAAGCGCCTGTTCTGGACCGAACTCAACTACGACCGCGCCGGCGCGCCGGTCTCGACGCGCGGCTGGCCGGAAGCCGCGACCGGAGCGCTGGCCGGGGAACCGCTGCGCCTGGCCGAGCACACCGGCTTTCACGTCATCTACTGCCGGCTGAAGGACCGGCTGCTCATCACGCCGCAGCGTCCGGTGATCGAGCGCCTGCTCGACGAATACCCCTACGCGCTCTACATCTTCAGCGATTTCGAGCAGGTACACTGGCACCTGGTCAACGTCAAGTACGACCCGAAGGTGCGCGCCCGCCGGCTGTTCCGGCGCATCACACTTGGCCCGCTGGAGCGCCTGCGCACCGCCGCCGAGCGCATCGCTATGCTTGACCTGGCTTCGATCAGCCCAGATTTGTTCGGCCTGTCGCCGCTGGCGATCCAGGCGCGCTGCGACGAAGCCTTCGACGTGGAGGCGGTCACGCGCGCCTTCTTCCAGACCTACCGCGCCGTCTTCGAGTTCGCCGAGGCGCAGATCGCCGGCATCGCCGGCGCAGACGCGCGCCGCATGTTCACGCAGCGGCTCTTCAACCGGCTGATGTTCATCATCTTCCTGGAGCGCAAGGGCTGGCTTGAGTTCGGCGGCGAGCGCGCCGAATACCTGCGCGCGCTGTGGGAGGATCACCGGCGCAGCCGCCGCGACCTCAACTTCTACGCCGAACGACTCAAGACGCTGTTCTTCGCCGGGCTGAACCAGGGCGCCGATATCGTCATCCCCGAAATCGGCAGGACGCCCTACCTCAACGGCGGGCTGTTCGAGAAGGCCGCCGGCGGCGCCGACGACGACCCGAACATCGCCGTACCTGACGCCGTGATCGAGCGCGCCATCGACGAATTGTTCTACCGTTACAACTTCACCGTCACCGAGAGCACGCCGCTCGACGTGGAGGTCGCGGTGGACCCGGAGATGCTCGGCAAGATATTCGAGGAGCTGGTTACCGGGCGGCACGAAAGCGGCAGCTACTACACGCCCAAGCCGGTCGTCTCGTTCATGGGACGCGAGGCGCTGAAGGGCTACCTGCAAACCGCCTGCCCGCGCGAAGACGCCGGCGCGCTCGCCCGCTTCGTCGATGAGCACGACTCGGACGCCATCCGCGACGCCGAATGCGTCTACCAAGCACTGCGGCGCGTGACCATCTGCGACCCGGCGTGCGGCAGCGGCGCGTACCTGTTGGGCATGATGCGCGAGTTGTTCGACCTGCGCCTGACGCTGTTCCATGCGCGCGGCCTGGACCCGGTGACCGCCTACGAGCGCAAGCTGGAGATCATCCAGACCAACCTCTACGGCGTCGATATCGACCCCTTCGCGGTGAACATCGCGCGGCTGCGGCTGTGGCTCTCGCTCATCGTCGAGTTTGAAACCGACGATATCAAGCAAGTCCCCGCGCTGCCCAACCTGGACTTCAAGATCGAGGCCGGCGACAGCATTCTCGGCCCCGACCCGTCGGGCGCGGCAGCGGCGGCGGGCTTCCAGGATCACCTGGTTAACGAGTTCGTGCGGCTCAAAGGCGAGTACATGCGCGAACGCAACCACGGCGTCAAGGCCGGGCTGCGCGCCCAGGTCGAGAACGTGCGCGCGCAGATCGCGGAGTGGGCCGGCGGCGCGAGCGACAACGGCTTCAACTGGGCGCTGGAGTTCGCGGAGGTGTTCATGGATGGCGGGTTCGACGTCGTGATTACCAACCCGCCGTATGTGCGGCAGGAGCTTATCAAGGACATCAAGCCGGCGCTCAAGCGCGTGTACGGCAACGGCCTCTACAGCGGCACGGCGGACCTGTACGTGTACTTCTACTACCGGGCGCGCCAACTGCTCAAGCCGGGCGGCGTCATCGACTTCATTTCATCTAATAAGTGGATGCGCGCCGGCTACGGCGAAAAGCTGCGCGCACACCTGGCGCAGACGACCGCGCTGCAAACCATCGTGGACTTCGGCGACCTGCCCATCTTCACGGCGACGGCGTACCCGTGCATTGTGATCGTGCGCAAGGCGGAGAAGCCCCCGGAAGACCACACTTTCAAGGCGCTGAACGTCGATGAGATGGAGGCGGTGGAGCGGATCGGGGAGGAGGTTGCAGCGCAGGCGTGGATGCAGCCGCAGACGAGTTTGAGAGATGACGGGTGGGTGCTGGTCAAGTCTGCGATAGCAACATTGATGGTTAAGCTGCGAAAGACAGGGAAACCTTTAAATGAATATGTCAACGATAATTTTTTCTATGGTATAAAAACAGGTTATAACGAGGCCTTCATTGTAGATAAACAGGTCCGTGATCTGCTTATTGCTAGAGACTCGAAGAGTGCAGAGATTATTAAACCCTGGTTACGCGGTAAAGATGTGTCACGTTGGCAAGTGAGATGGGAAGGATTGTATGTGTTATATATTCCTTGGGGTCTTGACATAGAGGCTTATCCTGCTGTCTTAGCTCATATGCAAAAGTATAAAAAAGATTTGGAAAGAAGGCCGGGCGGATATCCTTGGTATGCCTTGAGCCGTTATGCATCTGAGTATATAGACGAATTTGATCAACCGAAGATCGTTTGGCGCGCAGTTGCAAAGGAGGCTCAAGGCTTCGGTTACGACACTTCCGGAGCATTGAGCGCCGACACAACATATTTCTTGCCCACGAGAGAATTGTTTTTGCTTGCAATTTTGAACTCACCCGTTGCGGCCCTATTCCTTGACCAAATATGTGACCATGTACAAGCCAACTATCTTCGCGTTAAATCCATCTACGTTTCTCAAATCCCCATCCCCACACCTGCCCCCGCCCAGCGCGCCGCCATCGAATCCATCGTGCAAAAGCTCCTCGACCTCGAAGGTCAAGGGCCGGATGTCCCCGCGCTGGAGGCCGAACTCAACCGGCTGGTGTACGAGGTCTACGGGCTGGCGGCGGAGGAGATTCGGCTGATCGAGGAGACGGTGGGGTAATGGCTACCCGGAGGCAGAATGAGCGGCGCTTTGAGCACTGGATCGATCTACCTGGCGGCGGGCGCCGATACTGGATCGACAGACCCGGTGCGGATTTCGGTTTTGTCCGTTATGTTAAAATTGTAGATGCGAACGAAAGCACCTTGCAGTTTGTGCAGGAAGTATACGACGACAGCAGTGAGTTGATCGAGATACACCAGAAGTACCCGGTGGACAGCGGGCATCGACTGGTCGGCGAGGACAAGGAGTAGGAATCCATGATTACCCAGGAGAGGGTCGTTGAAAAAATCCTGGACTATTTGAATGGACATATTGACCGGTACATGTTGGTATATTGGGCGGAAGATGCGCTGTTCGCCCTGAGCGAATCGGATTACGATGTGCCCGGTGAAAAGACGTTGATGGAGGTATTGGGGTACATCGGCGCCGGGGACAGCGCCGGTTTTCCGCTCACCTGGGACGTGCTCTCGGCGTTCCTGGCGCAGTTGGGCGTTACGGTCCGCGTGGTCGCGGTTCCGGCGGCGTGAGCGGCGACAGATGAGAATTAAGTATGACCCGTCGGTGGACATTCTGATGATTTACTTGCGAGAAGGCAGCTACGCAATCAGCGAAGAAGTCGCGCCGGATATGATCGTTGACCTGGACGAGAACGGCGCGCCGCTGCGCATCGAGATTCTCAATGCACGAGACTTGTTTGAAGAGGGAGTAGTAAAGCTGGAAGTGCTGCCGGTGGTGCTTAAGGCACCGGCGTGAACCCAGAACTCTTTTACGACAAAGAAAGTAATGCACTGTACTTGTCAATAAGACAGCCGCGCGAAGCGATTTCGCGTGAAGCCGGCGACAATGTACTGCGGTCGGGGCAGAACGGAGGAAGTGTGATGTCGAAACGTCATAGGCTGCGGGCGCGTGTGAAAGAAAAACGCCGGCAAAAAATCTTGGAACTGGAACGTCGGCTCGAATTGTTGGGTGTGGAAATATGGCACGGTGAGGGCTTCCCCCATGACGATGTGCTTTCAGAATACCAGGTTTTGGAATTGGTTCGCTTCCCTCCATCGACGGAAAGATGGGCAATCTTGTGGCCGCGCACTCAAAGCAAAATACCAAATGAAGTGCTTGCGACGTGGATGGAATATATCAACGAGATGTGGCAAGATTTAGGTAGACCCCCGGTTTATACCCCGGAGAAGCAAGAAATTGCTTTAGCCAAGCTAGGGTCAGGATACTCAGATTCAGGGCGTTGAGCCAGAGGAAATGAAATAATGCGGCACGACATCGTAGACAACCGCAGCGTCAAGCTGCTGGAGACGATCAAGACCATCCTGCCCACCGCCGAAAGCGCCAAGTTCGCGGTGGGCTATTTCTTCCTCTCCGGCCTGGAGGCGGTCGAGCACGAGATCGCCGGCGTCCGAGAGCTGCGTCTGCTCATCGGCAGCGCCGCCAACCGCCAGACCATCGAGCAGATCGCCGAGGGCTACCGCCGGCTGGCCGAGATCAAAGATGCGGCTGAAGCGCTGGCGTACCCCCGGCGCGCCCAGATCGACCGGGCGGTCGCGCAGACTGCCGGCGGCGTCGGGGAGACGCTCGCGGCGATGGACCAGACCGACCAGGCCGAGGCGCTGGTGAGCACGCTGGTGCGCCTGATTCAAGAAGAGCGCTTGCAGGTGCGCGTCTACACACGGGGCCGGCTCCACGCCAAAGCCTACATCTTCGACTACCCGGCAGACCGGGGCTACGAGAAGGGTATCGCGGTGGTCGGCTCGTCCAACTTCACGCTTTCCGGCGTCGTGCACAACACCGAGCTAAACGTAGTGGTGGGTGGCAATGCCAACCACGCCGAACTGACGCGCTGGTTCGAGGAACTGTGGGCGGAAAGCGAGCCGTTCGACGCGGCGCTGATGGAAGAACTGGATCACTCGTGGGCGCGCGAGCCGGTGACGCCCTACGAGATCTACCTCAAGACGCTGTACGAACTGGTGCGCGACCGGCTCGACGCGGAGGCCGGGCCGCCGGTGTGGACCGGCGAGATCATGGGCGCGCTGACCGACTTCCAGCTGCGCGCAGTCGAGCGCGCGATCCGCATGATCCGGCAGCACGGCGGCTGCTTCGTCGCCGACGTGGTGGGGCTGGGCAAGTCGTACATCGGGGCGGCCATCATCAAGCACTTCGAGCGCACCGAACGCGCCCGCCCGCTGGTCATCTGCCCGGCGCCGCTGGTCGAGAACTGGGAACACTACAACGAAGCGTACCAGCTCAACGCGCGGGTACTCTCGATGGGCATGCTGCGCGAGGGCGAGAACGGCCACAACATCCTGCTGGACGACATCCGTTTCAAGGACCGCGATTTCGTGCTGGTCGATGAAAGCCACAACTTCCGCAGCCGCGATACTCAGCGCTGGCGTGTGCTGGAGGCGTACCTGGCGCAGGGCCGGCGCTGTGTGCTGCTGACCGCGACGCCGCGCAACAAGTCGGTCTGGGACATCTTCCACCAGTTGAAGCTCTTTCACCCCGCCGACCGCACCGACCTGCCCATCGACCCGCCCGACATCCGGGAATACACCCGGCTGGTCGAAGCCGGCGAGCGCTCGCTGCCGGCGCTGCTGGCGAACATCCTGATCCGGCGCACCCGCAATCACATCCTGCGCTGGTACGGCTACGACGCCGAGACCGATGCGCCGGTCGATCCCGACGCTTTCGACGCTTACCGGCGGGGCGAACGCCGGGCGTATGTGCGGGTCGCCGGCCAGCCGAACTTCTTTCCCCGGCGCGTGCTCCAGACGGTCGAGTACAACATCGAGGCGACGTACCGGGGACTCTACGGGCGGCTGCGGGCGTACATGGGCGCAGACGGCGGCGAGACGCTGACCTACGCGCGCTACGGGCTGTGGCGCTACGTGCGGCCGGCGCAGCAAAACCGGTCGCCCTACGTGGAGCTTCAGCGCGCCGGCGCAAACCTGCGCGGCCTGATGCGCGTGTCGATGTTTAAGCGCCTGGAGTCGAGCGTGTACGCCTTCCGCGCGACGCTGCGCCGGCAGTTGCACATCCATAAGAGCTTCCTGGCCGCGCTGGACCGGGGCGTCGTCGCCGCCGGCGAGGACGCGCAGACCATCCTGTACGAGTCGGACCGCTACGATGAGGTCGGCTTGTTCGACGCGCTGGACGCCGTGAGCGGGCGCTATGACATCGCCGACTTCGACGCGGACGCGCTGCGGCGCGACGTCGAGCACGACGCGCGCATCATCGAGACGATGCTGGAGATCGTGGAGGCGATCACGCCCGATCACGACGCCAAGCTGCAAACCCTGCTCGATGCGCTGCGCCGTCCGCCGCTGGATGCGGGCAAGCGTCTGATCTTCACCCAGTACGCCGACACCGCCGATTACCTGCACAAGCAGATCGTCGCGGCGGGCGCGTGGCCGGGCGCCGAGGTGATCCACAGCGACCGGAAGGGCAAGGTCGGCGTGGTGGGGCGGTTCGCGCCGAAGGCCAACCCCGATTTTTCGCCGCGCGCCGGTGAAGCTGAAATCAATCTCCTGGTGGCGACCGATGTGTTGTCTGAAGGGCTGAACCTGCAAGACTGCGACAAGGTGGTTAACTACGACCTGCACTGGAACCCGGTGCGGCTGATCCAGCGCTTCGGGCGCATCGACCGGATCGGTTCGGCGCACGACACGATCTACGGCTTCAACTTCCTGCCGGAGACCGCGCTTGACGCGCACCTGGGCCTGCGCGAGCGGCTGGCGGCGCGCATCCGGGAGATTCACGCCACTATCGGCGAGGACGCCGCCGTGCTCGACCCGGCCGAGCAGCTCAACGAGAGCGCGATGTACGCGATCTACGAAGGGCGCGACGACCTCGGCGGGTTCGAGGATGACCGCGAAGACGAACTGGTGGACCTGGATGAGGCCGAGGAGATCATCCGCCAGTTGGAGCGGGACAACCCGGCGCTGTTCGCGCGGATCACGGCGCTGCGCGACGGCGTGCGCTGTGCGCGGCGGGATGGGCAAAGCGGCGCGTTCGTGTTCTGCCGGGCCGGCGACTACCGGCAGCTTTACCTGTTGGACGAGCAAGGTGAAGTCGTCACGCGCGACCTGCCGCGTGTGTTGGGCCGGCTGCGCTGCGAGCCAGACGCGCGCCCAGTCGATCTGCCCGGCGAGTACAACCACCTCGTGACCGGGGTCAAGCGTGCGTTCGAGCGTGAAGTGCGCAGCCGCCGGGCCGAGAGCACGCGGGCGCTGGCGCAGACCGGCGCGCAGAAGTACGTCGCGCGCGAGTTGAGCCTGCTCTACGGCCAGGCGCAGGAGGCGGCGCAGAAAGCGCAGGCGCAGGCGCTCGCGGCGGCGTTCAGCCGGGCGCTGCCGCGCGTGGTGCACCGGCAGCTCAACGCGGTCCGGCGGCAGAACTTGAGCGGCGAACTGCTGGCGGCGGAGTTGATGCAGCTTTACGAGCGGTATGATCTGGGCCAGGCGCAGGAAGCGGTCACGGCGGCGGGCGAGGACGACGAGGATGCGCCGCGCATTGTGTGCAGCGAGGCGTTTTGTCTATGACTATCGCCGATGATAGACTATTGGCAATGCCCTTATGTTGAGTTACGGCCATGCCAAACCTGGGTCCGACGGAACTTCTCATCATTCTCTTTTTGGTAATTGCGCTTTTCGGCGGCAAGCGTTTGTTCCGGGGCGCGGGTGAGCTTGGTAAGTCCGTCCGAGAGTTCGGGCGCGCCGTGGGTGAAGACGAACCCGACCTGTAATTTCGGTCAAGGTTGGGATGCAGTTCGCACGACGCCAGTAGGTGAGTACTCTCCAAAGGGTGACAGTCCTTATGGTTGTGTGGATATGAGCGGCAACGTGTGGGAGTGGTGTCTGTCGGAGTACCGGGATTACCCTTATGACGGAAATGACGGTCGGAATAGTCCGAATTCGGATCGCACCCGCGTGGTTCGCGGCGGGTCGTTCGGCGTCGGTCGATGGGATGTCCGCGCGGCTGTCCGCGTCGATGACCTCCCCGACTTCCACGGCAACTACGGGGGTTTTCGCGCGGCTGCTCCCATTTATCTTACATAACTATTAAATCTGATATACTGACCTCTGACCATCTGGCAATCCGACATCCAGGGGGGTGCAGGGGGGACGAATGTCCCCCCGCAGGTCCGCGCCGAAGGCGCGAGTCGGAAATTTTGATTTTGCCCCTCCGCCGGTGGCCCAAAACCGGTATATACTGGAAGCCGAGTTCGTTAAGCGGACCGCCGCAGCCGCCGTTTGAAGAGCGCGAGCCGCTCGAATAATCTATAAGGGGGCGCCGGTGGCGACACGCAGCCAGAACGAGCATGATTTTCCAAACTGGGAGGAACTCTCCGGCGGTGGGCGACGCTACTGGGTAGACAGACCTGGGCGGATGCGCGGTTTTGCGCGTTACGTCAAAGTGGTTGACGCCGACGAAGTAACCATAAGCATCGTGCAGGAAATTTATGACGTACAAGGTCGTTTAATCGAACGCCACCAGAAGTACCCGGTTGATACGGGACATCAAGTGATTGAGACAGAGGAATAAAGTATGGTGACACAAGAAGCATTGGCAGGCAAGATTTTAGCTTACCTGAACGGCGACTTGACGCTCGCTGAGCTGGTGTATTGGACCGAAGACGCGATCGTCACCTTCACCGAGGCAAATACCCGGCCTCCCAACGCCGACGCGATTTGGAGCACCCTGCTTTACATCGGCGCGGCGGACAGCGCTGACTTTCCGCTGACGTGGGAGATTATCAAGGAGATGTTGGAGCAGTTAGGCCGGCCTGTGCAGCGAGTGGCGGCGTGAAAACACAGACGCAACGTGGTGAACTTCCGGCGGCGGCTGGCGGCGCGCCTGGAGGCATACGACAGTATCGTGTTATCTGCGCTTTCGATGAGCCGTCTTGCCGCAGCGCTCAAAGCCGGGTCGTCGCCGATGAACCACAGGAAGGCGTGCGTGTCGAGCAGAAAGTTCATCGCATATACTCGTCAAAGTCCGCCAACGGCGCATCGAAATCCGCCGCCATTTTGATCCGGCCGCGCGCACTGCCCGCCTTGCGCGGCTGCGCCGTCATCGGGACAAGCTGCACCGCTTGATTGTCCTCATCCAGAATCAGCACCGTCTTGCCGCGTTGGGCGTCTGCGATGAGCTTGCGCAGGTGATCCTGTGCTTCTTGTAGGGAATAGCGTTCCATCAAAACGACCTCTTACGCTTTACCTGTAATTATACGCCGCTTATTCCCAAAACCTCGATTCTGAAAATTCGGCGATTCGCGCCTTCGGCGCGGACCTGTGGGGGACATTCGTCCCCCACACCCCCTAGATATCCGATCATCAGATGGTCAGAGGTCAGTACATCAGATTTCAGAGTTATGTAAGAGAAATGGGAGCAGCCGCGCGAAAACCCCTGTTGAAGTAGTGGATGACGGGGTAGTTCCAGTTACGAAAGGCCGCGCGGACAAACCATAGATTGAGGCCGAACGACCCGCCGCGAACCACGCGGGTTTCCACTATATTAATATTATTGCGTCCATCTTCTAAATTGTACGGGTAACCCATGTACTCTGACAGACACCACTCCCACACATTGCCGCTCATGTCCAGCGCGCCGCACGGACGCGCGCCGGCCGGGAACATGCCCACCGCGCTGGTCTGCCGAATGCCGGTATCCCACATGTTACACTTGTCAGAATCGAATTCATCGCCCCAGGGGTAAATGCGCCCGTCGGTTCCACGCGCCGCCTTCTCCCATTCCGCTTCGGTGGGCAGGCGCACTTTACAGCCCAACTGCTTCCCCAACCATTGGCAGAAAGCATATGCTTCGTACCAGGTCACGTTGACGCGCGGGTGGTTGGGCAAGAAGAACTCGTCCGGGAGTTCATTATCGCCATAGTCGCGCCGGGATGGACCTTCCCGGTCGCCTTTCCATTCCCAGCCGGCGTCGGTCCAGCAGTCGCGGTGCCTCTCGGTGTAGCCGCCGTCGTCTACAAACGCCTAGTACTGCGCATTCGTGACCGGGTACTTGCTAATCTTGTAGGCCGGCAGAACAACCTCGTGCTGTGGCAATTCGTCTTTGTACAAAGGACTGTACCCGGCTTCCTCAGCCTCGCGCTCGGCTCGCGCTACCTGCTCCTCGGTGCTGCCCATCAAGAACTCGCCCGCCGGCACGGTTACCCACTGGATATTCAAATCGCACACACCGGGCCGGTCGTCGCCCAGCGCTCCCAGCACGCGCCCGGCGGCGGCGCGGTCCACCGGGTCGAGATGTCCATGCGCTACGATTTCTTTTAGCCACAGGCGGATGTTCTCCAGCTTAGTCTTGTCCTGCGGCGTGTCGGGTTTCCACAGCGCGCTCTCCTGCACCGCCAGACCTGCGTACAGTGCACGCGCCAGGCGCGGGTCATCGGGCGCAGCGCCGGCGTCAGGCGGCCCGTAGACCAGCGCCTCCAGCAGCCGCCACACCATAAACTTTTGCTTGCTGTTAGCAAGCTGCCCGGCCATCAGCAAGACCACCTCGCGCCAGCGCACCGGGTCGGCGTCGCACAGTGTCACAGCGCGCACGTCGAAGTCGGGCAGACCAACTAAGTAAGACGCTGCCAGGTACTCCTGGTATAGACGTTCAGAAAATGAACTAAAAAAAGAGACCGTCGTTGGCAAACTGGGTGAAACAGAAATGGCTTAACCCGAAGGAACCAACGACGATGCAAGCAAGAATAAACATGGGAAAAGAAACGGTCAAGGAACTGGTAGTGGCATTGCAAAAAGGCTACAAGAGCGGGGATGTAAAAATGGTGAGGCGAGTAGCGGCACTATTGGATATCGGGCGAGGCGAAAAGATAGATGCCACGGCACAGACGCACGGTGTGTCGCGGTCGAGTGTCTATGCATGGTTGAAACAACTGATGGTAGAAGGGATAGAGAGCCTGAAGCCGAAATGGAAAGGCGGGCGAAAAAGCAAGCTGGCGAAAACGCAAAAGAAACGCTTGTGTGAGTTGGTGAAAGCAGGGCCGGAAGCAGCAGGGTTCCCCTCGGCGTGCTGGAATGCGGCGATGATCCAGGAAATGATCTTGAGAGAGTTTGAGGTGCTATACAACGTGCATTATGTGGCGGAGTTGCTGAAGAATTTGGGCTTCTCATTTCAAAAAGCCCGCTTTGTATCGGACCATCTGGATGAGGCCAAACGGCTAGCCTGGTTGACCCAGATATGGCCTGTCTTTAGAGATCGTGCCCGAACAGTGGGGGCTATGCTGCTGTTCGGCGACGAGAGCAGTTTTGCTCAGTGGGGATCGTTGGGTTATACCTGGGCCCCAGTCGGTGAGCAGCCGGTCGTGAAAACCTCTGGCAAACGCAAGGGCTTCAAGGTCTTTGGCATGATCGAGTTCTTCAGTGGCCGGCTGTTCTATCAAGGTCTTGATGGGCGCTTCAATGCTGATAGCTACATCGCTTTCTTGACCCAGATTTTGCGCCAAACTTATGTTCCGCTCTTTCTGGTCTAGGACAATGCTTCATATCACCGAGCGAAAAAAGTCAAACAGTTTTTCAAGCGCCATGCTGATCGCATCCGCGTCACCAACCTGCCCAGCTACTCGCCCGATTACAACCCTATCGAATTCTTGTGGCGCTCGATTAAACGTCGTGCCACTCACAATCGCTACTTCGCCGATTTTTCCACCCTGGCTGCCTCTGTCGAAGATGCTTTGCTTCACTTCAGCGCTCATCCTGAGCAGGTCAAGTCTTTGTTTACTTTCTATCTCAACCGTATGGCTGAGCCTCTCGCTTCTGTGGCTTAGTCCAGAACCTTTTCTGAAGGTCTATACCACCTGTGGAACGAGATCCGCTTCGAGTTGGAGAAACGGCATTTTCACCCCAGCCTGCCGGCCTTCGTGCCGTACATGGTCGAACCGGGCGGCGCGACGCTTGCCGCGATGATCGCCGAGAACGCGGCGCTGGCGCTGCCGGCTTACGTGGACGGCGAGGACGATTCGCGCTGATCTGGCGTAAAAAACCCGCCAATTCGATCCTCATTCTGAGAATCGTATCTACACTGACCTGAAGGAAGCAAGAAGCGAGGTGAGTGATGAACCTTGAAACCTACCGCCAACAATTCGAAGATGAATATCGCTGGCTCAACCCGCCGCCGTTGCACGCGCTCGGCCCCGACGACCGCGCCATCCTGAGCCGCTTCACCCAATGGCTTCTCGACGAACGCGGCCTGGCGCCGGCGACGGTCAAGCTCTACCTGGTCGCAGTGCGGCGCTGGATGCGCTGGCTCGAAGTCAACGACCTGCTCCCGACCGGCTTCCCGCTGGCGAAGGCGCTGCTGGCGCTCGACGACGCGCTGGCCGGGAGCACCTTCAAGGTGGACCGCCGGCCGCCCGAACCGCCCGAAGGCATCGAGCGCGTGCTGCGCTACTACGAGTCGCCGCACTACGCCGCCAAGCTGCACGCCCGGCTGGTGGAGAAGCCCGGACTGGCCGAGCGCTTGTCGCTGGAGATGCTGCGCAACCGCGCCCTGCTCGCCTGCCTGGGCGAGACCGGCGGGCGGGTCAGCGAGGTGCTGTCGCTGCGGGTCGGTGACTTCCCGCCGCACGCTTTCGAGGCCGGCGACGTGTGGCGGGTGACGGTGCACGGCAAGGGCGACCAGGGCTACTACCTGCGCTTCCTGCACACCCTGCCGTACCTCCGCGTCTATTTGACGCGCCGGCCGGACGCAGCGCCCGGCGATGCCCTGTTCATCGCGCACAGCAAGCGCTACGAGGGACAGGCGTTGAGCCGGCAGGTCGCGTGGAAGATCGTCAGCGAGGCGGCGGCGGCGCTGGGCCTGGGTCGCATCCATCCACATGATTTTAGGCACTACCGCGCGACGCAGTTGGTGGAGGTCGGCGAACCGCTCGACGTGGTGCAGGAGTATCTTGGACACAGGAGCGTTGAAGTCACAAGACAATACTACGCGCACACCCGCGAGGCGCGTGTGGACGAGGCGGCGCGGCGGGCGGGATTGTTGGAATAGACCAGAACAGCGCCGACCCAGGCTCACCGGCTCAGCCGCCCGACCCATTCGTCATACACGCGCAGCAGCGCCTCCCGCTTCGTCCAGCCGGCCTCGGTGTCGGGAAAGACGAGCGGGAATGTGCACAAGATGTGGTCGAAATCGTCGCGGCTGAGGCCGTATAAGTGCGCGACGATGGCGTCGATCTCGTCGCGGAGACGCTGGCGTTCGGCGGGAGCGGTCGCGCCTTTCGTCGCATCCCACGGTTCGCCCATGACCGCCTGCCACAGGTCCGCGAACTCGGCGCGCGTGCAGGTGAGACGGGCGGCGCGCGGTACGATGGCGTCGAAGTAGGGGCTGCCGGGCGAAAGACGCGGGATCGGCAGTGACTTCATTACGAACAAGGTTACATGCGTCATCACTTTGAAGCGCGCGATCCAATCTACGCACAAGCTGTTGACCATCGCCACATAGTACAGCAGCTTGTGATAGTCCGGCGCGACGCCAACCCACAGCGTATGTCCGGCGAAGGTGTTCGGCGGCAGCACCGCTGCAATGCAGGTCCGCTCGTTCACCGCGCCCGACACTTCTCGGAAAGCAAAGCGATACCCTCTAAACCAGGCTTCTGCCCTGGAACCTTTGAGTTTCGCCGTGCCTTGTGATTCCTCAATCCAATAACGCGGTGAAGTGAAGTAGGAGTCAAATTGATAGATCATCTTGCCTTCATACAATGGCAATCCGGCTTGCGTTTGGTTAAACAGCTTGCTATCATTTGACATATGAAATTCATAAGAAAATTCTAAATCCCATAATCCTTCTACTTCATCGCCCAGCAGAGGCCAGTCGTTGTAAATGGCTTCAGCCGCTTCGTAGTCACGCCGCGTTGGGAACTCCATAACGCTCAGACTGTGCGGGTTGAAAAGCGGGAGCACTTTGCACCGCACGTAGATCAGATTTGCCGGGTTGGACAAGAACGCCAGTAAGTCTTCCGGCGCGATTGCCACGCGCGGGTTAATACGAAATGTCGCCCAGAAGCCGTCGCTTTGGGGTCCCTTTTGTGCGCCTAACAAGGCGAATTTGAAGGCGTGATGTACACCAGGGAAGAAAAAGCGCTCGTTGCTGAAGCTGAAGATGTACTGGATTTGCCCCTCATTCAGCAGCATCTCGCGCAGTTCCTTCGTGCCCAGGTCGGTGTAAATCCCCGACGGCACGATATACCCAATCCGCCCCTCCTGCCGCAGCAAGCTATATATCCGCTCCAGGAACAGCTTATGCGTCGCCGTGTCGCCCCGGCCCTGCCGCGTGTAGTCGGGCGCGGCCCGGAAATACGCCGCGCTCTCCTCGATCAACTGCGTCTGCGCCTCCCAGCCGGCCGCACGGCGCGGGTCTTCGGCGTTCAGCGCCTTGATGCGCCGCTCGACCTGCCGGCGGGTGAGTTTGCTCTCGATGTCAGGATCGAACTGGGCGTAGTATTCGCGCAGGTCGGGCTTGACGGTCTCCCAGGGCGGGTTGCCGACGATGATCGTGAAGCCGGGGTTGTCGAGCGCCCGGCCCTGCGCATCGACGAAGACCTCCGGGAATTCCGCCGCCCAGTGGAACGGGCGCACCCGCGCCGGGTCGGTGAAATGTCCGGCAAGCTCGGCGTCGAGCGCAGCATTAAGCGCAGCAGTGGCGGCCTCCAGGTTCTCAATGATCCGGTCGTGCGCCGGGCCGTTGGGCGTCTCGACCAGCGCCAGGCGCAGACGCCGCACCTCGGCGAGTGCGCCGGCGTGCCCGGCCATGCGTGGGTCGTCAGGGCGCAGCCCGATCAAGCTGTTGCCGACCTTCACGTTCTGGTCGAGGATGAGCGGCAGCCGCTTCTCGTGGTGGCGGCGCTCCATCGCGCGCATCATCAGGTTGACGGTGGCAATCTCCGCCGCCTGCGGGTCGAGGTCCACGCCGTAGAGGTGAGTCTCCAGGATCAGGCGCGGGTAGTCGCGCAGGCGTTCGATCCAGCTTTCCAGGGTCGCCAGCTCAAAGCGAACCTCAAGCGGGATGGTCTCGCCCTGCCGGGCGAGGGCGGCCACACGCGCTTGCAGCTCCGCCTGCATCCGCTGCAACTCGCGCTCGTAGAAGTCGGCCAGGACCTCGTAAGCGTAGATCAGAAAAGAGCCGCTGCCGCACGCGCTGTCGAGCACACGCAGGTCGCGGATGTCGGCGGCGGTCTTGCGCGTCGCGCCGGCCGCCGGCTCGCCGTCCGGTTTGCCGTCCTGCGTGCCGTAGAGGTAGCGCCCCAGGCTGTTGTCCACCAGGTAGCGCACGATCACCTGCGGGGTATAGTAGGTGCCCTGCTTCTTGCGCGTTTCGAGGTTGTCCCTGGACACGACCGCGCCGTTCTCCTGCACCAGAATCTTGCCCAGGTACTGCTCGTAGGTGTTGCCGATGATGTCGGCGGGCATCGAGCGGTAGCGCGCCTCGTAGAGCTTTTCGATCAACGGCATCAGCACGTCGTCGCCGAAGGAGGTCCGGTCGGTCATGTCCGGCGCGAACAGCGCCGAGTCGTGCGTCGCGTCGAAGCCCCGGAAGAAGTCGCCGAGCAGCTGCGCGAGCGA
>JAFGMM010000288.1 GCA_016927535.1 Anaerolineae bacterium
CTAGCACGAGTCTGACTCCCCTCGCCCCTTGAGGGAGAGGGGTCGGGGGAGAGGGGGAAAAAGCGCTTAAGTTGATGCATATGGGCGAGCCGCCCGGCTCGCCCCTACGAATTGTCTCACCTCGTGGGCGTCTTCCACGCCCGCGATTTCTAGCGCGAGAACGTATAGACCGTAAAGCTCTGCCCCAGCGCAATCGTCCCGTTCTGCTGCGAGATGATCGCGCCGTTGTTGCGCACGGTCAGCGAGTAGTTCACCGGCCCCTGGCCGGTCACGCATTCGTTGGTATAGTCGATGCGGACGCTGTACGCGCCGCCGGGCGCGGTGCCGGTGGGCCAGTAGATATTCTCGTTGGCCGATGTCGTCGCCACCGAACAGGGTTGGTTGGCGTCGCGCTCCAGCCGCCCGCCGCTGGGCGCGACCGGCGCGGCGTAGTGCACCACGAACCCGGTAGGATCGGTAACAAAAAGATTGAGGTTGGCGGTGCTGTTCCAGGTGAGCGTCACCTGCACGTCGCCGCCCGCCATCCCGCCGCCCACGACGACGGTCACGCTGCGGGTTTCCTCGCTGCCGTCCAGCTTCACCACGCGCAGGATGTAGGTGGTGGTGGTCGCCGGGCATTCGGTCCGCGTCTCGCTGCCGGTTACCCCCTGGTTCTGGTAATACACCGCGCGGATATTCTGCACGTTCCAGGAGACGGTCACGCATTCACCGGCGTTGATCTGGGTGCGGTCGGCGCTGAAGTTGATGACCGGGGCGTTCGGGTCGCCCACGTAGACGGTCACCTCGCGCGTTTCCTCGCTGCCGTCGTTCTTCACCACGCGCAGGCTGTAGACGTTGGTCGGCTGGGTCGGGCATTCGGTGCGGCTGCCGGTGAGGTTGACCCATTGGCCCTGGTAGTAGGCGGCGCGGGCGTTCTGCACGCTCCACGACAGCGTTGCACACTCGCCGGCGTTCACGACGGTGCGGTCGGCGGCGAACTGGATAAGGCTGGGATTGGCCGTTACCGTCACCGTCACCGTGTAGTTCTGCTCGGTCCCGTCGCTCTGAACCACGCGCAGGACGTACTCGGTGGTGCTGGTCGGGCACTCTTGGCGCGAGCCGTTCCGGTTAACCCAGCGGCCCTGGTAGTAGACGGCGCGGGCGTTCTGGACATCCCACGCCAGGGTCGCGCACTCGCCCTCGGCGATCTCGGTGCGGTCGGCGCTGAACGTCGCGGACGCGCCCGGTTCGGGCGGCGGCGGCTCGCCGACCTTGCGCCAGGCGAGCTTGATGGTCGCGATTTCCTCCTGCTCGAAGAATTCCAGCCGCACGACCTCCGGGCCGCTCAGCTTCACCTTGAAGGTGTAGGTGTGGAGCCACTGCGCGTACCATGCGCTGATGATCTGGCGCTGGCCCACGTAGAGCCGCGCGCCGTCGTCGGTCTGGAGTGTGAAGATCCACTCGCCCGGCGTGAAGTTGACCGTGCGGGTCCAGCGCGCCGAGAAGTAGGCCTGGTTGACGATGCCGGGCGCCGGCGAGCCGTAGCCCCACTCGTAATTGACGGACGGCTCCTCGCGCACCAGGACCGGATCGCCGTAGAGGTAGATGTTGTTGAAGTACTCGGCGCGCCATGTCCCGGCGGTCGTATCGGCGCTCGTGGTCGTGCCGGCGCTGCCGGTCGTCGGGCCGGGCGCCGATGGCGCGCTGCCGGTCGCGCCGGCCAGCCGGATACCGCGCGGCTCGCTGGTATCACTGGGATCGACCCACTCCCAGCCGATCTCGATCTCGGCATTGCTGCCGGCCTCGAAGTACTCGACGCGCACTTCGTGCTGGCCGGCGGCGATGTTGGCCTCGGTGTAGGTCCAGGCGGCCTGGCGCAGCTTCCAGTCGTTCAGCACGGCCTGCCCATCGACATAGATGCGCACGCCGTCGTCGCTGGCGGCATAGAAGCGGAACAGCCCGCCGTCGCCGAAATCCCAGAGCCGCGTCCAGCGCACCGAGAAGTTATCCGGCCCCACATCGCACTGGCCCGGCTTCTCCAGCCCCCAACTGAAGTCAATGTAGTTGTCGTAGACCACACAGGTCGGCCCGCCTGCAAGGGTGGGATTGTTGAAATATTCGCCATACCATGCATAATCTGGGGCTTGTCCGGCGCGAGCAGGGGACAGCGCAAAGGCCAGGGCAAAGACGATCAATATTATATTCATACGAACAATGTTTCTATGCATTTAGCTTCCCTCCTACCGGGCTTTTGATGCACGCCGGCACTCTAAACGGGGGTCGCTACTGCGCAGTCTAGCACAAAGACCGCGCTCTCGCAATTTAGCGATAGGAGCGCTCAAATCAGGACAAAAGTGCCCCCTAAAACAGGACATATGCCAATAGTATTAAGAGTTGACGATAGGTGTATACTAAAGATACGATAGCGATTTAGCGTAATAGCCCGGCGTTGGAAGAGATACGGGATAGGTGATGAGTCATGAGGGATGAGCGGGACGCCCCTACAAGCCTACAAACGGGGCGATTCGTGGGGCGCGCCGGTGGCCCGCCCGAAACCACGGGGACTCCTGAAACCCGGTTGTGCAGTGTTTTTCCTCGCACCCCCACCGCGCGGTCGGGGGGCTGCGGGCGCGTTCACAGGAGGTGTCTACACTCTTGATGCTGTAGGTGACCCCAATCCAAAAGGCAGCGGCGCTGCCTGTTTTCGACCCATACAAAACTACTAACACGACACGAGGAGAATTTGAGAGTATGGATAAGATTACAATTGAGCAAAGCAAAACCTTGTTTCAAATGGCCCAGCGCCAGTTCGACGAGGCGGCCGCGTTGCTCGATCTCAGTTCCGGTATGCGCGCCTTCCTGCGCGTGCCGATGCAAGAGCTGCATATCCGCTTCCCGGTGCGTATGGATGACGGCTCGACCCGGGTCTTCGAGGGCTTTCGCGTGCAATACAACAGCGCGCGCGGCCCGACGAAGGGCGGGCTGCGTTTCCACCCAGAGGAAACCATCGACACCGTGCGCGCGCTGGCGGCGTGGATGACCTGGAAGACCGCCGTGGTCGATCTCCCGCTGGGCGGCGCGAAGGGTGGCGTGGTATGCGATGTTAAAAAGCTTTCGGTCGGCGAGTTGGAGCGCGTGAGCCGGCGGTATATCCGCCATATCTCGCGCAATCTGGGCGTGAACGAAGACATCCCCGCGCCCGATATGTACACCACGCCGCAGATCATGGCCTGGATGCTGGATGAGTTCGAGAGCATCCGGGGTTACAGCGAGTTCGGCGTCATTACCGGCAAGCCGCTGGCGCTAGGCGGGTCGATTGGGCGCGTCGATGCCACGGCGCGCGGCGGTATGTACGCCATCCGGGAGGCTGCGCGTGTGCTGGGGATGCACACCGCCGGGGCGACGATGGCGGTTCAAGGTTTTGGCAATGTGGGTAAATATACCGCTACGCTGGGCGAGGAGCTTCTGGGCTGCAAGGTCGTCGCCGTCTCGGATATCGGCGGCGCGCTGTATAACGACAAGGGTTTCGATACCGGTGAATTGTTCAACTACCAGATGACGCACGGCGGCTTGGTGAGCACTTACCCGGAGGGCGAGCGGATTTCAAACAAAGAACTGCTCGAACTGGAGGTCGATATCCTGGCCCCGGCGGCCCTGGAGAACGTCATCACTGCCGAAAATGCGCCGCGCATCAAGTCCAAGATCGTCGCGGAACTGGCGAACGGCCCGACCACCCCGGACGCCGACGCCATCTTGGTCGATAAAGGGATTTATGTCATCCCGGACATTCTGTGTAACTCCGGCGGCGTTATTGTTTCGAACTTCGAGATGGTGCAGAATGTCTACGGTTATTATTGGGGAACCAACCGGGTGCACGAGCGCCTGGACCGCAAAATCTCGACCGCCTTCATCGACATGCACCAGCGGGCCAAAGAACTGGGCGTCAACAATCGCAAGGCGGCTTATGCCGTCGCCATCGAGCGGGTCGCCGAGGCGGTCCGGCTGCGCGGCTGGGTGGACTGAGTGGGACGGACGAGGAGCGCAAACAACTATGAAGACGATCAAAGCCGATATCACGCCCGGCGCGTGCGGGTTGCACACCACGGTCTGGGCCGAAGTGACTCAAAATATGACGATACGGTTGCACAGCAACAGCCAGTGCAGGAACGTGCGCCGGTTGATCGACGCGCTGCCGGAGATCAACGCTTACGAGGAACTGTTTAAGCCGCTGTGCGATATTATCGTCATGCAGTTGGCAGACCGCTATCTTTCGCACCGTACCTGCATGGTGCCGGTCGGCATTCTCAAGGCGATGGAGGCGGCGGCCGGCCTGGCGCTGCCGACCGACATCGCCATTACGCTGACCGAGACCGAGACGATAGACCTGGAAGAAACGTCTTCATAGCCTAACGACTTAACACTCAATGACCCCGCGCCTACCGTGCGCGCGGGGTCATCATCATCATAGGTCCGGTTCGGGCCAACTGTGCAACCACCAGAACGGGTCAGGCGGGTAAGCGGGCTGCACGGCCTCCGGCCAGATGAAACCGGCTTCGGCGACGTGCCGATGCAGTCGCGCATCGAGCGCCGCCTGCTGCTTCGTTGCGTCGCCCAGCGCGATATCGCGTGTCCGGGCTTCGGCGAAAAGGTGATGCAGAATAGTGCGCTTCTCGGCCTCGACCGGGTATGCGCTTACGATGCTCTTGGCGTGCTCGTCGCAGTTGTCCAGGTACCAGGCCATTGAGTTCTGGCGGGCGTGAATCTCGCGTGTGATCTTCTCGGCGTAGTGGACCGGCCATGCCGCGCGCGCCGCATCGAGGGCGGCCTGCGCCGTGTCGAGGTCATCGGCCTGCGCCGGGGTAAGCTGGGATCGCAGCGCGTGCAGCCGGTGCAGGCGCAGCAGCAGCCCGCCGACCGTCAACTGCGGCTGGTCGGGATCCAGCGAGCCGTAAAGGTCGTCCTGGTAAAGATAGGGATCAAGTTGCTCCGCCATCAACCGGGCCGCCGTCGCATCCCGGCCCAGGTCAATCAAGAAAGTGTTCATTGCGGGCGCCGCTTGGGGTGACGAAACCGGGCTTGCCCCTGGATTTCGCGCCAGCGGTCCTCCCCGCCATCGACGTACCACTCGGTCACGTGTGCGCCGTCTACATCCTGGTACGCAACCGATGGCGGCTGGATGCCCAGCACCAGCGAAAAGCCGCGCCGCAGATCGGGCATTTCTTCCTGGGTGCGCAGGGTAAACACCTTGCCGACTTCCCACTCGATCTCGACGGGCCGGCCCTGCCATTCGCCCACCATACGGAAAGGCGACTCGGCGCTGGTGCAGTCGAGATAAAGTGCGTACAGCCGTGCGTTCCATAAGCTCTGGTTCACACGTTCTTCGATCAGGTAAGCGTCTGGTTCCGGCTCGCTGTAAAACCAGGTGTTCGCGTTTGTGCTCATTTGGAGAGAAGCCCCCTCACAGAAAGAGGAAAGGAAATAGAAACCGGTCGAATGGTAAAGATAACGCAAAACCCGGACTGGCTCAGTGTGCTTCTTTGCGGTCGATGCGCACATCCACACCGTGACAATCGCCGCTGAGCGTCATCCGCAAGATGTAGCCTTCGCCGAGGTCCACCTCACAACCGAGGAAGCGGTCGAGCCACTCATCGTCATAGATATCGTCGTCTTTCACACCTGACGGCACGATAAAGCTGACTTTACCGCCGTGGATGGACAGATCGACCCGGTCGTACCCCTCGTCAATATCAAAGCCTTCCATGCTGGAAGTTGGCTCGCCGATAAAGTGGCGCACCAGATTTCGTCGTTTCATCTGTCGCTCTCCATTTGAGACTAAACGTATCGGTTGATGAGGCGCAAGGGCAAATTAATAGTAACACATCTGGCGTATCGCTTCCACATTGCCCGGATAGTGCACAGCGGTTCCTGTAGGAATATCCCGGTCATTAGGATAAACTTTTCTCACAGCGTTTGTATACGGAGAAGCCCTATGACGACAATCGTCGCCCAGATCGCCCCGCAGCGCAGCACGCAGTACGGCGCGCTTGCCAGCACGCTCGCCCCCTACGAACTTCAATTAAGCCGGCTATGCAACCCGACTGCCGGCGTTGATACGCTCGAAATGGGCGGACAACCTTATCTCAAATTCGAGATGGCCGCCGGGCCGGACGAAAACCAGGCGCGCGAACTGGGTATGCTGGCGACGGTAAGCGCTTTCTTCTTTTACTACGAACGGCTGGGCGAGCATACCGGGCCGCTGCTCCGGCCCATCGAGACGCGCTTTGAGCCGCAGTTCGCGCCGGAGATCGTGATGACGCGCCGCTACAAGGGCAAGACCAACGAAATGTTTACGCACTTCCTATGCAACGTCGCCCGGTTCAGCAGCGATTTTGCGCATCGCCCCTGGCAAAACCTGCGCGTCTTCGATCCCCTGACGGGCGGCGGGACGACGCTGTTTACGGCGCTGGTTCTCGGCGCTGAGGTCGCCGGTGTCGAAAAGAATGCCCAGAACGTCCAGACCACGGCGGCGTTTCTCCGGCAGTACGCCAGAGAGCAGGGCATCGCCTGCAAAGTCAAAGAGGAGCGGCTAAAGAAACTCGGCGAGCGCTGGTGGTTCACCGTCGGCAAGGAACCGCCCCGGCAGTTCGTCATCGCTAAGGGCGAAACCGCGCAGTCCGCCGACTTGATCTCCGGGTTCAAGAAGCCGCACCTCATCGTTACCGACTTGCCCTATGGGATTCAGCATCACAGCGCGCTGATTGCGCTGCTCGCCGAGGCGCTGCCGGTGTGGGCGTCCCTGCTGATGCCGGGCGGCGTCATGGCCTTCGCGTGGGATTCGACCCGGCTCGCGCGCCCGGAAATGATCGAGGTGGTCGCACAAGAGAGCCGGCTGAGCGTCATCGATGCGCCGCCTTACAATGCGCTGGCGCACCGGGTAGACCGGGTGATTAAACAGCGCGATATCATCGTCGCGCGGCGAGTCTGAGAGACTGGAGATTTCACCACAGAGACACAGAGGGCGCAGAGAAGAGCAAAAGAGCGCGCGGAATATGGAGAAATCACCGTGTGCTCCGTGCTCTCCGTGGTGAGATATCATTCTTCCGCCAACTTCAAGACCGCCCCGGCGATCTGTTCGCTCACCTGCCCCGTCGCTTCCGGCGTCAGGTGAACGGCGCTGTCGGTGAAGGCGTCGCCGCCGGTCACTGCGTCCCACAGGTCGAGCAAGCGCCAGCCGTTCGCCTCCGCCATCTCGACAAGCCGCGCGTGGTAATCGTCGTAGGCCCAGCGCGGGTAGAAAGCGTTATAGCGAATATCGCTGTTCTTCCCCGCGCTGATGAACATCGGCTCGTTGACCAGCAGCACCGGCGCGCCCGCCTCGCCTGCCCGCGCGATGCCCGCGCGCAGCACGTCAAACGCCAATAAATCCTCGGTGAGCGGCTGCGCCTCCAGGTCCCCGAACCGCGTCACGCCCGCGTCGTCGAAATCCTCCTGGCGCGGCGTGTAGGTCGCCGGGTACACCTGGTCGATGCCGGTCGCGGCCCACGCCGCGCCGTAAAGCTGCAAGCGCAGCCAGTCGGCGAGCGCGCGGCGCTGCCCGATGAGGGTCTTATCTGTGAAGGTGAGATCGACGAAGCGCGGGTCGTTTGGGTCGAGATCGAGGCCGTATGCGTCGATCAGGCGGCGCACCGGGCCGGGGTTGTGCTGCACCAGCGGCGGGAAAAGCTGCTTGTCGAAGGACTGCGGAGCGCCGGCGAACGGCGGCCTGGCGCGCGGGAAGGATTCCAGCGTGACCGGCCACACGACCATATCCGGCTCGTAGCGCATCGCGTAATCGAGCAGAAGCAGATCTTTGGTCAGCGACATGACCGGGTAGCCGAGGTTGTACGCGCGCACGCGCCGCCCGTCCGCCAGCGTGTAGCCCGCCGCGTTGATCTGCCCGGTCAGCGTTTCCTCCGGCCTCAGCAGCCAGCCCCACGTCGCCGAATCGCCGACGAACAGCACGCGGAATTCGTCCGCCGCCTTCGGCGCGGCGACCTCGTGCGCGGCGAACAGCGCGTCGAGGTTGTCGAGGCTCAGGCTGTAGGAGCGCGCCGGGTCTTCGCCGTAGGAGAGGCGGGCGCGCCCCGGCGCTAAACCGTTGTAGACCGATATCCGGCTCAGCGCCGGCAACGGGTCAAGCAGCGCAAAGGCAAGGTTGCACAGCGCAAACAGCGCCAGCGCCTTGGCCGCCACGCGCAGCGCAAACCCCCGGTTAAACGGCGTCGCCGGTTTCTCCAGCCAATCCCACTTCGGCATCGCATCACACCCCGAACAACCTCAAGAACACGTCCAGCGCCGAGTCGAAATCCGGCAGCGCGAACCACACCCAGCTCAGCGTCACAAAGTGAAACGTTAGCAGCACGCCCGCCGCCGCCCACGCGCGCTTGAGCCAGGGCTTTTCGTCCAGGCCCCGGTACCATTTGCGCGTGCGGTCGGTCCACACTTTATGCACGAACAGCCCCGCGCCGTGCCACACGCCCCAGATCACAAAATTAACCGTGACGCCGTGCCACAGCCCGATAACGATCATGGTCGCCATCTGCGCGGCGAGCACGATCAGCAGCAGAGGCGGCTTGCGCTCGCGCATCATCAGGTTGCGCGATATCGGCATGAACACGTAGAAGCGCACCCAATCGCTCAGCGTCTTATGCCAGTTTTGCCAGAACGCCGTAATATTCGTTTTGAGATAGGGGCGGTCGAAGTTCTCCGGCAGCTTGACGCCGAACAACATCCCGATCCCGATGGCGATATCGGTGTAGCCGCTGAAGTCAAAGAACAGTTGGAAAGCATAGCCGTAGAGCAGCGCCCACGTCCACAGCGTCGAGCCGGTCTGCGCGGCGATGGCCGGGTTCAGCGCCGCCAGCGCCAGACTGTCGGCGATGACGAACTTCTTGAAGACGCCGATCACGATGCGCGCCCCGCCCTGCACCATGCGCGACGCCTCCAGACCGGGCAGGTCGGGCAGCGCGCGCACATCCCGGACGAAGCGCTCGGCGCGGTCGATGGGGCCGGCGGTGACGGCGGGGAAGAAGATCACGTAGGTAAGGTACTCGCGCAGCGAAAGCGCCGGCAGCTTGCCGGTGATGCGGTCGCGCAGCGTGTGCAGCAGGCGAAAGGCGACGTAAGAAAAGCCCAGCCAGCCTAGGTCGGTCGCGCTCGCCAGCGCCGGGTCGCGCCCGGCAAGCTGGCGGACCGCGCCGGCTGCCGTCTGCGCCAGCGGCCCGGTCTTCATCACGGCGAACAGCGCAATGATGAAGATCACCATCGCGCCGCGCACCCACGGACGCCGCCCGCCCAGCAGCGCCGGCAGCACCGCGCCGATCCCCAGCGCCGCGAGCGCGAGCGCCACACTCGGCAGGTCGGGCGGGCGCGCGGCGGTCGGCGACCACCAGGCCGCCGTGTCCAGGTCCAGGCAGCGGGTCGCAGCGAGCGCCAACACCAGCGCCGCCGTCACGCCCAGCGCCGCCCCGTCCTCGCGCGTGACCGGCTGGTCTCCGGCGCGCGTCACCGCCCACACCACCACCGCCAGCGCCAGCGTGATCGCGGGAAAGGCAAAGTCGAGATACGGGATGCGCAGCGCCGGCTGGAGCCAATAAACCGCGACGACGCTCGCGCCCATCAGCAGCCAGCCGCGCCCGCGTCCCCGGACCAGCGCGCCGCACAGCAGCGCCAGCACGACGAAGACGACGATATGCGTGAGCGTCATCGCGCTAGAAGCCCTGGTAAATCCACTGCGGCGCGCTGTCGGCGGTGACGATCACCAGCAGGACCAGGATCAGGCAGAGGGCCAGGGCGAACAGGTTTTCGAGGCTGAAGATTTTGCGGAGCATACAACGATATCTCTCTTTGGTCCGGCGCAGTTCGGCAAGTTGGCGCCGGCGGCGAAATCGAAAAACGGCGTCGAATCGGATCGTAGGGGCGGGTTTCAAACCCGCCCATGCATCAACTTAAGCGCTTTTTTCCCCCTCTCCCCCGACCCCTCTCCCTCAAGGGGCGAGGGGAGTCAGACTCGTGCTAGCCCATA
>JAFGMM010000289.1 GCA_016927535.1 Anaerolineae bacterium
ACGATGCTGTTGGCGAACTCGCTCCCCCTCTCCCCCTACCCCCCTCTCCCACAAGGGGCGAGGGGGAATCAGAGCCGCCGCGCAGCGGTTCCGGCCCCCTTTCCCCCCTTGTGGGGGAAAGGGCTGGGGATAGGGGGTATTCGCCAACAGCATCGTCTTCACCCGCCTGCTTTTGCGGCGTCCCCGGACGCATCCTCGGTCGCCCGGCGGAGCGGCGGCAGGACACCGCCGATCAGCGCGATGAGCGCGCCGGCCCCGGTCACGTACAGGCCGTAGCCCACCTGCATATCGAGCACCGGGCCGGCCGGCAGCAAGCCCAACAGCGCATCGACCAACGGGGGATGATTGCCGGAAAAGCCCAGCAGCACGATCTCGCCGGCGACCAGTGCCAGCAGCGCCGCCGCCGGCCGGTTGATCTTGAGGAAAGGCACCCTATCCAGCAGCGCGACCAGCGCGATCAAGACGCCGATGCCCAGCGTAACCTTGCCGTCGCCGTCGATGCCCACCGCGCTAACGTTGGCGCCGAGCACGGTCCAGGCGGCCCAGGGCATCAGCGAGCCGATGATGAGCACCGCCGCGCCCACGATCAGAACGATGTGATTAACCACGATGCGCCTCCTTCCCGGCCTTGCAAATAGCTTCCAATGTAAGATAGGTGAAAGGGGTGAATCAGGATCACTGCTAAAATGTTAATTGGGATGGGCGGTTACCGCAAGTGGAAAGCCGGGCCGGGTGCAAAGCCCAGAACCTCACCCCCTCTTATCCCCCTCTCCATCGAATGGAGAGGGGGAAGGCGCGCGAGGCGCGGCGGGGGTGAGGTAAACACGCTGCCGACTTTGCACAGGCCCGCCGGGGCAGTTCAAAGTCTATGTAGACGCCTGCCACATCATGATGGCGACCAGCGCCGCGCCGCCCAACGCCAGCGCCTTATCCGAGAGGGTGAAACAGTGCTCGCGCACACCGCGCGGGTCCACGTCGCCGACCTTCATCCCCTTCGTGACGCGGTGCGCGTCGCGGATCAAACCGCGCAGCACGCCGGGGAACGGGGCAACGACCAACTCGCCCGATACCGTCGCCACGATATCGCCCCAGTGAAGCTTATCGCCGATCTCGCGGTGAGCGCACAGGATGCCGTCGCAGGGCGCGCGCAGGACGCGGTCGCGCCCGTGGCCCATCACCTCGCCCGGCGTGCCGGTGTTGGCGAGCGCGCTGCCCTTCCAGTAGATGCGGCCCAGCGTATGGCCGCGCTGCGTCTCGATGACGGCGTGGCAGTCGATGCCGGCCGCGAAGCCGGGGCCAAGCGCCACCACCAGCGGCGCGTCATCGATGCGGGTGCCGGTGTTCACCTTCGCTATCGTGGCGTCGATCACGACGCGCGGCCTGAGCATCCAGCGCCAGATGTTGTCGGGATCGACGAGAATGGGGATTTCGCCCGCCTTCTGGACTTCGCGGGCCTGTTCGTGGAACCTGACATACCGGGCGGTCACGCCTTCCACCGTTTGGGTGGTCTGCCATACCGCCGGCGCAAAGGATACGGTGCGCCGGACCACCAGCGGGTCGGCGAGTTCGGTGAGCACAACCGCCGCCCCCGCTTTGAAAAGCTGCCACGCGACGCCGGTGCCCAGGTCGCCCGCGCCTTTGACCAAGATCCAATCGTCCGATAACTGCCGCGTCATGTGCACACGCTTGCTCCAGGTCCGATATCGCCGATTCTACCTCACCCCAAACCTACCAGGTATATACCGTACTCCTACCGTAGAGCTTTTGTAAAGTCCAGAACCTCACCCCCCGGCCTAGAAGTCCCCCTCTCCATGCAATGGAGAGGGGGATTTAGGGGGTGAGGTAAACCCGGCCACCGGCCAACGCATCGCCATCCCCCGGTTAAAAAGTGTTAAATTCACCCTAACCGGCTATGTGACATTCGTCACAAGGGGGGTCTGCTTTTCGATACTATCACGCGAAACGCCGAAATGGTATCTTCTAGCCCGTAAAAGCGGAGCCAGTAGATCTCTACTAACAACTCCTCCTTTTTGGCGAAAGCGCTCATTCAGCTTCCCCCTCACGCTGAATGAGCGCGTTCTTTATTAGCTTTTTAGCTTCTTGGCTTTTTGCTCATTGCTTTTTGCTTTTTGCTCATTGGCGGGTATCATCGGATTTTATGATGGGACGTGTGTGGTGGTTGGTAAGAGTGGCCGGCCTGCTGATTGCCGGCCTCGCCGTGACCGGGTGTCGCCCCCCGGCGACGCCTGTGCCTTTGCCGACTCAGCCGCCCTCCCCGACGACGCTGCGCGTCGTGCACGTGGCCGCATCGTTTACGCCCACGCCGGCCCCGACCGCCTTGACGGACATGACCACTACGCCCGCGCCCACGCTCGAAGCCTCACCGACCGCGCGCCCCACGGCGGCGCCCTGCCCCGCCGAAACCGGCCCGGCCATCCGCTACGATATCAACGCGGTCGTCAACCTCAGCATGTACACGGTCCGCGCGACCGAGGTCGTGCGCTTCCGCAACGAGACCGGCGCGGCGCTCGACGAGTTGGTATTCAGCGTCGAACCGAACCGGCAGCCGGGCGTGTTCTCACTCATCGACCTGGCGGGCGATGCCGGGAAGCTCTCTTACGAATTGACCGGGCCGCGCCTGACGGTTGCGCTGCCCGAACCGCTCGGCGGCAACTGTGTCGCAACCTTGCAGCTTGATTTTGTGCTCGCCCCCCTGCCGATCCCGTCGGCGGGCATACGCGGGCGCGCCGACCACCTCGGTTTCAGCGAGCGCCAGCTCAACATGGGGCACTGGCTGCCGGCGATTACCACCTACCGCCCCGGCAACGGCTGGGCGCTGCACGCCGCATATGGCGCCGGCGAACATTTCGTACTGCCCACCGCGCAGTTTAACGTCGAGATCACGGTCGAGGACGCCGAGACGCCGCAGGTCGTCGGGCCGGGCGTGGTGACGAAGCTCGACGACGACACCTGGCATTTCACCTCGACCGGCGGGCGCGATATCCCCTTCTCGATCAGCCAGACCTACGCGCAGGTCGCCGACCGCACCGAAACCGGGCTGCGGGTGGAGATTTATTACTACGACACCGGCGAGGCCAGCCAGCAGGCCGCCCAACACGCCCTGGAGGTCGGGCTGGGCGCGGCGGCGCGCTATGAGGAATTATTCGGGCCGCCGCCCTTCGACCGGCTGGTGGTGGTCACCTCCGACTTCCCCGACGGCATGGAATTCTCCGGGCTGGTGTTTGTCGGTGCGGAATATTTCCGGTACTATAGCGGATCGCCGGCGGCCTGGCTGACGCTCATCACGGCGCACGAGCTTTCGCATCAGTGGTGGTACGCGCTGGTCGGCAACGACCAGGCGCTCGATCCCTGGCTTGATGAAATGCTGGCGACCTACAGCGAAGTGCTCTACCTGGAGGCGGCTTACCCCGACCTGGTTAACTGGTGGTGGGAGTTTCGCGTCGCCTCCTACAGCCCGCAGGGCGCGCTGGGCCGCCCGATCTACGACTACACGTCGCGGCGCGAGTACATCAACGTGAACTACCTGCGCGGCGCGATGATGCTGCGCGACCTGCGCGCCGCCATGGGCGACACGGCGTTTCTCACGTGGCTGCGCGATTACGCCGCCGCCAACGCCGGGCGCGTCGCCGAGCCGGCGGACCTGTGGGCGGCGCTGCCGCCCGGCGTAGACCGCGCGGCGCTGGACGCGATTCGCCGGGCGTATGGCCTGGGCGAACCCAACTAAACGAAAAGGTGAATCATAGATGACCAGACTGGACACAGTGGTTATTGTCCCAACTTACAACGAGCGCGAGAACATCACCGAACTGGTGACGCAGATCATGGCGCAGCCGGTCGCGGGCCTGGGCGTCATCATCGTCGATGACAACTCGCCGGACGGCACCGGCGAAATTGCCGACGCGCTGGCGATCCAATACCGCGACCGGGTGCACGTGGTACACCGGCCCGGTAAGCTGGGCCTGGGCACCGCTTACATCGCCGGCTTTCAAAAGGGGTTTACGTTCGCGCCCAAGCGCCTGATGACGATGGACGCCGACTTCTCGCACAACCCGCGCTACATCCCGGATATGGTCGCCAAGAGCGCCGAATACGATCTGGTCATCGGCTCGCGCTACGTGCCCGGCGGCGGCGCGGAGAATTGCAGCCTGCCGCGCGTCCTGCTCAGCCGGGGCGCGAACCTGTTCGCCAAGATCATGCTAAACTTGCACGCCGGCGACTGCACGGCGGGCTTCCGGTGCTACCGGCGCGAAGTGTTAGAGACCATCCCGCTGGAACAGATTTTCTCCAGCGGCTATTCATTCCTCGTCGAGATGCTTTTCCTCACCCAGCGGGCCGGCTTCCGGGTCGGCGAGGTGCCGATCATCTTCGAGAACCGGCAGCTTGGCGCGTCGAAGATTTCGCGCCAGGAGATTTTCAAGGCGCAGTATACGGTAGTGCGGCTGGCGGCGCGGCGCGTGTTGGCCGGCGATGCGCAAGCGCTGGCAATGCTCGGTCTGGCCCTGGGGCTGCTGATCCTGACGACGGCGGTCATCACGCAGCGCCGCAACAAAACGTAAGGGCAAAAAGAAAAGAATCTGTGTTGGTCAGCGACCTGATTGACTCCCCCTCACCCCCAACCCCTCTCCCCTTGTGGGAGAGGGGAGCCAGAATCGGTGCGCGGCGGCTCCGGTTCCCCCTCGCCCCGGCGTGGGAGAGGGGGTAAGGGGGTGAGGGGAAGAATTGGCATTGTCAATCATCGTCTTGACCAACACAAAAAAGAAAAGAATCTGTGTTGGTCAGCGACCTGATTGACTCCCCCTCACCCCCAACCCCTCTCCCACAAGGAGAGAGGGGAGCCAGAATCGGTGCGCGGCGGCTCCGGTTCCCCCTCGCCCCGGCGTGGGAGAGGGGGTAAGGGGGTGAGGGGAAGAAAGCGCTAAGTCAATTACGTTGTTGACCACCACAAAAAAGAAAAGAATCAACCGCGAATAACGCGAATAGCGCGAATAGAAGAGAAAGCAGAGTTGCCGCTGCCCTTCGTGCATTCGTGGTTCGATTTTTCCCCATTCGCGTTATTTGCGTTATTCGCGGTTAAAATTCTTACCCGTTGCGGCCAATCGGATAGATCTCAACCGCGAATAACACCAATGCATTCGTGGCTTTCTTCCTAAGACGCCTTGCGCCGAAAAATCTGCATCCCGTGGCTGTCGTAGATATCGGTCTCCAGCGTCTCGATTAGCTCGTACTGCGCGTTAAAGTCGGGGTTTGGCGCCAGGCCCAGCCGCCCATACGACTCCACGATCACCAGGAAATCCGGCTGCGCGTCCAGGATCAGCGCCGGCGGCACGGCGTAGGGATTGCCCGGCGCGAGCAGCGCGGGGTCAACCGGGTAATAGGCCGACGCTTCCGGCGTCACCAGGCCGATGGTATCGAAGATGACCGCGCGGCTGTAGTAGCCCAACGCGCCGATATCGCCCGCCGCCACCACCGTCCCCGGCGTCACGCCGTAATCCTCGACCAGGTGAGCGGCGGCCTGCTGGTAAAGCAGCTCCAGCTTGATGAACGCCATCTCCGGCGCGGGGCGGTCCGGGCCGTGGTCGGGGTGAAGCTCCCAGGCATTCAGCGAAAAGACCAGCCATATCGCCGCGAAAACTGCAAAAACGCCCATCTGCACGTACCGCCGTGCGCCCTCTGCAAGCGCCGCGCGTGGGCGCGGACTCCCTTCCCCCCCTTGTGGGGGGAAGGGCCGGGGATAGGGGGCGAGCGCCGCCGCGCCGCCCGCCAGCGCCCACGCGCCGGCCACGATGCCCAGGAAGTACGGCGGCAGCGGCGGCGCGAGGTACCACCGGAAGATCAAGAGGTTGGCAGCGGCGAAGAGCGCCGCATAAGCCCAGGGATAGACGAACATAGGCAGCGCGCGCCCGCCGCCCGGCTTGCCGCGCACGATCCGCAGCGCACCGACTGCGAACAGCGCCGGGTACACCACGCTCCCGATGGCAATACCGGGGACGCCCAGCGCGTCGTACTCGAAGAAGGGAGTAGCGAAGTGTTGGACCAGCCGGACCAGGGTCGCGCCGGGTTCGAGCGTGTAGGTCAGCGCCTTAGCGCCGGCCGAGCGCGGCGCCGGCGACCCAAAGTACGCCAGCGCGAACAGCACCCACGGCAGCAGCGCCGCGCCGAAAATCGCCCAGGTGCGCCACGGCACGGCCCGCCGCGCCCGGAAGCGCATCCAAAGCTGGTGCAGGAACAGCAGCCCCGCCCACCCAATCGCATCGGGCCGGACGAGCACGCCCAGCGCCGCGACCAACCCCATCCAGTGCTCGCGTTCTTCGAGGTAGAGCCAGAACGCCGCCGTCATAGACAGGATGAATACGCTGGTCTCCATACCGCCGACGGCAAACGTCACGCTCATCGGGCTGAGCGCCCACAGCGCGCCCAACACGAGCGCCGGCGCGCGGCTCCCCATCAGCCGCCGCCCCACCAGGTAGAGCAGCGCGCAGGTCGCGCCGTCGGCGAGCGCGCTCAGGGTCAGCGCGAAGTACGGGTAGGCGTCGCTGCCGGTGACCGCGCCCAGGAGCGCCAGGAGCGCGGCAAAGAGCGGCGTGGTGGTGCCGAGCACCGGCGCGCCGGGGTTGTAGACGAAGCCCACGCCCTCAACGATATTGCGCGCGTAGCGAAACGTGATGAACGAATCATCGATGCTGCGCGGGCCGGGCGCCACGCGCAGCAGAATCGCCGCCGCCGCCAGCGCCGCGAGGATCGCCCAATCCAGCGAGGTCGATTCTTCTTCAGGGTGCGAAGTGCCGTTCACGTCTAGAGACTGCCCTTACCCTTGTCCTACTCCTCCACCACGCGCAGCGTATACGTATAATCGCCCGGCAGCGTCGTATACGGCGTCGCGCTCGATATCGCCAGCAGCGTAGCAATGCCGCCGCCCGTCTCGAACGTCCATTCGCCGGTAGGCGGCGCGTCCGCGCCGAGAAGCTGCATCACGCCGCCGCCGCTCTGCACCATCTGCACGATGAAGCGCTGCGGCAGCCGGTTGTCCATGCGCACCCAGCCCGCCGCCTCCCAGCCGCCCGCCTTCGACTCGGCGTCGTCGAAGTAGCCCGCCGCCCGGAGCGCGATATCGTCGATGGCGATGCCGTAGCGCGTGGGGCCGGGCGTGGTCACGAACTCGAAGCGCACCAGGATTTCTTTCCCTGCGTACTCCGCCAGGTCTACCGTCTCCTCCGACCAGGTGACCGGCGCCGGGCGGAAGCCGCGCGCCGGGTTCTCGCTGAGCGTGACTGCCTCGTACTTGATCTGCCCGCCGCGCATCACCGACGCCGTGACCACATCGCCCGGATAATAGCCCTCCACCACCTCGCGCACGTCGTCCTTGTACTCGACGCGCACGCCGTTGATCGCCATCACGCGGTCGCCCACCTGCAAGCCCGATTCGTGCGCGCGGCTGTCCGCCGGGATTTCCGCGATCACCGGTCGGGCCTGGTCGGTCTCGAAGATGACGCCCAGCGCCGCGTAAGGCACGATGGCGGCTTCGTCGGCGATGTTGCCGGTAAAGCCGGGGCCGTAGGCCAGCCGGTTCGGATTCGCGTAGGTAGTCGTCGTCGCCGGGAGCGCGGTCCAGGTCGCGCCGCCGTCCTCCGAGACCGCCACATACGCATAGTTCCGGTGCGGCGCGATATCGTACCACGCCCAGAACGTGAGCGCGGGTTCGTCGCCGGCGCGCACCCGGCGCAGGTCGAACGCGCGCGTCAGGGTGCTGTCCATATCGCCGCGCCGGTTCGACCAATAGACGTATTCGCCGCTGTGCGGCTCGGTCGGCAGGACGCGCACCGTCGCCGCGCCCTCGAAGCTCAGGCGCAGCTTCACCAGCCCGGCGACCTCCGGCTTGGTCTGGAGCGCGGTATACTGCGCACCGAACGGGTTCACCGCCGCGCCGAAGACACGCACCGGGTATTCGTCCAGCACCACGCGCACACCCAGCAGCCCGCGCCCGTCCGGCACGTCCACCAGGCTCTTATAGATGTACTGCCCCTCGCCCAGGCCGGCGTTATTGAGCACGTTCGCCATCACCCAATCGGCGAAGACCTGCACCGCGCCGGCGTCGATGCCCGCCGCGCGCAGCGCCGCATCCAGGCCGGCCATGCCGTTTTCGGGGCGCGCCGCCCACGCCTTGACCAGCGCATCGCCGAAGCGGTCGCGCACGTACAGCGCAAACAGAAACGCCGCGCCGTCGTGCGCCAGCCGCATCGCCTCGTCCCACGCGGTCAACTGCGTGCCCGGCGCCTCCACGAAGCGCGACCCGCTCGGCAGGCTGGGCGCATCGAAGAGCGCCTCGTTATCGACCGTGATCGCGTCGGGATCGACCGCCGCCTCCGCCGCCAGGATCGCCAGGCCGGCATCGAGCCAGGCGTCCTCGTCGGCGTCGTGGCTGCGCAGCGCCAGCCGTGCACACTCGCGCGCCACCACCGCGTAATACAGGCCGGCGTACTGCTCGCCGCCGATGAAATCCGGCCCCAGGCTCAGGTTCACCACGATCATATCGTGCTCGTTCGAGTACTCGGCCACCGCGCCCGGCAGACGGCTTACGTCGTCGAAGTACGCAAGCTCGCTGCCGCGCTGCGTATGCACGATGTAGATGTGCGGGTCGCCGTCGCTGCCGGGCGGCTCCGCGCCCAGCAGCGCGCGCACCGCCGGGAAGATTTCCGCGTCGAGCTTCTGCGCCGTGTCGTTGACCAGCTCGCGGTTCGGGTTTACCGCGTTCTCGACCCACATGTACACGTTGCCGCTCTTGCCTACCAGCGTCGCCTCGATCTGGCGGTACTTATCCGGGTCGACGTCCTTCACCCAGAAGCGCAGCGTATCGCTGAGGAAATACTCCGGCGACGGCTCCGCCGGCTCCAGGTCGTGCGCCACGCGGTAGCGCGCCGCCAGGTCGTAGAGGTCACGCGCGGGGATTGCATTCTCGCCCGCTTCATTCTCAGCAGCTTGCAGCAGCGCCAGCGTCGCCGCGCCCGGCTCGTCTTCTTGCGCAAGCGCCGGCCCGCTCACCCACACCATCACCCCCACCAGGACCAGCGCCAACCATCGTCTCACCTGCATCCTTCTCGCTCCGATCAAAAGTCTTTCATCATAAACACGCACAAGTATTTTTACCTCACCCCCTGGCCCCCTCTCCACAGGGTGGAGAGGGGGAACCGGAGTCGTCGTGCACGGCTCCGGAAGTCCCCCTCGCCATGACATGGCGAGGGGGATGCTTCGCAAGGGGGTGAGGTGAGGTCGTCAAGCCCTGGGCGGGTCTGAGACCCGCCCCTACGATCCGATTCGACGCCGCCAACCGCACCCGATTCGTGCACATTTGTGTCTATTCGTGGTTTAATTCTTCTCCCTTGAAAATAAGCTTTTACCTCACCCCCGCCGCGCTTCGCGCGTCTTCCCCCTCTCCATCCAATGGAGAGGGGGATAAGAGGG
>JAFGMM010000290.1 GCA_016927535.1 Anaerolineae bacterium
CTATAGACCTTCAGAAAATGTTTTAGACTCACCTCACCCCCCAGCCCCCTCTCCACCATGTGGAGAGGGGGAGAAACCCCCAGATGTTGGCTCCGATTCCCCCTCTCCATAACATGGAGAGGGGGTTAGGGGGTGAGGTAAATTCCAGAACATGATCTGACAAACTATACCAACCGGCGCGGTCACGGCGACCGCCGCAGCAATCTACTGGATTATCGAATTAATTCGCTTCGTTGGCAATTCGGGACCTTGCCCCAGAAAACCGAATAGGTGAAGAAGGCGTAGTAGCCTGGGGCATCTAGAACGAAGTCTGTTGACTCCGGGCAACAAAGCTGCTGATACGCCGCCCAATCTTCTTGCGATAGCTCGGACTGAACCCCTTCCCAGCGCATCTGGAACAGCCCGATCAGGGCGCGGCGCAGGTCGTCGCTGAGCGGCGCGCCGGCCTGGCCGGCGATGGTGCGCGCCGTGGGTTCCACCAGGCCCAACTTATGAAACCAGCCCAGGGCGCGCAGGAAGTGCGACTCCGGATCGTCCCCCTGGGCAAACGGCGCAATCCCGGAAGCGGTCGCGCCGAGCCGCGCTTCGAGCCGGGGATAGCCGGGAAGCAGCCGCTCGGAAGACCAGGCGGCGATGGCGACGATGCCGCCCGGCTTCACGACACGCACAAGCTCTTTCAACGGCGGCAGCGGGTCGCCGGGGTGGTAGCCTACACAATCCATGCTCCATGCCCAGTCGAAGCTGTCGTCGTCGAAAGGAAGGTTGTACATGTCACCTTCCCGGAAGGCGGTCCGGTCTGATAAGCCGGCCCGCTCTGCCAGCCCGCCGGCACAAGCCAGGAACTCGCGGCGCAGGTCAAGACCTGTGACATGACCGGCAGGGCCTACGGCTTCGGCCAGCCACAAGACCTGAGCGCCATAACCGCAGCCGACGTCCAGGCCCCGGCTGCCGGCGGGCAGTTCCAATGCCCGGATCACCGATCGGATGACCGGTTCTCTCAAGTAGTTCGATTCGATCAATTTTTGCAGGTAAGCGCCTGTTTCCATTTTGTTCTCACCTCGAACACGCTTGGATCTTTGAGGAGACGGATATAATCCGCGGGCGTTGCCCTTTCACTATTAAGTTTATCATAAAAAGGGAAGCAGACCACAACCAAGACAAAACTACCCTGATGTGATCACAAGGAGGGAACAGCCAAGAATCGATTGTAACAAAGCGGCGCTGTTTGAGATCAATGTAAGTAGCGAACGGCGGTGATGCGTGTGCCGACGCCAACGACCGACCACACTTCAAACTCATCCATCATCCGCTTGGATCCAGAAAGCCCTAACCCCAGCCCGCCTGAAGTTGAATAGTGTTCGGTGAGTGCTAAATCAATGTCTTCAATACCGGGACCCTGATCCTGCGCGATCAACTTAAAATAACGTTCTGCCTCGTTAGGTAACAGTGTAATCGTGCCTTCACCAGCATAGAGCATGATGTTACGCCCCAACTCCGAGACGACAACAGCAATTTTTGTGGCCTCAGGCATTGGGAACCCCATCGCCAGAGACAGGTCCAACGCCTGACGCCGCGCCGTCACCACGTCGGCGAAAGTCTTGACGGGGATACGCTTGATCGTCTCGGCCATCAGACCTCCTCATCTAGTAGGATATTTTCCGTGTCGGAGTCCGAAGTGTCTGATTCGGAACTACGCTGGTCGGTCTCGCGGCTCAAGACCAGGGCGTCGTCCAGATCGAGCACCGCGGTGATATCAGCCAGCGTCATGCCGAGTTCCACCATCGTCTCGATCACGGCATCTTGCAGCCCGGAGATGATGACCTCGGCTCCCATCAGGCCGGCCATTTGCGCGGTGCTCTGGATAAAACGCCCGAAGAAGCTGTCACAGATATCCACCCGCGAGAAATCTAACAAGACCCAGCGCGAGTTGTAACGGCGGATGGCTTGTAAGACCTCACGGCGAAGGTGCAGCACATCGGTATCCATCAAATCGCGCGGTACCGCGACCAGTAGCATATTTTCGAGCTTTTGGATCGCGCCGACAGTACCGGTTCCATTCATAATGGTGCCTCCCATGTTCGGTTAACCATATCGCAGGCTCATGTGATTGTGTGGGTAGTCGGGCCGGCACGACAATCGTTGAGCAACTCAATCATACCTCAATTTTATTTAAATCAACACTATTGAGTCAACTGATCCTGAGTACTGACTACAATACTCTAAAGGATAGTCACTTTTTAAAGTTGCGCCAATTTTTGACGACCGATTGGGAGACAACTTTAACAGAGCGGGAGACAAGTGCGCTTTCCGCCCGGCGACGTCACCGGGCGGGATACAGCATCTTGTGGATGATGGCGATAAATTCGTTCGGGTCGAACGGTTTTGCGAGGTAGACGTCGGCGACATCAAGCCCCGGCGCGCCGAGTCGGGGAAACTCGAACGTGGTCATGAGCAGCGTTAGGATGTTCTCGTGGGCGATGCTTGCACACTTCAGAACTTCCAGGCCGTTCATGCCGGGCAGATTAAAATCCGAAATCACCAGGTCGAAGTGAGTTTCGTCCAGCTTTTTGAGGGCGGCTTCGCCGGAGTGACACACTTCCACATCGTAGCCGCCGCCCTCGGGGCTGCTGAGAAGATGGTGCAGTGTGCGGGCCAGACTCACGCCGTCTTCAACGATGAGAATGCGCGTTGTTTGCTTCATTGTAAACATACCTCATCAGGTTAATGACGTATGTGGTTGTGTGCTTTCTTTCGGGCGATTAAACAAACCGAAATATGAAATATCTACGTGCAACTTCCCCCACTTCATTGTCGCATAAGCAGTCAAGTTTGTCTGTCAGAAGAAGTTGACATATCAACCGGAAAAAGTTAATCGCCGGCTGCACGCCGTGCCTATTCCAGGGAAGTAAACCCGTGCTGGATGGCGAACTTTACCAGCGTGGGAAGATCACTGATCGCCAGCTTTTGCATCATGCGGCTGCGATACGTCTTGACCGTATCGGGCGAAAGGGCCAGCGTCTCGGCGATCTCGGCGTTGGACTTGCCCTCGACCACCAGTTGGAGGACCTCGCGCTCGCGCGGGCTGAGGCTTGCCAGCGGGCTTTTCGCCATGGTCTCCTCGCGCTGGCGCACATAATCGTCGATCACCATCTCAGAGATGGCCTGGCTCAGGTAGCGCTCGCCGGCGCAGACGGCGCGCACCGCATCGACCACCTCGTCGCCGGCCGCTTCTTTCAGCAAGTAGCCGCTCGCGCCGGTCTGGAGCACCCGGAAGATGTGCTCGGCAGTCGCATGCATCGAGAGAACGATCACCTGGCACGCCGGGCAGGCTTCCCGGATTTGGATCGCGGCCTCGATGCCGTTCAATTCGGGCATTACGATATCCATAATCACCACATCCGGGTGCAGGTCGAGCACCTGGCGCACGGCTTCGCGCCCGTTGGCTGCATCGCCGACCACCTTGATATCAGGCTGCGCGTCGAGCAAAAAACGCAGTCCATCGCGCAGCACCGCATGGTCATCGACCAAAAAGACAGTTATCATCGACACGCCACCTCTTCACTACACACCCAGCATCTCTGAACAACATCATAAACTAATATTGGGCCGCTGTACAAGCCATCTTCCGGGTTTGGTGCAACGTTCATGCAAGGCGCATAGGGCTTATTCCGTAAAAATTACGCTAAAAACGTTTGGGTATATTTAACACTTTCTTACCAAGCCTTGACAAATGCAGGCGCATATCCTATCATAGGAACCGATATCTAGCGAAAGACGGCGTTTAATTCAAACCAATGCCGTTTACTTGGCAATCTGACCCTACCTCAAAAGCCGTCCTTCTTCTCAACGATCCATATCTTTGCTTTGCCGACCATAACAATGGGTCGGGGATCAGCTGGAATCCCGTGAAGGTGTCCGCCTGAACCCGGGATGACAGTCCGAGAGTGTGCCAGGAGCCAGGAAAGGAGGCAATCGATTAGAGAATCGGGTTTGGCACATCCACCAATCTCATGTATTAGCTATATTTGCATAAACATAAAGAGGAGAAAAAACATGCGTAAGCTTCTCGCATTTGTGCTGGTGTTGACGATGGTCCTGACTTTGGCGCCGGCTGCCGCGCAAGAGGATCTATCGGGAACTAAGGTGACCATTTTCGGCGCTTACACCGAGCCGGCTGAGCATGACAGCTTTATCGCCGGCCTGGAAATCCTCGAGGCCGAGACCGGCATCGACATCGAATATCAGGGCGCCAGCGACTTCGAAGTGCTCATCACCGCCCGCATCGAGGGCGGCGACCCGCCGGATATCGCCGGCTTCCCGCAGCCTGGGTTGATGAAGCGCTTCGCCGACGCCGCTGTTGACCTGCGCGACGTGTTCGACATGGCATACCTCCAGCAGCAGTACAACCAAAGCTGGATCGACATGGCGACCATGCCCGACGGCAAGATCATCGGCGTCTGGAACCGCGCCATCGTCAAGAGCCTGGTCTGGTATGCGCCGGAGTACTTCGACGCGGCCGGCTACCCGATCCCCGAAACCTGGGATGAGTTGATCGCGCTGAGCGACCAGATCGTCGCCGACGGTCATACGCCGTGGTACGCGCCGATGGAAAGCGGCAACGCCACCGGCTGGGTCGGCACCGACTGGATCGAAGACATCATGCTGCGCACTACCACGCTGGAGAACTACGACAACTGGACCGTGCCGGTTGCCCTCGAAGACCGCCTGCCCTTCACCTCGCCCGAAGTCAAGCGCGCGTGGGAATTGATGGGCCAGGTGCTCCTGAATGAAGACTATGTATACGGCGGTATCCTCACCACCCTGAGCGACCGCTTCTTCGATACCGGCGTGGCGCTGCTCAACGGCGACGCTTACCTGGCGAAGCAGGGCAGCTACATGCCCGGCTGGCTGCTGGAAGAATACCCGGACCTCACCATCGGCCCTGAAGGCGACCTGAACTACTTCTTCTTCCCGCCCATCGACGAAGAATATGGCAAACCGGTGCTCACCGGCGGCGACGTGTACTCGATGTACAATGACCGCCCCGAAGTGCGCAAGGTGATGGAATGGCTGACGACCGCCCAGTCGCTCGAACCCGCCATCAAGGCCGGGACCTTCATGTCGGCGCACCAGGACGTTGACCTCGACTGGTACGACGAAGCCAATCGCGGCATCGCGGAAATCCTGCTGAATGCGACCTCCGTGCGCTTCGACGGCAGCGACTTGCAGCCGGGCGCGGTCGGCACCGGCACCTTCTGGAGCGGTGTGGTGGATTACATCAACGGTGAAGACCTCGATGCGATCCTGGAAAAAATCGACGCCAGTTGGCCGACTGAATAGTATTTTCCCGGTTAGAGGGCCATCAGCAAGATGATCCTCGCAGCAGGGCAGTCTGCGCGCCGCTTTGCGCACAGGCTGCCCTACTCGTTATTCGCCCGGCGGTGAAAGCTGCAAGCGTCGCCAATTCATGGATTGACGTTCGTCATCGTCAGTTATGGTCAGTTATTGAAGGAGAGAGGGTTATGTCCGCCGAACCCAAGAAAAGCTGGGGAGATGTCTCGCTGGCCGATATCCTGCAACGAATCACCTTGAGACTCGTCGTTTCGCTCATCGTCCCGGTCATCACCTTCGTAGCCATGTGGCAAAGCTTCATCTTCATGCGCGACAGCGAGGCCTCTAAGGTCGTGATTGCCGTGGTTGCGTTGGTGGTGGGCGTGGGGGGCGTCTGGATTTTGTATCTCGTCACCAACAACCTGGTCGAACAAACGCCCGTCAGCTTTCGAGATGCCCTGCGCCCTTACGTCTTTGTCGGGCCGGCGTTGGTGGTGCTGGTCATTTACCTGGTCTACCCCGCAGTCAATACGATCGTTCTGAGTTTCCAGGACGCCAGATCCGAGAACTTCGTCGGCTTTAGCAACTACACCTACATTTTCACCGAGCCGGACATGCTCATTGTTCTGAGGAACAATATCCTGTGGATCATTACCGTCGTGGGCTTTACAGTCGGGTTAGGGCTGATTATCGCGGTGCTGGTTGACCGCATCGGCAGGTGGGAGTCGGCTGCTAAATCCCTGATCTTCGTCCCGATGGCGATCTCTGCCGTGGGCGCCAGCGTGATCTGGGGGTTCATGTATGCGGCCAAGCCGGCCAACAAACCCCAAATCGGCTTGTTGAATGCAATTAACGTCACGCTGGGCAACGATCCGATCCTGTACATGAACGACAAAGCCATCAACAACTTCGCCCTGATTGCGATCATGATCTGGCTCCTGACCGGCTACTGCATGGTGGTGATCTCCGCCGCCGTCAAAGGCGTGCCCACCGAACTGCTCGAAGCCGGCCGCATCGACGGCGCAAACGAGTTTCGCGTTTTCTTCAACATCATCATCCCCGTCATTCGCTCCACGCTCATCACGGTGGCGACGACCGTGTTCATCATGGTGCTCAAGGTCTTCGATATCGTATACGTGATGACCAACGGGCGGCGCGATACCGAGGTGGTCGCCAACCGCATGTTTAACGAGTTCTTCAAGTTCGGCCACTACGGGCGCGGCAGCGCCCTGGCCGTCTTGCTGCTCATCGTCCTGCTGCCGATTATCTACAGCAATGTCCGTGACCTGCGCGAACGGAGAAAGGGGTAAGAGCCATGAGTGTCTCACTGCAAACCGAATCCGGCGTCCAGCGGAGCACCGTCCAGGCCGTTCTGAGCGCCGCGCCGGTCCGTATCGTCGTTCTCTTGCTCTGCTTCCTCTGGTCGCTGCCGACGATTGGGCTGCTCATCAGTTCGATCCGCCCGGCGACCGATATCAACAGCACCGGCTGGTGGACGTTATTCGGCGGCGGGCAGCCGTTCAACTTCACCCTGCAAAACTACGAGGCCGTTTTATCTGCCGAGGGCATGGCAAATGCTTTCCTCAACAGCCTGTTGGTGACTATCCCTTCGGTGGTGATCCCGATCACCGTCGCCGCCTTCGCCGCTTACGCTTTTGCCTGGATGGAGTTTCCGGGGCGCGACTTCTTCTTCGCCGGCGTGGTCATGTTGATGGGCGTCCCCCTGCACATGGCGCTGATCCCGATCATGCGCATCTACACTTCTATCGACCTCAACGGCACTTTCCTGGGTATCTGGCTGGCGCATACCGGCTTTGGCCTGCCGCTGGCGATTTACCTGCTCTACGGCTACATCTCCACCATCCCGAAAGAGATCATGGAATCGGCGCACATCGACGGCGCGTCGCCCTTCACGGCATTCACCCAGTTGGTGTTGCCGCTTTCGGTGCCGGTCATCGCCTCGTTTGCCATCTTCCAGTTCTTATGGGTGTGGAACGACCTGCTGGTCGCGCTGGTCTTCCTGGGCACCGACAACCCCGACGCCTTCATCGTCACCTCCAAGCTCAAAGAACTGGTCGGCTCGAAGGGCCAGAACTGGGAGGTGCTCACCGCCGGCGCATTTATCACCATGATCGTGCCGCTGTTTATCTTCTTCGCGCTCCAGCGCTACTTCGTGCGCGGCATGATGGCCGGCTCGGTGAAAGGCTAATCGGGTTCGGTACACGCTGCTCTTCACGGCAGGATCGGAGGGGAAGCGTCTTTCGGGGCGCTTCCCCTTCGTGTATCATACGGCTATCGCCAGTTGTCGAGGAGGGCGCTTTATGCGGAAACTCACGTTTTTACTGCTGTTATGGGTCCTGCTGCCGGGGCCGGGCGCTGCCGCACAAGAGGAACTTCCCGCCGCCGACGGCGCGGCCATCCTGAAATACATTCTCGAAACCGCCCCTTATACCCGATGGGGAACCTTCCCTGCCGATGGCATCGGCGACTTTCACGGCATCTACTTGAAGGGCGGCGAACCACACGGCGCGACCGTGCGCATCTACGTCAACGATATCGGTCTTGCCGGCGCGCTGACCGAAGACTTCGGCGGCGCGCTGCCGCCGGGGACGATGGTCGTCAAAGAGAACTACCCAGGGCCGCCCGACGACCGGGGCGCGCTGGCCGACCTCACCATCATGTACAAGGTCGCGGGCTTCAACCCCGGCGCGAACGACTGGTACTGGGTGAAAGCCTCCGGCGATGGGAGCGAGATCAGCGCCGCCGGCGCGCTCGAAGGCTGCATCGACTGCCACGGCCAGGAAGGCAACGTCGATTACCTCCTGCGCTACGGCTTCGGCGCGGAGCCTTTCATCTCGCTCGGCCCGGTTCTGCCCGGCCCGGACGGCGTGCAGGTGATGGCTTACCTCCTGGAGCAAGACCCCTACACCGGCTGGCAAGCGTGGCCCGGTCTGGAGGGCTACATCACCACCAACAGCACGCACGGCCAGGAAGTAATCGTCTACGCCAACGCCATCGCGCGCCGCGCCGCCGCGCTGACCGGCTTCGATCCCGCCGAAACCGGCGCGCTCCCTGCCGGCAGCATCATCGTCGAAGAGGGCTACGCACGGAACATGGGCAATCCGAAGCTGATGACCATCACGGCTATGTACAAGGTGGAAGGCTTCAACCCCCACGCCGGCGATTGGTTCTGGGTCGCTGCCGACCCCACGGGCAAGGTGAACGCCGCCGGCGCGCTCAACGGCTGCATCGAGTGTCACGGCGCGGAAGGCCACCAGGACTACACGCGGCTCGGCCTCGGCGCCGCCGGGGAGTAGAAAAAACGCGCGCGCCAGATCGTTACATTGTTCACAAGCACGGCGTGATGTTTGTCGTTGGCGTCTTGCCTCTGGTCGGTACATACTGAAAACATATTTCAATTGCAAAGATGAGGTACAGAATGACGACCATCACCACAGCTTACAAAGGTGACATGCTTTTCCAAACCCAAATCAACGGACACCACGCCATCCTCGCCGACGTCCCGGCTGCCCTGGGCGGCAAGGACCGCGCGCCGACTCCACCGGAATACTTCGTCATCTCGATGGGGACCTGCGTCGCCGCAATGGTGGCAAACTACTGCAACACCCACGACATCGACGCGACCGATATGACGGTCGATGTCAACTTCGAGAAGGCCGACAAGCCCACCCGCCTTACCGACCTCAAGATCAAGGTCGTCTTGCCGCACGCCGATTGCATGGATCAGGAAAAAGTTCTCCTGCGCGTGGCCGAACACTGCCCGGTGCATGAGACGATCAACTTGCTGGAAGACGTAGACTTCGAGATTGTCGCGCACCCCTGCGACTAAGCAGCGTAGAGAAAAGCTCCCTGCCGGCGCGCGGGGAGCTTTTTGTTTGTAGAAAATATCACACGTTCCGAATATCACAAACAGTAATAAACCTATTAATCTCTACTGTGCCGGGCTGGGCCGCCCCACCGCCGTAAACACCAACTCGGTGCCGATGTAGAGCGCGTCGCCCCAGCCCTCCGCCACCGGCGCGGTGAGGTCGCGGCGCTCCATCTGCACGGTGATCGCGCCGCCCGCGCCGGCGGCGCGCGCCAGCGCCTCCACCTGCGGCGGCATCACGGTGCGCGCGTGCGCCACCGCCGCCTCGATGCCGTTCAACACCACCGCGCCGTCCGGCAGTTGGAGCCGGAACTGCTGGTGTCCCTCCAGCGGCGTGATGTGTGCGCGCACCCGCTGGATCACGCTGCCCGCCACCGCGCCCACCGCGTTAGCGACCTCGGCGTGCGGCGGCAGGATCAGCGCGGTGTGCAGACGCCCGGCGGTTGCGGGCATGTACGCCCCGACCGGCGCGCCGATGGCGATGATCGGCCGGCGCAGCGTCAGGTCGCAGCCCAGCCCCAGCCCGTCCACGCCGCGCAGCGCCCGCGTGAGCAGCGCCGCCGCGGTCGGCTCGCCGTCCCAATCGGGCAGCGCGCGCATCTCGTCGCCCAGCACCTTGCTGACCAGCTCGGTCGCCACGCGGTCCGAGACGCCCGCGACCACCTGCTCGCAGAACGCCTCCGCCGGCAGCCCGGCGCGCTTCGCCATCAGTTCCGCGCCGCGCCGCGCCGCCTCTGCATTCCAGATATCCAGGCGGCCCAGCGCGTGCAGCGCATCGGTGGGCGTGAAGCCGGCGCGCTGCACCAATCCCTGCCGCTCCAGCGCCTCCAGCCGGCCCAGCACGATCATGCTGTGCCCCCGGCCCGCCAAATCGTCCAGCGCGACCGGCCCCGCCGCCAGTTCCTCAAGCAGCGCGCGGTCGCCCTCGGCGAGCGCGGTCGTGGGCGCGCGGCGCACCGTCACGAACTGCCCCGCCAAACCGGATTGAGTGCTCGCGCGGTGCGCCGCTTTGCGCTGCAACCAGCGCTCTTTTGCACCGGTCGGTCTCGGCAGCGCGACCGGCTCCGGGCGCAGCAGCGCGATCACGTCCGGGAAAGTCTGCGCCAGCAGGCACAGCGGCACCACGCGCTGCGGCCCGATCTGCAAGCGCCCCTCCCGGTCGAGCCGCACGTGGCTGTCGCCGCCCAGGCCGGCGGTGTGCACGTCAATCGCTTCGACCATCGTGCGCCAGCGCCCCACCTGCGCGCCCTCCGGGTTGAGCCAGGGCCGCCCGCCGTGCAGCGCGGCGATATCGGTCGTCGTGCCGCCCACATCGACTACCCACACGTCGCCGCGCCCGTCGCCGGCCAGCCGCGCCGCGCCGACCACGCTCGCCGCCGGGCCGGAGAGAATCGTCTCGACCGGGCGCTGCATGATCCACGTATCGCGCACCAGCGAGCCATCACCTTTGACCACCATCAACGGCGCGGCGATGCCGTGCGCGCCGAGTGTGCGGCGCACGGTCTGGATGAGGCCGGTCAACAGCGGGATCAGGCTGGCGTTGAGCGCGGTCGTGGTGGCGCGCCGCACCGAGTCGAGCCGGCTGGTGAGTTCGTGCCCGCAGGTGACCGGCAGCCCGGTCAGCTCGCGGACCAGGTCGCGGACGCGCAGCTCGTGCGCGGGGTTGCGCACGCCGAAGTAGCCCGACACCGCGAACGCCTCGACCTGTCCCTGCCAGGCCCGGATCGCTTCGCGGGTCGCGCGCTCGTCGAGCGGCGCCTGCTCGTTGCCGGCGGTGTCGTGCCCGCCCGGTAAATACACGACGTTGGGCGTGACCAGTTCTGCGGCGAAGCCAAACTGCTCGATCAGCGCGGCGTCGTAGCCCAGCAGCAGCAGGCAGACCGGGCTGCCTTTGCCCTCCACGAGCGCGTTAGTCGCCAGCGTGGTCGAGAGCGCCGCAAGGCCCACGTCGGCGGGGTCAACGGCGCGCGTCTCCAGCACGGCGGCGATGGCCGTACCGATGCCGACGGCGAGATCGTGATGGGTGGTCAGGGCTTTGGCGCTCGCCTGCACCTCGCCCGATTCGTAGTCCACCAAAGCGGCGTCGGTGTAAGTGCCGCCCGTGTCGATGCCTAAAGCAATGGTCATATCCTGATAACCTACTCTTGTTTTCTGGTAGGGGCAGGTTTCAGACCTGCCCCATATGTATCAACTTAAGCGCTTTTTTCCCCTCTCCCCCGACCCCTCTCCCTCAAGGGGCGAGGGGAGTCAGACTCGTGCTAGCCCATATACCA
>JAFGMM010000291.1 GCA_016927535.1 Anaerolineae bacterium
CGCCCCTTGAGGGAGAGGGGTCGGGGGAGAGGGGGAAAAAAGCGCTTAAGTTGATGTGCATGGGGCGGGTTTCAAACCCGCCCCTACTTTGCATATTGCCGGCTTGCAAAAAAGTCGGGTATGATGGATTGTGACCCATGACACGAGCATTTTGGAGAAAACACCTATGGCGACGTTAACAATTGAGCAGTTAAAAGCCGGGCACACGGTGCTCGCCGAATTCGATTACGAGCCGCGCCCGGTGGCGCGCGGCTACGCGAACCGCACCCTTTACATCAACCTCTCCGATAACACGATTAAAAGTAAGCCGGTCACCCAACAGATGAAGGATGTCTTTACGGGAGGGCGCGGCTTCTGTATGTGGCTGTTGTGGAACGCGGTCAGCCCGGATACGAAGTGGGACGCCCCGGAGAACGAAATCATCATCGCCGGCGGTCCCATCGGCGGCACAACGGCTTACCCCGGCTCCGGCAAATCGACCGTCGTGACGGTTTCGCCGCTCACCCATTCGGTGATCGATAGCAACGTCGGCGGCTACTTCGGCCCTTACCTGAAGTTCGCCGGGTGGGATGCGCTGGAGATTCAGGGCATCGCCGAGGATGAGGTCATCATTGTCATCGACGGCGACACGGGCCGCGTGACCATCGAAGCTGCGCCGCTGGAGCCGCTCGACTCACATCTCATCGGCCCGCGCCTCACCGAGATGTACGCGCCATCCGGCGGCAAGGACCGGCGCTTTGTGTCGGTCGTGTCGGCGGGCGCGGCGGCGGACCATATCCGCTACGCGATGCTCAACTTCAGTTGGTACGACGTGCGCCGTGAGGAGGTCCGTGTGAAGCAGGCCGGGCGCGGCGGCGCCGGGCGCGTCTTCCGGCACAAGCGCATCAAAGCGTTGGTGGTGCGCTACAGCGGGATGAAGGGCGACAGCAACAATCCCGCCGACATGGAGTTGATCCGCAAGGCCGGGCAGCGCATCAACCGCGAGATCAAAGAGAACGACCCGAAGCAGAACCGCATGGCGGTCGTCGGCACCGGGCACCTGCCGCCGATTATGAACTCGTTTGACCTGCTGCCCGTGCATAATTTCCGCTACGGCATGCACCCCGAAGCCGGGAGCCTAGACGTATCGGTTTGGGAGGACCTGTTCACGCAGGGCTTGCCGGAGGGGTGCTGGTATGGCTGCGGGCTGTCGTGCGCGCACGCCATCGACGACTTCCAGCTCAAGACCGGCCCGTACCACGGGCAGGTCGTGCGCGTCGATGGGCCGGAGTACGAGACCATCGCCGGGGTCGGCTCGAACATCGGCGTCTTCGACCCGCTGGTGATCGCCGAGATCAACTTCTACTGCGACACCTACGGCGTCGATACGATCTCGTTCGCCGACTCGGTCGCCTTCTGCATGGAGTGCTACGAGGCCGGCGTCATCGACGAAGCGGTAACGGACGGCCTGGCGCTGCACTGGGGCAACGCCGGCGCTGCGCTGGAACTGCTGCACCAGATGGCGCGCGGCGAGGGTTTTGGCGTGACGGTAGGGCAGGGGGTGCGCTACTTGAAGAACCGGTTTATCAAAGAATACGGCGCAGATCCCGGCTTCGTTAACGACATTGCCATGGAGGTCAAGGGTCTGGAGGTGTCGGAGTACGTGACGAAAGAGTCGCTGGCACAGCAGGGCGGTTACGGGCTGGCGATCAAGGGCGCGCAGCACGACGAGGCGTGGCTGATCTTCATGGATATGGTGAACGAACAACTGCCGACCTTCGAGGCGAAAGCCGAAGCGCTGCACTACTTCCCGATGTGGCGCACCTGGTTCAGCCTGCACGGGCTGTGCAAGCTGCCGTGGAACGACGTCACGCCCACCGACAACAACAAGACCGCCGAGCCGAACAAGGTCCCGGAGCACGTGGAAAACTACTGCTGGCTCTACGAGGGACTCTCTGGCAAGCCGACCCGGCCGGCGGACCTCATCGCCCAGTCGGAGCGCGTGTACAATTTTCAGCGCTTGCTGGCGCTCAAGCTGGGCTTCGGCACGCGCGCGCACGACTACCCGCCCTACCGCGCGATGGGGCCGGTGACGGTCGAGGAGTACGAGTCGCGGGCCGAACGCTACGACCGGCAGCTCCGCGAGAACGTGGGCGTTGACCCCGGCGGCATGACCACCGAGGCTAAAATGGCGAAGCTGCGCGAATATCGCCAGGCGCAGTACGAGAAGCTGGTAGACGCCGTGTACCTGCGGCGCGGCTGGGATGCGAACGGCGTCCCTACGCCGGCGAAGATCAAGGCGCTGGGAATCGACTTCCCGGACGTGGTGGAGTTGGTGCAGGCGAAGACGGCGGGCGGGTAGATTGCCCGCTCAGCGCAAAATCTGAATCACCAGCGCGGTGATGTTATCTTTGCCGCCGGCTGCGTTCGCCGCGTCGATGAGCTGCTGGGCCGCCGTCGTTAGGTCGCGCGTGTTCCACACGATATCCCAGATTTCGTCGTCGGTCACCATGTTGGTCAGCCCATCCGAGCACAACAGCAGCCGGTCGCCGGGCTGGACGCGCTCGGTGAACAGGTCCGGCTCGACATTCTCCTCCGGGCCGATGGCGCGCGTCAGGATGTGCTCGAAGGGGTGGCCTTTGACCTCATCCTTGGTAATCAGCCCGGCCTTCAGAAGCTCCTGCGCCGCCGAGTGATCCTCGGTGATCTGGCGCGGCCCGAATTCGTCGAACAAGTACGCGCGGCTGTCGCCCACGTTGGCGACGTAGGCTTTGTCGTCCTCGATGAGCACCATCACCAGGGTCGAGGCCATTTTCTTACGGTCTTGCCTGGATTGGTCGAAGACAGTCTGGTTGGCCTGCTGCACGGCAGTCTGGAGCCAGTCGGTGTAAGAAGAAGCGCTGTCGTTGGAGGAGGTATGCGTCACGGCGTCTTTGACGGCGCTGACGGTGAGGCTGCTGGCGAGCTTACCCGACGCCATCCCGCCGGCGCCGTCGGCGACCACGTATAGCTGCACCAAGCCGGATTCGTCCGGTCCGGGCAAACTGAAGATGAGCAGGCTGTCTTCATTGTGGGGACGCTTCAACCCTTCGTGCGAAACATATCCCACCTCAGACTTCGGCTTAGGAGAGGAAAGGGGGTTATACTCTGGGCGTGGTTTGCGACCCATCATATTTTAAAATACCCTCCGGCCACGTCGAGGTCTGTCTTCGTGTATAACATGGCCTGCATCGCCGTGCAAGTTGACTTGATTACCCATCCTCTTTTTCGCTGCTACCGGTCCCCGGTGGGGGGTCTTGCGGAAGGACCAAGCGGAAGGTCGTGCCTTTGCCCACACGGCTTTCGACCGTGAGAGTGCCGCCGAGCAACTCTGCCAGCCGGTGCGCGATTGCCAGGCTCAGCCCGGCGCCGCCGATGTGATGCACCTGCTCCGGCGCGCGATAGGCATCGAGCAGCACGGCGGTTTCGCCGGGCGACCACCCACTGCCGGTATCCTCCACTTCAACGTAAATTTTATCGCCTTGGTGAAAGTTGCCTCGCAAGAAGATGCTACCAATATCCAGGTTGCGAAGGCAAAAAGCCGTTACATTGGTCAGGATTTGCTCAAGGCGGCTCTCGTCGGTGCGAACTTCTAATCCATCGGGTGGAAGCGTGCTGTGGAAGGTCACCGGCTTGTTGGCGCCTTCTTCCTCGAACTTCCCGATCAACTTCTCGAACAACGCTTCGAGCGCCACCGGCTTGCACTGGGCCGAGAGCACGCCGGTTTCGAGCCGGGCCATGTCCACGATCTCGGTGAGCATGCCCAGCAGCCTTTGCCCGCTGTCGTAAATCGACTGCAAATCCTCGGCCTGCATCTCGTTGATCTCACCGTCGATGCCTTTGAGGATAACGCGCGAAAAGCCGATGACCGAGTTCAACGGCGAGCGCAGGTCGTGGTTGAAGGCTACCAGGTAATCCAGGAAAGGGTGCGTCGATGCGCCGGGCACCGGCACCGCTTCTTGAGCCGGCGCCTCGGTCAGAAGAGCACGAGCGCTCTTTTCGACGCCCGGCTTGTTCGGTTGGGTGAGTTGCGCGGTCCCTTTCGGGGTGATGCTGTACGAGGTCCCGTTGGTGCTGATGAACTGCTGCTCAAGCAGTTCGGCGGAGGCCGTCTCCCAATCCGGCGTGTCGAGTAAAAGGACCATGCAGATACTACCCACCATTCGCATAGTAGGATTTTTCTCTTGGTGTAAGTGCTCCAAGATACGTCGTGCTGTGGTTGAGAGTTCGCTCATGCCAGGTCCTAGTTTTTGTATTGATAGCCGCTCAATCTTTATTCAACCTATTGTACTCGTTTATCCCTTTTTTGTTCAACTCGGTTTTTGAGCACAACTAGATAAGTGAGAGATTTATAATTTACGCGCGCCGCACCGCCGCGCGCCGGCATTTCGGCGATTGTTCATCCAATTACTATTTTACCATAGTCGCGCTCACGCTCATACACTGCCTCGGCCTCCCGTGGCGTGTGCTCCAGAATCAGGCGCACCGAGCGATCATAGGTCAGGTAGTTCCACACCCAGTTAACGAAGACGTTCAGCCGGTTGCGGAAACCCATCAAGGTTATCAGGTGCAGGCCCAGCCACGCTACCCACGCGATGAACCCGGTCAGCGGGACGCGGTTGTAAATCCACGCCACCGCGCGGTTGCGCCCGATGGTCGCCATAATGCCCCGGTCATTGTACTTGAACAGCTTTGACGCTTCTGCTTTCAGATCGCGCACGATGTTGCGCGCCGCCAGAATGCCCTGCTGTTTGGCGACCGGGATAAGCATCGGGTAGGGTTTGCCGTCCGGGTCTTCGAGATAAGCCATGTCGCCGGCTACGTACACGCCTGCGCGTTCGGCGACCTGCAGGGTCGGCTGCACCGGCACGCGCCCGCCGCGCTGTAAGGGTACGTCCAGCGCTTCAGCCAGCGGCGATGCCTTGACCCCGGCGGACCAGACCAGCGTATACGTCGGGATGATCCGCCCATCGTCCAGCGTGACATGGCCGGCGACCGCGCCGGCGACCGCGCAGCCCAGGACCACCTCGACGCCCAGCGACTCGAGCTGCCGGAGCGCGGCGTGTCGCAGCCCCTCCGGGTAAGCGAGCAGCAAGCTGCCGGCAGCCTCGACCAGGATAACGCGCGCGTGCATGTCCGGGCGGTAGGCGTACTCCTTGCGCAGCACGTGATTGTACAGCTCGTAGAGCGCGCCGGCCGTCTCCAGCCCGGTCGGGCCGCCGCCCACCACAACCAGCGTCGTCAGCGCTTCGACCTGCGCCGGGTCGTCGCTCCACGCGGCGCGCTCGAAGTTCTTAAGGATATGGTTGCGCAGCGCCACCGAGTCGCTCAGGCTCTTGAGATCAAAGGCGTGTCCGGCGATAGAATCCATCCCAAAGTAGCTGCCAACGCTGCCGGCGGCAATGATGAGATAGTTGTAAGGTTCTTCGCGGGTATCACCGTCGGTCTGCACGGTGACGCTTTTCTGCACATGGTCAATAGCCAACACCTCGCCCATCATAAAGCGCACGTTGGTCTTGCCCCGGAAGATGCCGCGCACCGGGTAAGCAATCTCGCCCGGCTCCAAGCCGGAGGTCGCCACCTGGTAGAGCAGCGGCGTGAACGTATGAAAGTTGTTGCGGTCGATAAGCAGCACATCGACGTCTGCTTTCTCCAGCGTGCGGGCGGCGTACAGCCCGCCGAAGCCCGCGCCGATGATAACGACCCTGGGTTTGTTATTGTGGGACATCGCTGCCCTCCTTGTTTCTATATTCGATCAATCTTATCCTATTATATCGTATTCGTGAAAAACGTCACATAGTACCTGGGGTAGATTTCGGGTTGTCGGGCGCGATTCGAGCGCTCCCCCTCAACAACTGGGATATTGCCCGGCCTTAAAGAGTGGTATGCTAAATTAGACGAGGCTAATTCACGCAAGGAGAGGTTGTGAGATGAAAATTCTAGTCTACGGTGCAGGACCGTTGGGCAGCGTGTTCGCGGCGCGGCTGCACGACGCCGGCCATGACGTATCGATTTTGGCGCGCGGCCAACGCCTGGCCGATCTACGCGAGCACGGTATCGTGCTGCACAACGTCGTTAACGACCAGTGGACGACCACGCGCGCTAACGTCGTCGAGGCGCTGGAGCCGGACGACGCCTATGAACTGGTACTGGTGATTATGCGCAAGAACAACGCGCTGGATATCCTGCCCGTCCTGGCCGCCAATTCGCACACGCCGAACGTCTTGTTTTTGATGAACAACGCCGCCGGGCCGGGCGAACTGGTCGCGGCGCTGGGAAGCGAGCGCGTCTTGATGGGCTTTCCGATAGCCGCCGGCTACCGCGATGGGCATGTCGTGCACTGCCTGGCCGGCACAGACGACGACCCGAAAGCGATCCCCTTTGGCGAGGTTGACGGGCGCACCACCGAGCGAACCCGGCAGGTCGCTGAGGTGCTCGAAAGCATGGAAGGCTACAAAACCGAAATCCGCGCCGATATGGACGCCTGGCTCAAGACGCACGTCGCGCTGCTGATGCCGTCGCTGGCTCCGGCGCTCTACGCGGCCGGCACCGACAACAAGCGCATGGCGCGTACCCGCGACGCGCTGGTGTTGGCGCTGCGCGCCATCCGCGAGGGATTCCGGGCGCTGCGCGCGCTGGGCATCCCGATTGTTCCGTCCAGTTTTAAGATATTCGAGCGGCTGCCGGAGCCTTTATTGGTGTGGGGAGCAGGGCGGCTCATCGCCGACGAGCGAATGGAGGTAGCGTTGGCGAAGCACGCCAACGCCGCCCGCGACGAGATGAAGCACCTTGCCGACGAGTTCTTAACGCTGGCGCACCAGACCTCGGTGCCGACGCCGGCGATTGACCGGCTGTACCCGCACCTCGACCCGGCGACGCCGCTCCTCCCGGATGGCAGCGCGACGATCCCGCTCGACTGGCGCGGCGTGTGGTTGTGGTGCGGGGCGCTGGTAGGGCTGCTTATCCTGCGCGGCAGAGTGAGGCGCAAGAAAACGACGTAGCGTCAGTACAGAAACGGGCGCCCGCCGGGGCGCCCGTTTGTCAAGGGGTAAACTCGACCGAGAAGTGCCGGGTGCTGCCGAATGCCGGCGCCTTGCAGCGCCGGAGCGACCCGGCGGCGCTGTCTATCGCGCAGGCCGACGGCGTATCGAGCCAGGTATCGACGGTGAAACCGATCGTCAGCGCGCCGGGGCCGGCGGCCCTGCCCCACCAATTGTCCTCGGCGTAGACGGCGGCGCTGCCGCCGCTCTGGGCGTACATCTCGTCGTAGACCAGGCTGTGAAGCACACTGGTCATACCGGCGTTTTGGGAAGTATAAACGCCATCGCCGTCGCCGCCGGCCGTATTATCCCGGACGATGCTGTATTCGCCCACGATTACCGTGCTGCGAGCATCGTTGTGGATGGCGCCGCCGCTGTCGCCGGCCGCGTTGCCGAGAAAAGCGCTGCCGGTGACGGTCACCGTGCTGCCGCCGCCGTAGCTGAAGACCGCGCCGCCCTTATCGGCAAAGTTGCCGGTGAAAAAGCTGTTCGTGATGGTCACCGCGCCGTGATCGTTGAAGACCGCGCCGCCGAAGTGGGCGGCGTTGCCGACAAAAGCGCTGTCGGTAATGGTCACCACGCCGTGATCGTTAAGGATCGCGCCGCCGCTGTAGGCCGCGCTGCGCCCGCCTGTGAGGGTCACATTGTTCAGGGCCAAAGAGCCGTCGGGATCGACGGCGAACAGCCTGAAGGCGCCGCCGCCCTGGATCGCCCCGCCGCCGCCGTTGATGGTGACTGCGGCTCCATCGATGATGAGCGTGCCGCTTAAGGTGTGGGCACAGCCGGGCGCAAACTCATAGGTCCCTGCCGGGACCAGGCCGCCGGCCGGCAGACCGCCGCAGGTCACCGACTCGGCCTGGGCCGGCGCGGCGAACAGGACGAGGCTCAGTGCAAGCGCAATGGTGAAGGGTAAAATGCGTTGTTTGAACAAGATCAATCACCTCGATAAAGTACTGCATAATCCAAGCACATCTTATGATAGAAGACGCTGCTTTTCATAAAAATAGAATTAATTCGGAGGCGCGTTTTTGTTTTTCGCCGCCGATATCATCGTGCCGGAAAATTATGTGGAAATGATGAAGAAGTGATGTGAGAAATGTAAAGCCCGGCCCGACCGTGAGCGCTCAGGCCGGGCGAATGCGCGGTCTACTGCCCGTGCGCCATGACCAGCTTCTCGAAGGCCTTTTGGTCGAGCGGGCCGTCCGGGTCGGCAGCGACTTTGCCACCCGCGCCGGTCCAGCCGAGCCGGGTGTAGACGCCGTTCTGCGGGTCCCATGACCCCCACTCGACCAGGCCGCCTTCGCCGGCCGGCGTCCTGACCAGGTGCTCGCCGAAGTCCGGCACGCCGGGGTCGTAGGCGTCGGCGGGGTTGTCCGCGTCGATAGGGTCGGGCGGCAGCCGCCGGTCAAAGAAGGCGGCGTAGGGCACGTTATCCTTCTCCCAGTAGCCATACATCGGCCCGCCGACGCCGTAGTCGTCTTTGTGCGGGACGAACGCGCCGGGGTGGTCGTAGTATTGGCTGGGGATGAAGCTTTGTACGATGCCGTGAAAGTCGAACAGCCACGCGCGCAGCTGCGCCTCGCAGAACACCTCGACCGTGCCCCGCGCTACCTGGTCTTTCATTACTGGGAACGCGCCGACCATGTACCCTTCCGGGCGCAGGTAGTCATAGCCGAAGTGGGTGTAGAAGCGCAGTTCGCCGTCGGCGGGCGCGGCGTTGGCGACGAAGGGGACGCGGGTTTTGCAGCGCGGGAGAGGGCCGGCGTCGCCGCTCACGCCTGCGCAGTAGTTTTGCGTCCACCACGAATTGACGGTGAAGTTCACCGCCAGCGCGCCGGGGCCGGCGGGGCTGCCCCACCAGTTGTCTTCGGCGGTGGTGCTGGCAGCGCCCCACATGCCGATTTCATGATAAACCTCATCTTGGATCGAACTGTTACTTACGGTGACGATGCCGTCGGAGCCGTTGAAGATGCCCGCGCCGCTGCCGCTGCGGGCGGTGTTGCCCTGGATGACGCTGCACCCATCAACGGTCAGCGTCGCACGCGCGGCGTAAATGGCCCCGCCGAAACTGGCAGAGTTGCCTGAAAAGGCGCTGCCGCTGATACTCACCGGGTTGGTCGAGTTGACGTTGAAGATAGCGCCTCCCTCGTCCTCGGCAGTGTTGCCAACGAAAGTACTATTGCGGATGTTCAGATTCAAACTTGAGCTGTATATAGCGCCGCCGACGTCAGTGACGCGGTTGTTGGAGAAGGCGCTGCCGTCGATGTTGGCCGTAATGCCGTAATAAACGCCAATGGCGCCGCCTTCGACGGCAGTGTTGTCGAAGAAAGTGCTGTTGGTGATGTTGAGTGCACCCCCCGGCCCGTCGGCGACAAGAGCGCCGCCGGGGCTGTCGGCAGAATTGCCGTAGAAAGTGCTGTTGGTAATGTTCGCACTACTTCCAAAGATGACGCCAACCGCGCCGCCGCCGAGGTTGGTATGACCTTTTGTCAGAGTCACACTATCGAGATTTAGTGTCGAACTGTTGGTAACCTGGAAGAGTCGGAAAGTGTTATCGCCCTCGATGGTTCCGCCGTTGCCGTTTATGGTAACGGTGACGCCACCGAAAATAACGAGTTGGTCGGTCAGGGTGTGGACACAGCCGGGCGGGAAGTTATACGTCCCGGCGGCGACTGTGCCGTAAGTCGGCAGGCCGCCGCAGGCCGCAGCGTAAGCGGGGCGCGGCTGCACCGACCCGACGAGAAACAGCACGACAAACACCGCGATGACGAGCTGCGAATGAGCGTTCAGTTTTGTACATTGTATAGACATCGATTTCTCCATGTGGTTTGGCATGCTTATGAACGCAATAACTATATCACGAGTTGTTATAGAAGTAAAAAGATACCGGATGTGATATGTTATCCGGTATCTATATGATAATTTGCTTTGTCGATATTGAGTATTACACGCTTATTTTTTCATTCGGATCGAACATCACCGCGACGCCATACGTGCCCATCAGCGCAAAGAGCATCGGCGCCAGGAAGGGCGCGCCCCGGATAAAGCGCTCGGTTACCAGCGCGCCGGCCGGCGTCAGGTCGTTGGCGACGTGATAGGCCACACCCAGCACCCCGGTGATGATGAGAATAACCATCGCCGTAAAGTAAAACAGCAAATCGGCGCGCCGGGGCTTCTCAAGTGCGCCCACCACGAACGCGGTCACGACCCCGAACACGCCCGCCGAGACCGGTATCCACACGCCGGGGTTGTCGAAGGGCGTGCGCGCGTGGTCGAGCACGCTGCTGATGAGCGTTGCGAGGATGCCCAGGCTCACGATCAGAAAGTAGGCGCGGGTCTTGGGCAGCGGCATCCGAACCCGCCAGCCGCCCGGCAGAACCAGCCGCCCGCTGTCGATGGGATTCTCGTAAAAGACCGCGCTGAGGCCCAGCAGCCCCGCCATCGCATAGGTGAGCGGCCCCAGGATGGGCGGCCCCCAGATCAGCAGGTTCACCGAGACGCGCTCGCCCGGCGGCGCGGCCGGCAGAGCGATGCGCCGCAGGTGGAAGTACGCGCCCAGCAGCCCTACCGCGATGCTTGCGACCAGCGTCACCGTGGCGATGAGCATCGCCAGCGGGCGGTTGCGTAGCGCGATGATCCCCGCGATGAGCAGCGCGATCCCCGCCGCCACGCCAAAGAGGATCGATATCCACTCGTTGGTGACGATGGTGCCGCTTATCATATGCGCCAAGTAAGTTTCGAGCGCCAGGCCAAGCTCGGTGGAAGCGACCAGCAGCAGCATGATCTGGTCGCGCGTGAACGGGATGTTCAGGCGCTTGATTGCCGGGAAAAGCGTTGCCAGGTGATACATGGGTTAATCATCCGTCTTCTCGGCTTCGGCTTCGCCCGCTAGTCCGGCCTTCTCCATCCGCTCGCCGGCCGCCTCGCGCAGTTCGGCCAGGTCGTGCAGCACCTCATACGCGCCGTGCCACTGGCTGTAATCCGGCCCCTGCATCCAGACGCCGAACTTGGCGGTGCGGCCCCAATGGTGCCACAGGTTGAAATAGGTGTAGTCAATCGGTTCGTCGAAGGGCGCGGCGGTGAGCAGATCGTTATCTTTTAGCGGCTGCATGATCGCGTCGCTCTCGGTCACCCACTCGTTGACGCGCTCGGTGGCCTTGTCGGCAGCGGTGTAGAAATCATCGATGAAGTTTTGGTTGTGGCACTCCAGGCAGACCGTCTTCATGCGGGTCATGTTGTCTTCCCAGGCGGGGCGGCGCGTGCTGATCGGCGCGAACAAGTACCAGGTCAGGCGGTCGCCCACGTCGTGCGAGGTGCCGGTGTTGCCGAAGCCGCTCATGTGGCAGATGGCACAGGTGGGCGCGGGGAAGTCCTCCACGCCGAAGGTGCCGGTCTCGGCCTCCCAGTTCCAATCGTCGCCCATCGTCATGTAAGCGATACCGTGCGGCGATTCTTGGTAAATCTCCCACTGCGGATGATCCGGCCCGATGTGGCAGGCGTTGCAGGTTTCGGGCTTGCGCGCCTGCTCGATGCTGAACTCGTGGCGCAGGTGGCACTTCTGGCACTGGCCCACCGAGCCATCTTCGGCGGGCTTGCCGACGTTGTGGCAGGCCAGGCAGGTGAAGCGGATCATGTCTTCGCCCTCCAGCGCAGCGATGGCGTTGCGCGACTTGTCGGGCGCATAGCTGCCTTCGGGGATGGCCTCGTACATGGCAAGCTGCGCCTCGGTCAGCGGTTCGGCGCCCAGCACCGCGACATAAGCCGGCAGCCCGTGGCGGCTCTGGTTGAACTGGCGCACTTCCTGGGTGTGGCAGGTCTCGCACTTGGCGGCGCTGGGCGAGCGCAGGACATAGGTGCCCTCGTGCGCCACCGCGCCGGCGTAGTCTTCTGTGACCTCGTGGCAGTTCTGGCAGCTTACCTCGGCGGCGGCCATCGTGCTGTGGCCGTACTGGGTGGTGATGCCGGGCGTGGTGCGTTGGTGGCACTGGACGCATTCATCGGTGCTGTTGGCGAGCGCGTCCACTTTGCCCACTTCGGCGGGCCGGCCAGACTGCCCGACAGCCTGTACGACGATTGCCAGGCCCAGCACGATGATGATCGCTACCAGGCCGATGATTAAGACACTGGCGAAGCGCAGCGGCCCGCCGGACTGGTTCTCTGACATCTCCTTTTCCCTCCTCTGGCATGTCTGCGGGTATAAGTATATATAAGTGAGAGAACACCGGTACGGGTAGTGACAAACTATCCTACAAGGGGTGACACTCGATCAATTCAGGCAATCTAAGGCAGGCAGGAGCCTGTATGTTCAGCCCAACCGCGCGCCGGTCCTGGTATCGAAGAAGTGAAGTTCGTCCAGTTGAAAGGTGAGCGGCAGGGTATCTCCGACTTTTGCCGGGAAAGCTTCGCCTACCCGCACATTGCAGCGGGTGAGGCCGATCTTGGTATAGAGCAGCTTGGCGCGCTCGGCGAACAGCGGCTCAATGAGATCGACGACGGCGGGGACGCTGTGCGCGCTCTCCTCCACGCGGATGTGTTCGGGCCGGATACCCACCACCACGCGGTCGCCCTCCTCCAGGCCGGGCCGGATGATCGGCCACTGGAAATCGTCGCCCGACCAGCCGCCCCGGTCGTTGACGTAGCCGCGAAAGGTGTTCATCGGCGGGACGCCCAGAAACTCGGCCACGAACAGGTTGACCGGCTTGTAATATAGGTCGGTATAGGTGCCCACCTGCTCGACGCGCCCCAGGTTCATAACTGCCAGCCGGTCGCCGAGCGCGAAGGCTTCGTACTGGTCATGGGTGACGTAAAGACCGGTGGTGGCGTAGCGCGCCAGGATGCGCTTCAGTTCGCCGCGCGTCTGGACGCGCAGCTTGGCGTCCAAGTTCGAGAGCGGCTCGTCGAACAAGAACAGGCTGGGGTCGCGGGCGATGCAGCGCGCCACCGCCACGCGCTGCTGTTCGCCGCCGGAGAGGGTGGGCGGCCGGCGGTCGAGCAGCTTGTCGAAGCCGATGCCCATGATCTTGGAGACGGCGTGCACCCGTTCGGGGATTTCGTCCTCGCGGTCGTGCAATTTGAAGAAAAACCCGATGTTTTGCTGGCTCTCCATGTGCGGGTAGAGCGCGTAGTTCTGGAAGACGATGCCGATGTGCCGGTCGCGCGGCGGCACGTTTTCCATGTCTTCGCCGTTGAAGAGCACATACCCGCCGTCGGGTTTTTCCAGGCCGGCCACCACGCGCAGCAGCGTCGTCTTGCCGCAGCCCGACGGCCCCAGGATGCTCATGGTTTCGCCGTCGCGGATCTCCAGGTTCACGCCATCCAGCGCCATGATGACTTCTTCTTCGCCTTCCGATGCGCCGGGGATAAGGGGACGATTCTTGTAGTATTTCTTGCTCACGCTGACAAGCCGGATGTGCGCCATAGTGTTGCTTACTCCTCGTCGCAGGCGTCGCCGGTGCCGTCGCCGTCCGAGTCGGCTTGGTTGGGGTTGCCGACAAACGGGCAGTTGTCCAGGCGATCCAGGATAGCATCTTTGTCATTGTCTAACCCGAACCACGTCATCTCCTCGCCGGTGAGCGGGCGCACGTAGCGATTTTCGGCTGTCCAGGCGAGCAGTTGATCGACCGAAGAAGCGACCCGCCACAGCCGGACGACCCCATCGCGCGAGGCCGAGAAAACCGCCTCGCCGTCCGGGTCGAAGGCCAGGCCGTTGACGCGAGAGCGCATATTAAAGCTGTGTTGCAGGGTCATGGGCCGGTACGAACTCCAGGACATATTCCACAGGTACAGCCCGCCGTTCCAGTCGCCGGACGCGCCGCGCCCCCCATCCAGGCTGACCGCCACACCGCTAACCGGCGCTTCTAATGCTAGCTCGGTTGCGGCGCTCGTCAAATTATTGAGGGTAAACGACCAGTTATACAGGTGCCCATTCTGAGTGCCGACCAGCGCGTGCTGCCCGTCTGGGCTGAAGACGACGCCGGTCGCCGGATCGGAGCCGCCTTTGTGCGCCGGCAGAACTGCCCGGCGCGACTCTTCGACTTGCGCCAGGTCCCATAGGATCAACGTGCCACCGGCGTCCCCCGAAATCGCGGCTTGCCCGTCAGGACTTAGAACGAGCAGCGTCGCTTTTGCCTCGTGGCCGGAGAACCGCCGCAGCGCCCGGCCCTCTATTACGTCCCACAAAACCAGGTCGTTGTCGGCGTCATTCGTCGAAAGGGCGACGGGCTGGCCGCCGGCGTCAAAGCCCACGCTCCACACATTCCCTGACCGCCCCAACCCGAACCGCGACGAGCTTAACTGGAGAACGCCGTCTTCGAGCCGCCAGACCGTCAGGCTGTTGTTGCTCGCCGCCGATATGGCTTCGGTGCCGTCGGCGTTGAAAGCGACGCCGACCACCTTGCCGGAGTTGTAAGTGACATGCGCATTTTGCGCAGAGAGCAGTTCCCCGGTAGCCGCATCCCACAGCCGCACCAAGCCATCGCCGCCGCCGGAGAGCAGGTATTTTCCATCCGGGTCAGAGGCCAGGGCGTACACCTGCTTATCGTCGCCGGTCTGCGCCGCCGTATAGTAACGCGCGACCGCGCCGCTTTCGATATCCCACACCAGCAGCATCCCGTCCGCCGTGCCGGCGAGGATGGTGTGTCCATCCGGGTTGAAGGCGATACTGCGCAGCGCGCCGGTCCCCTGGATGCGCAGAATCTTTTCCCGGCTGCTGGTGTCCCAGAGAGCCAGGCTGCCGTCGTTGAGGCCGCAAGCGATATAGCGACCGCTCGGATCGAAGACGGCGCTCAACACCTGCTCGCCGTACTCGATCTGGCGGACGGCGGTCAGGCTGGGGATATCCCAGAAAATGGCGTTGCCGTCGGAACTGCCGGAGACCGCCTTGCTGCCGTCGGCGTTGAAAGCGACCGCACGCACTACCTTACTGTGATTGGCGGCGCGGGCGATTTCTTGCCATGCTTCGACATCCCACAGAATCACCGTATTGTCGCGCGTGCCGAAAAGCGCGCGCTGCCCGTCCGGGCTGAAGGCCACGCTGTGGATGGGCGCGGTGTGCGTGAAGGCGGAAAGCTCCGCGCCGGTGTTCACATCCCACAAGCGCGCCGTGTAATCCTCCGACCCGGAGAGTACGTGTCGCCCGTCCGGGCTGAAGGCCACGCTGGTCACGAAAGACGTGTGTCCCTGGAACATCCGGGCGATCCCGCGGCTCTCGATGTGCCACAGGTACAGGTTGCCGCCGGCGTCCCCGGCAAGCGCATACTGCCCATCCGGGCTGAAGGCCACGCTCCAAATGGCCGCATTGTGTTTAAACCAGGTCTGCACCTGGAGCGGCTCAAGCCAATAAGCCTCGAATCCCTCGGCGGCCCAACCCTGACGCGCCGGGTCGCCCGGCGCTTCCACGTGCCACCAGACCAGGCAGTCGCCGTCGGCGTCGGTGACATTGCTCGGCCCGGCGGTGACGGTGACCAACTCGCCCTCGTCCAGGGTCTCGACCCGCGCGCCGCCCGGCGTATCGCGCAGGTTAAGGCCGCTGCCGGCGACCACCCGCGCGTAGTTTCCGACCACCAAGCGCGCCGGGAGGCCCGGATCGCAGGCGCCGTCGCCGGCAGCACCGGGCGAGGGAGTGCCGGTCGATGCCAGGTCCCACAGGAGCAGGTTGCCATCCTGCCCACCGGAGAGCGCATACCGGCCATCGGCGCTCAGCGCCACGCTCCAGATCACGCCGTCGTGCGCGGTGATGCGCCGGCGCACGCCGGGCGCGTAAGCGGCGGCCATGAGCACGTCTTTCACCTCCGGGGAGACGGCCTCCCCGCTCATCTCGACGAGTTCGAGCGCCAGCGCCAGCGCGAGGCTGTTATCTTGCTCCTCCAGCGCCAACTGCACGGCGGCGACCAGCGCGGCCTCTCTGGCGGCGGCCTGGACTTCAGCCTGTGCAACCTGGGCAGCCTGAGCCTGCACGGTGGCGGTGGCGTCGAAGGAGGCTTGTGTGGCGGCGGCAATCCGGGCCTGCGCGGTGGATGTAGCGGCGAAGTAAGCCTGCGCGGTAGCGGCGTCGGCAGTCGTGGTAGCGACAAAGTAAGCCTGGGCGGTGGCGGCGTCGGCGGTGGAGGTTTCGCGGAAGGCGGCCTCGGCAGTGGCGGCGGCAAGGTAGGTCTGCCGGTTGGTGTTAATCGCAAGAACGATAAAAACAATCGCCACGACTGCGGTGACCAGAAGCCCGCTTACCAGCAGCCGGCGGATGAAGATCTGCATGTGCGCCTCGCGCCAGTCGCGGTTAGACGCGCGGATCGGCTCGATCAACCGGTCATGCGTCAGTTCGTACCAGCGCGCGCCGGCGCGCGTCTCGGCGCGGATGATGTGCATCTCGTCCATGATGTCGATGATGGCGTTGGGGATGCCGCCGGTGTCGTCCGGGCCACGATACACGGTGTTGCGTGTGCCCAGCCGGGTAATCAGCACGTCCTCGAACCAGTCGCGCAACTGCGCTTCGTCTACGTGCCCCTGCGCCGCCGCCGTCTTGATGACACGCCCGTAAAAATCTTCCAGCGCGTTATCCACGTCACCGAAACGGCGCAGGTGTTCCTCGGTGATGATCTCGGCGCCGGCCGGGAGGTTGGTCCACACGCTGCTGCATACCACCTGGAGCTGCACCGGCTCGACGTGCTGGCCGCTCATCTCGACGACTTCGCCTTGGGCGTCTTGCACTTTGGTGCGCAGCAGTTCCTCGACCAGGATGTCGGTCACGCCTTCATCGTAGCAGCGCCCGGTCCCGGAGACCGGTCCTTCGATGGCGAGCTTGGCGGCCTCTGCGCCCAAGCGCTCCATGCGAAAGCGCGCGCTGAGGCGCTCCGGCAGGAGCGCTGCGAACGGATCGAGTTGAGCCAAATAATCCTCGCGGATGACCAACAGCACCCGCACCAGCGGGTCACGCGCGACCATCTCGCTGATCTGCCGGATGAAGTCTTCGCGGTATTCCCAGTATTCGGGATAGGCGGTGAAAAGCTCCTCGAACTGGTCGAAGATCAGGATGCGCGGCATCGGCTCGTCCATGTCGTCGAGCGGGTGCGGGTGCGCGGCCATGTAATCCTTAAGCTCGATCTGGGTGAGCGGCACCGGGGATTCGTTGTAGTGAGCGGTCCAGTTGAGGACGACACAGAAGGTGTACGGGTTGCGGAGGGTGCTCCAGACAATGCCTTCGGGGATGGCGACGCGCAGGCGCGCCGGCGGGTAGACCTCGAAGTATTCGTCTTCGAGCATAGGGATGAGCTTAGCGTTGAGCAGCGAGGTCTTGCCCGCGCCCGATTGTGCGTAGAGCAGCAGCACCGGGTGCGCAAAAACCATTGAAAGCATTTCGTTGGCTTCGCGGTCGCGCCCAAAGAAGCGGTTTCGGTCGGCGGTCTCAAACGGACGCGGGCCGACATATGGCGAGGAATCAGCCATCTTGATACTCCCTCCACCGGTCGTCCAGTTCCTCGGCGAATTCTTCGACCGTGCCCCAATAGACTCTAACCCGCAAGTCGGCGAAATTCTCGAAGTAAGCTTCAAAGTATTCGATCTGGGCGTCCGCGTTGTCCGGCGGCAACTGCACGGCCAGGTTCAACGGCTGCTGGCCCAGCCGGTTGATAGCGTGGACGATACCCCGGAAGAGCACCCGGAAAGCAACTGTATCGAGCTGGTAGCCGATGAACAACAGCGACGGCTCGGCCAGCGCGCGCCGGATGCGCGGCGGGATCACGCCGTGGTTATTCAGCGATACGTTCACCAGGTAATCCAAATGGTCGTCTTCGGTCACCACCAGCGACGCGGCGTTCTGTTCGCTGCCGTACAGGTGATAGACCACCGGGTTAGCAACGTCGGGTTCGAAGCCCTGCGTCGAGTCGAACACGCTCTCGACATATTCTAATCCGGGCTTCCACCGGCAGATTTCCCGCTTCGGGCTTTTGTGCTGCGCCGCCAGCGCTTGAGTCATGGCGTTGGAAGCGTTGGTTGTCACGTAGACGACGAAGGGCAGCCGGGCAAGCACGTTGTGAATATCGTTCGGGACGTTCGGATCAAAAGGCGGCGCGCAGTTGATGAGGTCGATAATGTCTTCCCTCGGCAGCAGCCCTTCGATGACGGCCATGTACTGCGCAACCCGCGCCAAATCCGACGCATCCGGCAAAGGATAGTCGTACTCTTTGGCCCAGCGGGTCGCAATATCGCACTGACGGGGCTGGTCCCCGGTCAATGCGCCGTCGCCGATGATCGGAGTACAATGGCCTCGATCAACGCGGCGGAGCAGGTTTTTCCAGTCGCGGTCGCTCAGAGCGTTAGGCATGCTATTCTCTCTGGGCAATGTGCTATACTTCTATACAATACGTCGCTTTATCAAACGAGTATCGCACAGACTCAGATACGTGGCAACCTCGCAAGAAGACCGAAGGCTGAAGGGACGCACTTATGGCCGGCCTGACTCGACAAACCATGCGCGCGATTGCAAAATTGCTCATACCGCTGATGCAAAGTGAGCCGGACGCGCGGGCGATCCTGCGCGTGGCGCTGGGCGATGCGCCGGTGATCGACCGCATCGACTTTCGCGGCGCGCCATCTACTTACGTGATCAATCTAATCCAAACCCTGGTCGATCACGGCGAGATCGAACCCGGCGTGCCGGCGCTCTGGGCGGTGCTGGATGCGGCCCAGGCCCAGTTAGGCGCCGATAAGCAGGCGCGCATCGCGGCGCTGCGCCCGGAGATCATGGCGCTCGCCGGCGGTCCTGCCGCGCCGCCGCCCGCGCCATCCGTGCCGGCTGCGCCGGCCGGCGCAGCCGGCGGCGACGTGGTGATGGGCGACAAGACGGAGCACACCGCGACCGCCGAAGGCGATATCGCCATAGCCGGCAGCAGCTTCGGCGACCACACGACCATCGTCGGCGGCGACCTGACACAGGTCAAAAACCTGGAGATCGAAAACCTGGTCATCAACGTGCGCGGCGACGGCAGCATCTCGGCGACCGAGGTCAAGGTCATGGATATCATGGACCTGCTGCGCCTGGAGGAGGGCGCCGCGCCGCTGCCGGCCGCGCTGGCGCTCTCCGGCAAGCCGCTTGCTTTCGAGCCGTTGTGGGTGCTGGTGCCGCCGGGCAGCTTCACGATGGGCAGCAGCGCCGGCGACCGGCTCGCATTCGATGACGAGATGCCGCAGCATTCGGTGCGCATGCGCCGGCCCTATTTGATTTCGCAGACGCCGGTCACCAACGAGCAGTACAAAGCCTTCGTGCGCACTTCGCGCCGGCGCTCGCCCAAGCACTGGCAGCGCGGCGGCGATGTCCCCGACCACCCGGTCACGTGGGTAAGCTGGCAGGACGCGATGGACTACTGCACGTGGCTGACCGGGGCGCTCCGTGAGGCAGGGCGCTTCCCGGCGGAGGCCGACGTGCGCGTCAAGCTGCCCACCGAGGCGCAGTGGGAGCGCGCGGCGCGCGGCGACGCCGACCCGCCGTTGATCTACCCCTGGGGGGAAGCCGAACCCGGCGAGACGCGCCTGAACTTCAATAAGGGAAAAGACGCGGGCGGCACGACCCCGGTCGATCAATACCCCGCCGGCGCCAGTCCCTTCGGCTGCCTGGATATGGCGGGCAACGTCTGGGAGTGGACGCTGAGCATGGAGAAAAGCTATCCCTACGACCCAGACGACGGGCGCGAGAGCATCGGCATGCGCGCGCGCCGCACCTTGCGCGGCGGCGCGTTCGACTCGTCGGCGCGGAACGTGCGCTGCGCCACGCGCAATTGGAATTATCCCGAAGCGCGCGACGATACCATAGGGTTTCGCGTGGTGCTGGTGTGGGGATGATCCCTCACGCCAGCGGCACCGGCAGTTTCCCCACGGGCGTCACCTCCCCCGCCAACGCCTCCGCCGCCGCCTGCAACGAAGGCCGGGCGTCGCCCAGCGTCGCCAGCACGTTCGGCGCGCCGGGCAGCGCGGCGGCGTCCCACGGGTTGCGCAAACATAACAGAACCACATCGCCCCCGGCGCACACCAGCAGTTCGGCGGCGAGCGCCTGCTGCGGCGGGCTGAGGTGGGCGCTGCGCGTGGCAAGGATCAATACCTCGGCCTCGCCGGCAAGCTGCCGGGCGCACGCAAGCTGTTCGGGCGATGGCTCGCAGTCGGACAGCAGCAGGCTTTGCAAGCCCGGCGCGTGCGCCGCCAGCTCGCGCTGTAAGTCCGTCATCGCGCCGGCCGCTTCCTCCGCCTGCGAGCGCATCGCATAACCGAACTCGATCAAAGCGACGCGCCGCCCGGCCAGCGCCGGCAAATTCCCCCGCACCAGGACCAGCGCGGCGCGCGCCGCCTCCAGGCCCAGCGCATAGTGCGCCGCGCTGCCGACTGCACCCAACGGTTCCCGTTGGCCGGGCGCGGTATCCTGCCGGTGCAGCGCCTTGAGCTTCAGCAGCCGCCGGGCGCTCGCCTCGATGCGGCGCTCCGGCAGGCGACCGCTGCGCGCGGCGTCGAGCATCGCTTCATAGGCGGCCTCCTGGCGGGCGCGCGTGTGCGAGTGCACAATCGAATCGGCGCCGGCCAGCGCCGCCAGCACGGTCGATTCGCCCGCGCCGTAGCGGTCGGCGACGGCGCGCATCTCCATGCAGTCGGTGGTAATCACGCCGTTGAAGCCCAGTTGCTCGCGCAGCAGGTCCTGCTGCACGGCGGGCGCGAGAGTCGCCGGGCGGTCGGGGTCGAGCGCAGAAAATACAATGTGCGCGATCATCACCGAGCCGACGCCGGCTTCGATGGCGGCCCGGAACGGCACGAGGTCCAGGTTTCCCAGGTCGGACAGGCTCGAAGCAATGGCCGGCAAATCGACGTGCGAGTCGATCCGGGTGTTGCCGTGGCCGGGGAAATGCTTGGCGCACGCCGTGACGCCGCCGGCCTGGAAGCCGCGCACCAGCGCCGCGCCGAGCTGCGCGACGCGGTGCGGGTCGCTGCCCAGCGAGCGCGTGCTGACCACCGGGTTATGCAGGTTGCTGAGGATATCTAGGCACGGCGCGAGCGCCCAGTCGATGCCGACCGCGTGCATCTCCTGCGCGAGCATCTGCGCCGTGCGCGCCGCCGCGCCGTCCGCGTCGTGCGCAATGGCCCCCAGCGCCATGTTGCCGGGGCTTTCGGTGAAGCCCTGGGCGGCGCGCAGCCGCGCCACGATACCGCCCTCCTGGTCGGTGCAAATCAAAATAGGCAGGAGCGCAGCCGCGCGCAGGCTGTCGGTCAGGTCCTTCACCTGCTGCGGCGCGGCGATGTTGCGCGCAAAGAGCACGACGCTCCCGGCGCGGCCCGCCGCCAGCCATTCCAAGATGTGGGCCGGCGCCGCCAGGCCGTCGAAGCCCACCATCATCATCTGGCCGATGCGCGCTTCGAGCGATAACTGTGTAAGAGTATCTTCGATCCAGCCGTCCATCTGTCTTATCCGTTTCCTTGTGCCGCACTATATCTATTGTAGCGCAGCGTCTAGAGAAACAGCAGCGCCGTACCCGCAAACGCGATGACGGTGCCGACGACGGCGCGCGGCGTGATGCGCTCGCCGAACCGCACGCGCCCGACCGGTATTAAGATGATGGGGGCCAGGCCCATCAGGGTCGAGGCGACGCCGACCGGCGCGTTCTGCACCGCGATCAGCGAGAGCCACACGCCCAGGAATGGCCCGGCGACCGAACCGCCGACAATTGCGCGCCACGCGCGGGGATGCGCGCGCAGCCGGTCGAAGCCGGCGCGCACCTGGCCTTGCAGCGCGGCGAGCGCCCAGATCGCCAGCGTCGCAGCGACCAGCCGGATGAGATTACCCGACAGCGCGGGAAAGCCGCCGGCCAACCCTTGCTTGGAGAGCACCAGCCCGGTCGCCTGGCAGAGCGCGCCGCCTAATCCCAGCAGCACACCGGCGGCAAGCCGGCGCAGATCGGTGCGCGCTTCGAGCCGGTCGGGGTTGTCCGGCTCCTCGGCCGGCGCCGATACCACCAGCGCCACGCCGCCGACCGCCAGCGCAATCCCGGCCAGCGCCGGGGCTTCGAGGGTTTCGCCCAGCCATGCCCACGCGATTACCGTGCCGAACACCGGGTTCAGCGACAGCAGCAACATCGCCAGGCGCGGGCCGATCATGACAAAGGCCTGGAGCAGGCAGGCGTCGCCGATCACGAAGCCGACGACGCCCGACAGCCCCAGCCAGCCGAAGCGGGACGGCTCGGCGCCGGCCGGGAAAGGCGCCCCCATCGTGACCCAGTGCGTGAGCGCGACCAGGCCAAGCGCCAGTAGTAAGCGCGTGCGGTTGACCACGGGCGAGCCAACCTCGCGCCCGGCGAGCGTGAAGAAAACCGAGGTGAAGGTCCACGCGAGCGAGGTGCTGAGCGCGGCGAGATGCCCAACATAATCAGTTATCATGGGAATGTGGCAGCCTTTCTGCTTTCTGCGTTGAATAACGGCTGCGCATTGTAATGCAGCCCGGCGGCTTCTGCCAACCCGAAACTTGCTATCGCGCGGCGCGTCGCAAATTGGCCTTCGGCTAGAATCCCTGTATAATGCCTTGAGGATAAGATGGGGTGGCAGGTTGTTACTTGATTAAGGAGCGATCCGGTGTCGGAGGTGAATTTCCAGGCGTTGCGCACGCGCATGGTGGACGAACAGTTGAAGTCGCGCGATATCGTCGATCCGCGCGTCTTGCAAGCCATGTCCGAGATTCCGCGCCATCTGTTCGTGCCAGACGAATATAAGCACCTCGCTTACCGCGATGGCCCACTGCCCATCGGCCAGGATCAGACCATCTCCCAGCCTTATATTGTCGCCCTGATGACTCAGCTTCTCCAATTGAGCGGCCACGAAACTGTGTTAGAGATCGGCACCGGCTCCGGTTACCAGACCGCCATTGTGTGCGCCCTGGCGACCCAGGTCTTCAGCCTGGAGCGCCACGCCGAACTTGCCGACCGCGCCGGGCGCTTGCTGGGCAAGCTCGGCTATACCAATGTCGATATTCACCGCGGCGACGGCAGCCAGGGCCTCCCGGACATGGCGCCTTTCGACGCCATCATCGTCTCGGCGGCAGCGCCCTTCATCCCGAATCCGCTGCGCAGCCAGCTTGCCGAGGGCGGGCGCATGGTCCTGCCGGTCGGCAGCCGCGACAGCCAGTGGCTCGAGCGGGTATGGCGGCACGGCGACACCTGGAACATTGAGCGCGTCACCCCGGTGATGTTCGTGCCGCTGGTCGGTCAGCACGGCTTCCCTGATCCAGAGTCGAACACACACTCCCCTTGAACCTCTGATCCCACGGCAGGATTCTTATTTCGCTGCGCCAAGTTTTTGCTTTTTATATCAAAGCGTGTAAATTTGCTATACGCGCTGTTCGTTCAATATCCTTCGATTAGGAAGCATAAAAAGGGGGAACTGATTATGCTAGTCGAAAGAATTAAAAAAGCCTTCTTATTCCGCACCGGGGTATATAAAGAAGTTGAGGCAGACAAGTCGTTCACCGGCACTGCTTGGATACTGGTGCTTGTGGTCGCGTTCCTCAACCAGCTTGGCGCCAACGCCAGGGCCGATATAGGAAAATGGGTCCTGGCCTCGATTGGCGGCACCATCTCGGCTCTGATCGGCTTCGCCGTGATGGCCTTTATCCTCAATTGGGCCGGTAAAACCTTCTTTGGCGCCGAAGTGACCTTCGATGAGGTGGTGCGCACGATGGGCCTGGCCTACGTTTGGAACATCCTCGGCGTCATCGGCGCGCTCGCGTCTTTCTCGACGGCCCTCACGTGCGTCCTGACCCCGGCGCTGGTGATCGCTGCTATCATGGGTCTGATCGCCTCGTTTGTTGCCCTCAAGGAAGCGCTCGACCTGGATATCGTGCCGACCATCGGCGCTGTAATCCTGGCGTTCATCGTCAATGCCGTCGTGACGTGGGTCATCTCAGCCATTTTGGGCGGGATCTTCGGCACCACCATGGGAGCTCTCTCGGCGCTCACCGGCAGCGGCACCTGATATTTCTAACAATGGTGGTGGTGCGTCCAAAGACACACCACCAGAGCGTATTCTCACAAAGCCGAAGTGCGAAACCACTTCGGCTTTGTATCGTATATAATATAGACCTTCAGAAAATGTTTTAGACTCACCTCACCCCCCAGTCCCCTCTCCACATGGTGGAGAGGGGGAGAAACCCCCAGATGTCGGCTTCGATTCCCCCTCTCCATGTTATGGAGAGGGGGTTAGGGGGTGAGATAAAGTCCAGAACATTATCTGACAAACTATAATTGAAGATTACAGCATTGACCGGGAGGAGATCGTGGCTCCTATTATCCATATCCAGGACCTTCGCAAACAATACGACCCGCCCAACGGCGTCTGGGCGGTGAAAGACGTAGACCTCGATATCGAAGAGGGCGAGATTTTTAGCTTTCTGGGACCGAACGGCGCCGGCAAGACGACCACCATCTCGATGATTAGCGGCCTGCTCACGCCCTCCGGCGGCGATGCGATCATCGACGGGCACTCGATCATCAAGGAGCCGATGGCGGCGAAAGAAGTGATCGGCGTGGTGCCGCAGGAGATTGCGCTCTACCCAACGCTGACGGCGCGCCAGAACCTGCGTTTCTTCGGCCAGTTGTACGGCTTGACCGGGGCCGAACTGGACGAGCGCGTCGACGAAGTGCTCGACTTCATCGACCTGCGCGACCGCGCCAACGAGAAGGTTGAGAAATATTCCGGCGGCATGAAGCGGCGCGTCAATATCGGCGTGGGACTATTGCACCGCCCCAAGATCGTCTACATGGACGAGCCGACCGTGGGCGTGGACCCGCAGAGCCGCCGCCGCATCCTCGACACGGTGAAGGCGCTCAACCGGGAGCACAGCATGACCGTGCTCTACACCACGCACTACATGGAGGAAGCGCAGGAGCTAAGCCACCGCGTCGGCATCATCGACCACGGCGAGATGATTGCAATCGGCGCGGTGGGCGATCTCATCAGCCAGATCGGTGAGAACGACACGCTGCGACTGCGGGTAGGCGAGACGCCCGACAAGCTGCTGCTGCGCTTGCAAGAGATCGAGGGTGTGACCAAAGTCAGCGCCGACCAGGAAGGTGAGATCACCATCCTGGCGAAGCGCGGCCGGCGCGCGCTGCCCGAAGCAATCACCGTCGCCGACGAAATGGGCCTGCGCATCGAATCGGTTAAGATCGAGGAACCCGACCTTGAAGCGGTCTTCCTCCACCTGACCGGTCGCGCGCTGCGGGAGTAACAACCATGCGCAAGCTACTGGCGACGATCTGGAAAGACCTTTACCTCAACTACACCGACCGGATGGCGTTGATGCTGAACCTGGCTGCGCCGTTTCTCATCTCGCTGGTGATCGGCATGGCGTTCGGCGGCATGGGCGTCGGCGATATCTCGATCTCGGAGATCAACGTGATTGTGGTCAACGAAGATCAAGGGAGCAGCCTGCCCGACGGCGGCGCGCTCAACCTGGGCGACCAGCTGGTCGAGTTCTTCGTCGCGCCGCCTTCCGAGGAGCTAGACAACCTGCTCGCGGCGCAGGAAGGCGACGACTGGGCGGCGGCGCGTGCGCTGGTCGAAGACGGCGAATCGGGCGTTGTGGCGGCTGTTCGCATCCCGGCGGACTTCTCGCAGCAGGTCACGCCGCAGGGCATGGCGATGACGCTGGGCCAGGGCACGGTCGAGCTTTATCACAAGATCGACGCTCCGATATCGAGCACCGTAGTCGAGAGCATCTTAACCGGCTGGGCGAACCGCATCGCCACCGGCAGCATCACGACCAAAGTAGGCATCGAGAAGACGGTCGAGCGCCTGGGCGTGCGCTCGATGGGCGTCATCACCGAGCTGACCGGCAGCCTGGAGGAGGCATACACGGCGTCGCCGATCACGCTGGAGACGCAGGACGCCGGCGGCGCGCGCCAGACGATCAACCCAATCTCGGTGGTCGCACCCGGCCTTGCGATTTTGTTCCTCACCATCGGCCTCACCTTCGCCGCCGGGCAGTTGATTACCGAAAAGCAGCAGTGGACCTTGCAGCGCATGATCGCCACGCCCACGCCGCGCGTCATGATCCTGGCCGGCAAGATGGCGGCGACCTTCCTGTCTGGCGTGCTGCAAATGGCGATTCTGCTCGTTGCGACCGCTTTCGTCGGCGCTAATTGGGGGAAGGATTACCTCGCCATTGTGCTGCTGACGCTGGCGGCGGTGTGGGCGGCGACCGGCCTGGGCGCGCTGTTCGCCTCGCTGGTGACCAAGCCCGAACAACTCGGCGTCTACGGCTCCGGCGTGATGATGGTGCTGGGCGCGCTGGCCGGCACCTTCACCTCGACCGGCTTCCTGGGCGACGCCCAGTTCCTCAGCCAGTTGACGTTGAACTGGTGGGGCATCGAAGGCTTTACCGCGCTGGCGCTGGGCGACGGCCTGGTCGATATCGCCCCGCACCTCCTCGTGTTGACGCTCATGGGCGCGGTTTACTTTGTCATCGGCGTGTGGCGCTTCAACCGCCGCCTGGAATTTTAGGAGGCGTCTGATGCGAAACCTGATTGTTGTCACACTAAACGAACTGCGCGTCAACTTCACCGACGCGAACACGTTGTTCTTCCTGGTTCTTATGCCCATTATCCTGACGCTGGTCATCGGCTTTGGCCTCGGCAATATGACCGGCGGCGCTACCGTGATCCCGCTGGACGTGGTGGATCTCGACGGCAGCGAGCTGTCGGCGCGCCTGGTCGAGACGCTGCGCACGCTCGCCGCCGACACTCCGCTGCGCCTGTGCGTGCTGACCGATACAACCGGTGCAGAGCAGCCCGAAGCGTGCGGCCTGCCGGCGACGACCGAACTGGCGGATCTGACGCCTGACGAATTGGCGTCGCAGCGCGTCAGGGACAACGATACTTATGCCGCCGTCATCATCCCTGAAGGCTTCCAGGCAAAACTCATGGCCGGCGAAGACGCGGCGGTCGCGTACCGGGCGAACGCCAGCTTTAGCGCGCCGGCGATTATCCGCCAGACGGTCGATGCAGCGGTCAGCCGGGCCAGCGGCTCGGTGGTGGCGGCGCGGCTCAGCGTCAACGCGGCGCGGGCAGAGGATGCGATCCCTGCCGCCGACGCCGAAGCTTTCTTCGGCGAAGTGTACCAGGCGGCGGAGATCCAGTGGGAAGCGCCGCCGGCTGTATTGAAGGCCGAAGCGACTTTGCAGGGAGAAGAAGACGGCTTCACGGCGGCCGGCGGCGGCTTCAGCCAGTCCGCGCCCGGCATGGCGTGCATGTTCGTGATGATGAACGTGCTTGGCATTAGCGAGTCTCTCATCCGTGCGCGCCAGGAGTGGACCCTGCAACGCCTGATGACCCTGCCGGTGCCGCGCGCGGTGTTTACGGCGGGTAAGCTGCTGGCTTACTTCATCACCGGCTTTGCGCAATTTGTGCTGCTGGTTGTCTTTGGCGGCGTGCTGGGCGTGAACTACGGCGGCAACTTCCCGGCGATTATCGTGCTGGCGGCGGTGTATACCTTCACCGTGACGGCGATGGGCCTGGCGTTTGCGACCTTTGTGCGCACGATGGGGCAAGCCAACGCGCTCGGTGTACTGCTGGGGACGATTCTGTCGCCGCTGGGCGGGGCCTGGTGGCCGCTGAACATTGTGCCGCAGGCCATGAATGTCGTTGGGCACATCCTTTCGCCTATCGCCTGGGCGATGGACGCCTTCCATGATATGATCTACTATGCTAAGGGCCTGGTCGATATCCTGCCCTACCTGGGTATTTTGCTGGTCTATGCAGGGGTCTTCTTCGTGGTAGGTGTGTGGCGCTTCCGGTATGAGTAATGCAAATCCTGACCCCGCCGCCCGGCGGGGTTTTTTGTTCCGATACAGGTTCAGCCGGTTCCTGCGCGGCTTTGCACGCGGCGTCTATCTCGGCGTGGGGCTGCTGGTCTGCGCGGTGCTGCTGGCGTATTCCGCACCGCAGCCCCAGGGCATTCTCGCCACGCTGGGCCACGTCACCGCCGATTACGCCTTCGATTACGTCACCTGGGAGATCAACGCCGTTGCCGCCAAGCTCGACGCGGAACTGTTCGGCGCGCATCCCTATCTCGACGAGATACAGCGCGCGCAGGTGGTGCGCGATTACTTGAAGCTGGTCTACGATATCCACCAACTCGAAATCCAGATCAACGCGATCTACGCCGATCCCAAGATCGCCGACCCCGCCGCCGCCGCCGCATCGCTGCGCGCCGAGCGCGACGCCCTGCGCGACCGCCAGCGCCAATGGCAAAAGCTGGCCGAGTCGATCATCGAGGGGCAGATTGCGTCGGCGCTGCGTGACGAGGGCCTGGCGGCGCTGGGGCAGGTCTTGCCGCCGGTCGCCATGCACTTTACCGAACTGCCCAACATCCTGGTGATCTCGCCGCGCGACCGCATCGAGACCGAGTACACGCAGGGGCTTATACCCGGTCTCCCGGTTGATTTGCAGGAGCAGCTCGAGGCTGCCGTCGATGCAGAACTCGACATGTCCTCGTTGATCGTGCCGCTCGGCGGGATGGCGCTCTATCCCTCAATGGTGATCGAGACCGGCTGGTTCTATGCGGCTTTCGAGGTCAGCGCGCACGAGTGGGGGCACCACTGGTTTTTCTTCTTCCCCAACGGGTTTAGTTATTTTGGCCCGTACCCGGAAAGCCTCGCCATCAACGAGACGACCGTCAGCATCTTCGGCAAAGAAGTCGCCGACAAGGTAGTGCGGCGTTTCTACCCCGATTGGGCGGCGCAGTTACCGCCGCTTCCCTGGCTGGTCGAGCCGGCGCCGCCCGATCCCGCCGCCCCGCCGCCCGCGTTCGATTACGGCGCGGCGATGCACGAGACGCGCGTGACGGTCGATGCGCTGCTGGAGGCCGGCAAAATCGCGGAGGCCGAAGCGTATATGGAGGCGCGCCGCCGCTTGTTCGTCGCCAACGGGTACAATATCCGTAAGCTCAACCAGGCATACTTCGCGTTCTACGGCGGCTACCAGGCCGAACCGGGCGGCCCGGCGGGCGAAGACCCCATCGGCCCGGCGATCCGCGAGATCCGGCGCTTGGCGCCCACGCTGCAAGATTTCATGTGGCGGATGAACGGCGTCGTCACGCTGGCCGATTTAGAAGCGGCGCTGGCGCAGGCGCGCGCCGCCTGGGGCGATTAGATTCTGGTTAGCGATTTCGCGCACGAAATTAACAATTTAGGCTTGTCGCAGGCTTGTCATAAACGCCAACGTGTGCTATGCTACGTTTTGTAGCGTCTTGCAGTCTTGGTTGCCCGCGAACCACAGAAGCTCTTCTGCGAATCGAAGCTTACCAGGAGTCGCGCTCCCGGTAGGCTTTTTGGTTAGGGCAAGCAGAATGCTGTGTTCTCGAGAGGTGAACGAATTGAAAAGGTTATACGTAGGGAATCTCAACTATCGCACCACTGAAGCCGAGTTAGAAGCGAAATTCGCAGAAGCCGGTAACGTTGTGTCCACCGTCATTTTAACCGACCGGATGACCGGGCGCTCGCGCGGCTTCGGTTTTGTGGAGTATGAGACCGAGGAAGAAGCTCAGGCTGCCATGCAAATGCTCAACGGTCAGGAATTTGCCGGGCGCACCCTGCGCGTGGACCTGGCCCGCGACCGCAGTAATGATGCACCCCGCCGCCGCAGCACCAATCGCTATTAATCCATAAGCTTTTGTGCCGCTACCAAGAGGGGGCGCCGCGACTGGCAGCGCCCCTATTTGATTCGGGCGGCGGCTTATTTCATTCTACGATCACCGGCGCCAACAGCAGCCGGTCGCCCAACGGCTCGCCGTCCGGCCCTAACACCGCGAAGCGGCGCATATCGGCCTGCGAGTAGACGCCGATCTCCAGCACATACGCGCCCGGCGGGACCGCCGCCGGGTCGATCCACAGATCATGCAGTTGGACGAATACCTCGCCCGCGCGCCAGTCACGCGCCGGGGCCGCCAGGAAGTCGCGCCCGGTCGCAAGCCGGCCGTCGCGCGTGAGCAGGTGCGCAAAGATCGCCAGCGGTTCGACGCCGGCCGCGTCCTGCGTGGGGCGGAAGTATAACTCCAGGCCCAGCACCCCGCCCGATTCAATCGCGCCGGCGTGCACATAGCCGGCGAAGTCGAGCCGCCCGCCCAGGTTCGCCGGGTAATCGAGCCGCACCGCCCAGCCCGCCGGGTCCGCCGATTCGAACGCCGCCGCGCCGCTCACGTAGACCGGGTTTGTCTGCGCGCCCGTGAGCCGCGCGTTGAGCGCCGCGCTCGCGTCCAGGTCGTACAGCGTAAAAGCCGGCGCGCCGTCCGGCAGTTCCCCGACCGGCGCGCCCGCCGCATCGCCAAAGAATATTTTGGTCAGGCGTGGGTTGAGCGGCGTCGTCGCCGGGCTGATGTAGATCGCGCGCGCGCCGGGCAGCGTGAGCGCTTGCAGCCCATCGACCCAGCGGATATCGGCCTCGCCGTGCGGCGTGTAATCGAAGATGAACGGGTCGAGGTGGTGCGGCTCCGATGTGCCGATGACGACCGGGCGGTCGGGGCGCTCGGCCTCCAGCCACGCGGCAGCTTCGGCGAGGTCGGCGCGGTACACCGCGATCACGTCCGGCGCCGTCGGCCAGACCGTGAAGTAATCACGCACGGTCAAGACGCCCGATATCGCTGCTAACCCGGCGGTGATTCCCACCGCCGCCCAGCGCCGCCGGCCCTTCAGCCGGTCCCATATCGCCGCCGCGCCCAGCGCCGGCAGCAGCATCGCCGCCGGCAGCGCCGCGCCGGCGCGCAGGAACGACGGCGGCGTCGGCGTGACGGCGCTGGGGAACAGCGCGACTGCCAACCCTAGAACCGGCGCGGCGTACTGCGGGTCGCGCCACCGCCAGACGCTCAGCGCCAGCCCGGTATAGAACAGCAGCCCCACCATCCAATCGAAGACCGGTCGCCCTGCCACGTTGTAGCGCCCGACCGGGTCGCCGCCGAACGTGAACATGCCCAGCGTGCGCAGTGCGCCTTCGAGCACCGGGCCGGGGTCGCCGGCGCGCAGCGCATCGAGCGGCCCGGTGAGCTGCGCGGTGCGCGCTTCGGCGCCCGGCGTGCTCAGCAGGTAAAGCGCCAGCGGCGCGGCGACCACCAGCGCCGCCGCCGCAAAGAGCAGCCAGCCGCGCCATGTTTGTCTGATTCCAATGTGTGCACCGGGCCGGTGCGCGAACAGCATCAGCACGAACAGCAGCGCATACACGCCCGGCACAACCCGCGCCGCCAAGTACGTGTACATCGTCAAGCCGAGCGCCGCGCCCGCCGGCACCCACGACAAAGCGCCCAAATTCTTAAGCGCCCGCGCGAACAGCCACCCGGTCAGCGCAACGCACACCGGCAGGCTGGCGGCGCGCAGACCCACTCGGCTGAGGAAGACCGGCCAGAACGTGACGGCGCTCAGCGCGGCGGCCAATAGCCCGACCCGTGCGCCCCACGCCGCGCGCCCCCAGAGGTAGACGAAGACGACGGTCAGCAGGCCGCACAGCGCCGCCGCCATGCGAATCCCCACCGCGTTGTAGCCGAACAGCGCCATCGTGCCGGCCACCAGGTAGACGAACAGCGGCTCGTTGCCGGCGTTCGACTCGAAATAGAGGGCGCGGTTGCCGTGTTCCAGCACGGTGAAAGCATCGTGCGCGTGGAAGACTTCGTCGTGTTGCAGGCCGGGCGGGATATCGCCGAGCGCGACCAAGCGCAGCCCCGCCGCGACGATGAGGATCAGCGCGAGCAGGGCGATCTCCAGACGGACGGGGATTTCTATTTCTCCGTGTTTGTTTGCTTTTGCACCCATGCGTCGTCTTCGTCGGGGTTCCAGGGCGGCATCGCAGCGAGCGCTTCGCGCAGGTCGTGGACGTTAAAGAGGAAGTCGTTGAGCAGCGTCTCGTCGCGCAGAGCGCTTTGTACAAGGCTGAGCGCGCGGCTGCCGGCCCAGAATCTTTGTGAACCAAGCGCATCGCCGGCGCGTTCGGCTGAAATCTCGCGCTGTGCGAGCGCCGTGCTGATGAGGTCAAAGGCGGCTTCGAGCGCTTCGGCTGTGGGGCGCGGCAGTGCAAGGATCTTTTCTTCGAGTTCTTTTAAACGTCGATCTGCCGAGGATGTTCCCACCGGGTGCGTCGATTTTATATCGGTCTGGCTCATAATATTGTTTCCTCGCCGTCAATATACAACTTTTCTCGCCGCTTCTCGCCAACCGCGATGACTAAAACCTCAACCTCTGTTTCATAAACATTTATTTTTGCACCCATGCGTCGTCTTCGTTGGGGTTCCAGGGCGGCATCGCAGCGAATGCTTCGCGCAGGTCGTGGACGTTAAAGAGGAAGTCGTTGAGCAGCACGTCGTCGTCTAGCGAACTTTCGGCGAGCAGCAGCGCCTGCAATCCTGCCATGAGCCTTTGAGCGACAGCAAGATCGCCGGCGCGGCGGGCCAACGCCTCACGCCGTGCAATCTCATCGCTGACAAGGTTGAATGCGTTTCTGAGCGCTTCCAAAGAAGTTGGCGGCAAAGCAGCGCTCTTGTCATCGAGTTCTTTGTTCAACGCTTCGGCCAGAACGTGTTTTACGTCGGTTGAACGCATAACCTCACTTTGCCCCCGGTGGTTAATGCCGGTCGCCAGAAGTATAGCAAAGGGTCTGGTCGCTGTCGAAGCGCGTCGCGCTTACGTCGTCTGCCGCTGCGCTGCGCGCTCGCGCACCCGCGCGATGTCCGCCTCGGCGACGTCGCGCTCGAAGCTGCGAAACCCCGCGAGCCGGAAGCCGTGCCATGCCGCAATCCCGGCGATTTCGTCTACTTGCAGTGCGCTGATATTCCGGCCCAGTGTGTAATCTTCAAACCGCCCCTCCAGCGTCAGCGCCATCGTCTCGGCCATGCAAGCGTAAGCCGCGCCGCGCGGCATCCCGAAGTTGAAATGGAAATTGACTTCGCCGGGCACCTGCACCGCGCCGCCGTCGAAGACGAACACGTCGTCGCGGGCGTGCGCCACGCTGGACGCCACCGCGCGCGGCACCGCCATATCGCATACTACCGCACCCGGCTTAAGCTGCTCCGGGTGGATGAGCGGCGCGACCGCGCTGCTGGCGGTGAGGATTACGTCGGCGTCGTACACGTCGCCCACGTCCAGCGAGACGCGCACCTGCGCCCGCTTGCGCCGGCACCGTTCCTCGACCACGGTCAGGGCCTCCGGGCGGCGCCCGATGAGAATCAACTCGGCGGCCTGCCGCGCGAACAGTTCGCTGCTGGCTGCGCCGATGGCGCCGTTCGCGCCGATCACCGCGACCGTGGCGCGGTCCCAGCGGATACCCATCGCCCTGGCGGCGGTGCGCATCGCTTCGACGGCGGTAAAGATGGTGTAGCTGTCGCCGGTGGTCACCGGGATGTCAAGCTCGCGTGCGATGGTCACGCCCGCGTCGCCGACCACAGCGGTAAACGCACCCAGCCCTATGATGCGCGCGCCCAGCCGCTCGGCCATGCGCCCGCACGCGATGATCTTCTTGTACACGGTTTCGGGCGGCAGTGTGAGCATCGTCCTGGGCGTATACGGGCAGGCGATGAAGTGACCGCCGATGACCTTGCCGGTGGCCGCCGACTGCACGCCCTCGATCCGCGAGATGTACAGCGGCGGGAAGAAGCGCGAGAAGAAGTCGATCTGTCCCTCGGTGAGCAGGCGGCCCAAGCGCGGCCACTTGCGCATGACATCCGCTTTTGGATTAACCGGGTGGATGATGAATGCAAAGGTGTCTATATCCGGTTGTTTTACCATTCTTCGATTTCGTCTTCGAGTTCGTCGGTGCGCGGATACTGGCGTTCGTGCAGTTCGGCGCGGTCGGGCGGTAATTTGTGATGGTCGCTCTGTTCGAAGGTGATGTTGCGCATGATGACGCGGCGGCCCGGCGCACTGAAGAGAATGACATCGCTCTCGATCATGCGCGCCGGGTGCACCACCATCCCCGACCCGATGCGGCAGTTGTGGCCCACGCAGCCGCCCAGCACCACCTGGCCGGTCGGTTCCAGGCCGTTCGGCCCCATCGCCATGAGGGTTTCGCCGCCGAACTTGGGCACCATCATGAAGTCGGTGAAGGTGTTGCCGGCGCCCACGAACGAATTGCGCCCCACGACCGCCATTTGCAGGCAGGTGTTCTGCGCCACGATAGAGCGCTCCATCATCACGCTCATAAACAGCGACGCCTTGAAGGGCAAGAAGCACGCCTCGCCTACCACGCTGAGGAAAAGCTGGCAGTCGTTGCCGATGCTGGTGCCGGGACCGATGATGCAGTTGGTGATGACCGCGCCGGCCTCGATGGTAACGTTATCGCCGATCCAGGCCGGCCCCTGGATGGTGACGCTGGGGTCGATGTGGACGTTGCGACCCAGGTGCACCACCTCCGAGCAAGAGAGCGCCTGGCGTTGTTCGAGCATGGCTTTCGCCAAGATGCGCAGCCGGTACAGCCAGCTTTGATCGGCTTGTAGCTCGAAGCGGCTGCCGAGAGCAAAAACGCCGAAAAGCACATTGGCATAGTAGACATGCACCCAGCTTTCGATGGAAAGCATGCTGCGCGCCGGCAGCAGGTGGGTGAGGTCGCCGCGCGACGAATCTTCGAACTGGGTAGCCGACATGTAGGGCGGCAGGCTGTAATAGCCGACCTCACGGTAATTGCTCTTGATAAAGACCGGTTCGGGCGGCTTGGCATCGGCGCCGTCGTGAGGGATGCCGTTGGGGAAGTACCACAGCGGTACCCGGTAGAACGGCTTGCCGGCGGCGTCACGCTCTGCGACGAAGCAGCGGGTGAGCGGGACCGCGTAGGCCGTAAACGCGCGGTCGGTGGCGTAGAAAGCAGCCTGGCAGGGCCGGCCGAGCGCAACGGCCTGCTCCCAGAAAGCGCGAAAATACGGCTCGTCGAAGAACAGGTCTTCGCGGTGCACCAGCAGAGGCGCGCCGCCGTCCGATTGGATGTCGTCGAGCGCAGCGGCCGGCAGGCCCTCTTGCAGCCGGCTGCCCAGTACGCCCTCACAGGATTCGCGCTGGAAGAGCCAGAGCGGTTTGTTCAGCACGCTGAGGTTGCGGGCACGGTCGTTAAAGGGTTCGATTTGGCGATGTTCTTCAATGATTACTCGGCGGACCGGGGGGAGTTCGTCGCGGGTGCCTGTGCCTGTTTGAGCCATATAAGTGATACCTCGTCGGATTGGCGCTCGTTCGGTTGGTCGATGAAAGCATTTCTATTATATGCTAAACGGCGCATCCGTGCTTGCCTCATTCCTGCGGGGTATCACCTTCACTAAGTAGGAATTCTCGAACGGCCTGGACAAAAAAATCGGGTTCGTCGAGCATGGTAAAATGCCCGGAGTCGGGGCGCAGCAAAATTTTGGCGTGGGAAACGCCTTCGGCCAGCACTTTGTGCTGACCGGGGTCAACGATCACATCTTTCTTCCCGTAAAGGCCTGTCACCGGCACCTGGATCTCGTGCAGGCGCGGGCGCAGGTCGGTGCGGTGCAGGGTGCTGATACTCTCGAAGAAAGATTGGGCGGTAGTCTGGTCGGTATCGCGGATCAACATCCGCCATACGCCTTCGGCGTCCTTCGCCATAAGTTCGGCGTAGACGCGCATCCCGGTCTTAAAGAGAGGATAGCCGATCTTGCCGCGAAAGAGGTGACCGATGATGCGGTGACCGGAGAGCTTGAGGAGCGGGTAAAGCGATTGGCCGTTAATGGGCGACCCGACGACCATAACCTTGCTGACCTGGCGCGGATAATCCAGCGCCACGCCCAGCGAGACCGTCCCGCCCATCGAGTGGCCGACCAGGGGCGCTCGGACGATGCCGAGCCGTTCCATAAATTGGTTGACGAGCTTGATAAAATCATCGACGGCGAAGCTGACGCGCCGTTTGTCGTCGCTTTCGCCGAAGCCCCAGAAGTCCAGCGCGTAGATGCGGAACCCGCCGCCGCGCCCGCCCAGCACTTCGATGGTGTTACGCCACAATTCCCACGAGCCGAGCCAGCCGTGTAACAACAAGACCGGCTTGCCCGACCCGTAGGTTTCGTAGTGGACGATGCCTTGATCGATGACAATCGAGCTCACGTGGCCGGTTTTCCCCCTGGCTGCGACCGCTGGTCGAGCACATATCGAAGCGCGCTCAGGTTTCCATTTCCTCCAGGATGGAGTAGAGGAGTTCGAGCAGCACGTTCTTGACGCTTTCTTTATCGGTCGCAATGCAGGGCAGCAATTTCACATTATCTTCGACACGCAGCGCAATGCGCAGATCCTCGGCTGCCCAGGCATCCGGCAGGTCTTGTTTGTTCGCCGCCACGACGTAGGGGGTAGGCGCATAAGCGCGGAAGGTCTCTAAGATGCTTTTGGCTTCTCGGAAGGTTTCCGGTTTGGCGCTGTCAACCATCACCACAAAGCCGAGCATACCTTCGGCCAGAATCTCCCACATGAAATCAAAGCGGCGCTGACCGGGTGTGCCGAACAAGTAGAGGACTAGGTCGTCATCTACTGTGATTCGGCCAAAGTCCATTGCAACCGTGGTAGCGTCTTTTACCCGCTCCGCCGGCGTAGAAATTTCGCGTTCCGTCGAAACGACTTCGATTTCGCTAATGGAGCGGATAAACTCCGTTTTGCCCGAGCTAAAAGGACCGGTGATGACCATTTTGACAGTTTGCATAAGTCTCGCTCTTCCAGGTGCAAGTCTTAACCGATAGGTTTTGTAAGGCCGCCCGTCTGATACCTCTAATTATTATAGGGATTTGATCCGACTAATCAACTTGTTAACCACCGTTTTCTTCACCTGCGGCGTTTGCTGACTGGTTGGGCGCCGCCGGCGTGCGGCGGACTGCTGCGGGTCGTCCTTGCGCGGTGGGCGGACCAATTCTACCAACCCGGCCTGTAACAAGCCATACACGATCTGCCGGATCTCCATCTCGCTCATTTCGTTCGCTTTAGCGATCTGGCGGATCGAGTTCTTGGGGTTGATGAACGAGACCACGCGCCATTCTTCGACGCTCAGGTTAATATTGCGCAAACTCGCACCGGGGCGGTCCGGGAACTTGAGAGCGAAGTCCAGGTTAGGAAGCTCCTTCTCCAAGTGTTCCACTTCGCGCATGTTGCGAGTGTACTCGATGATAACGTTTTCCAGGTCAATCGGCACGGTAATGCGGTCAGGCGGCGGCATCCGGTTATCTTCAAACGCGAAGCGCCCCCTGCTCCACGCCAGGATGTCGTACACGACGTCGAGGGTATATTGTTGGATGCTTTGGATGATGTCGGCTTGGCTGACGTACCCGGCATTGATGAGCAACAAGCCCAGTTGTTTATCGCTGGTGGTGCCGGCGCGCTCCCGGATCAGCCGGACTTGATCATCTGACAGCTTACCTGCCCTATGCAACATTGAAGCCAACTGCCCATCCTGACTGCCAGACTGCGCATAGATCAACTTACCTTCACGAAACGAGATCTGCGCTTGTTTACCTTCTTGCTCGATGAACAACGTGCCGGTCTTGCGTGCCAGATTGATCAGGTTGAATAGTTGTGTGGTACTGAAATGTTCCAGCTCGCCTTTGAGCGCCATATAGCTTTACCCCTCAGTCAAAGCCAGGTTCATACAACTATACAGCCTTGACTCGCCAGTTTCCAATAAAAGTTCCATTGAGCAGGTACCTATAACCGCGTCGCATTATACCCTTTGTTCGGATGCGAGTCAACCGCCTATGTGCGACAGCGCGGACGGTTACACGATATTTGGTATCATAACACAGGTATGTTTTGCAAGCTCTGGGATATATGTACGGTGTCGATAAAGAGCCGCCGGGAGGCCCGAAAAAACAAGAGGGGCCGGGAATGGCCCCTCTTGTCACTTCGGCGGTTTAATTAACATTGATCTTAACCCGCCTGGGTTTGACCTCTTCCAACTTCTCGAAGATCAGCGTCAGGACGCCGTCCTTGAACTCGGCCTTGACATCATGGGTCTTCAGGGTGCTGGGCAGGGCCAGCGTGCGCTCAAAGCTGCCGGTGCGGCGCTCGCGGCGGTGATAGTGCTTGTCCTTGTGCTCGGACTCTTCCTTGAACTCCCCGCTGATGGTCAGCCGGTCGCCTTCGACGGTCACGTCGATATCCTCGGCCTTCAGGCCCGGCACCTCGGCCTTGACCATGACATGATCTTCGTCTTCGATCACGTCGAGCGCCGGTATGCCCCAGTTGGGCACAAAGCGCGTGGCGTCGAAGGGGCGGATAAAGCTTTCCTCGAACAAACGGTCCATCGCTTCGCGCAGCGATACCATCTCACGGTTAGGGTTCCAGCGAATCAGGTTCGTCATCTCTCATTACCTCCTGTCGTTTCATTTCGCTTCACTCTACAATCTCAACTGTAAGGCATCTCTATTAAAATTTCGCAAGACGCCCGTCAGAACTGCGCAAAACAAGCGTTAACGATTCGTCAAACCTATGCTGCGTTGTGTAACATAGTGCTCTAGGCGTATAGCGTATAGGACGAAGATTCAACCACGAATAACACGAATAAACGCGAATTAAGAATCTTCATTCGCGCGATTAGCGTTATTCGCGGTTACAAATCTTACTTTCGGAGGAAATATCTCATGCCCCGGATAACCCGCCGTGCTTTTCTCAGGCGCGCGGCTGCGCTGGCCGGCGCGCCCTGCCTCGCGGCGCTGGGCCCGCCCTGGCCCTGGCAGAAGCAAGCCGATGCGCCGTTCGTCGCGGTCGATGCTCATGAAGACTTGGCGTGGATCATGCTCGAATACGGGCGCGACTACACCCGGAGCGCGCAGGCGACCCGCGACCACGAGCGCGCCTCGAAGAGCGACATCCCCTGGCACGTCGGCAGCGCCACGCTGGGCCTGCCCGACTGGATCGAAGGGCGGGTCGCGGTGGTGGGCGCGACGCTCTTCGTAATGAAGGCGGCCTACGCCGAAGAGGGCAGCGAGATCATTTATACCGACGCCGACGAAGCTTACCGGTGGGGCATGGCCGAGCTGGACTGCTACGAAGCCTTTGCCCAAGCGAACCCGCAGGTTCGTCTCATCGACACCGCCGCCGACCTCGACGCGGTGCTGGCGACCTGGGCCGACGACGCCGCGCCGGAAGACCGGCAGGTGGGCCTGCTGCGCTGCATGGAAGGCGCCGATCTCATCCGCGAGCCGGCCGAGTGCGGCGCGTGGTTCGAGCGCGGCGTGCGCAGCGTGGGCTTGGCGTGGAAGATGACGCGCTACGCCGGCGGCACCGGCGAACCCGGCCCGCTCACCGAGTTGGGGCGCGCGCTGCTCGACGAGATGGCGGCGCTCGGTATGATGCTCGATATAAGCCACATAGCCGAGGAAGCCTTTTACCAGGCGCTCGACCACTTCGGCGGCGTGGTCTTCGCCAGCCACGCCAACCCGCGCGCCTTCTGCGATTGGGACCGCTGCCTCTCCGACGCGATGGTTAAGCGGCTGGTCGAGCGCGGCGGCGTGATCGGCGTGGTGCTGTACAACGGCTATCTCAAGCCGGGCTGGACGCCCAACCAGGACAGCCGCAACGAGGTTTCGGTGGCGGACGCCGCCGACGTGATCGACTACATCTGCCAGCTTGCCGGCGACTGCTCGCACGTGGGCATCGGCTCCGACTTCGACGGCGGGCTGGGCTGGGAACACATCCCGCACGAGATGAACTCCATCGCCGACGTGATGCTCATCGCCGATGCGCTGCGCGCGCGCGGCTACTCGGAAGCGGATGTCAAGGCGGTGATGGGCGGTAACTTCCTACGCCTGTACCGGGAGGGCCTGCCCGCGTGACTCAGAATGACCTGCACGATTTCGAGGAAATCTTTCTGCTGGACATCGATTCGGTGCTGGTGCGCCCGTTGGGTTACCGCGAGGCGCTGCGCGATACGGTCAATCACTTCGGTCTGCGCATGAACCAGGAGCAGGGCGCCATCACCCCCACCTACGAGGAGATCGACGTGTTCGAGGCGACCGGCTTCACCTCCGAGTGGGATTCGATCCCGATGTGCCTGGCGGCGTTCTTCAAGCTGGCCGGCGAATGGGGGCCGCCGGTCTGGCGCGACACACTCACCGGGACGATGGTGCTGATGGCGCGCACGCGCGTGCGCTTCCCACGCCCGGACTACGCCGCGGTGGTGCGCGCCATCGCCGCCGAACCGGACGGCGGCAAGCTGCCCGCGCAAAAGGCGCTGGATTACTTCCTGGCGCACACTCGCCCGGCGCAGTCGGAGGCGGTGCTGCGCGAACTGCTGGGCAGCCCGGCGGATATCCGCACGCCCACCACGCGCACCTTCCAACACTACACGTTGGGCAGCCGCGCCTTTGCGATGACCTACGGCTTCGGCCCGGACTTCGCCGTGGAGTCGTACCTGCTCCGGCGCGACGAGCCGCTGCTGAGCGGTGAAGGGCGCGCGCGGCTCCTGGACTCCGGCGTGCGCCATGCCATCTATACCGCGCGCCCCAGCCACCCGCCGGAGAGCGCGGACTCCTTTGGCTACGCGCCGGAGGCCGAGATGGCGCGCGCGCTGGTGGGCCTGGAGGCTTCGCTGCTGGTAGGCTTCGGGCATGTGGCGTGGCTGGCGGAGCATATGAATGTCACACCGAACGCTTACACCAAGCCGTCGCCGGTGCAGGCGCTCGCCGCCATCGGTGCGGCGTGGACCGGCGCCGTCGAGGCGTCGCTGTGGTCGGCGTGCGCGCTGGCCGAGGACGGCGAACTCGGCGGGCCGCTGGCGACTCTGCTGGCCGCCGGGCCGGTGCGCGTCACGGTGTTCGAGGATACGCCGGGCGGCGTGCGGGCGGTGCGGCGCGCCGGCGACCTGCTGCGCGCGGCCGGCGTCGATGTGACGGTGCGCGCGGTGGGCGTATCCGATTCGGCGGTCAAGCGTGCGGCGCTGGCCCCGCTGACCGATATGCAGGTCGGGGAGGTCAACGCGGGATTGGTGTGGGCGCTGAAAGAAAGCGTGCAAGGTGGTGTATAATAATCGGCGCTTTGTGACTTGACAAAACTGAGAGGTTCTTTCGATGCGTTTAAAGCGACATCCGGCCAACCCGGTCTTGGCCCCCGATCCCAATCATGCCTGGGAGGCGCTGAACGTCTTCAACTGCGGCGTCGTGCACCACAACGGTCTGTTTCATATGCTCTACCGCGCGCAAGGCTTCGATTACATCTCGCGCATCGGCTACGCAGTCAGCGCCGACGGCGTGCATTGGAACCGCCTGGGCGAGCCGGTGCTTGCGCCGCATATGGGCGATGACGATTATCGCGGCAACGAAGACCCGCGTGTGACCCCGCTCGAGGGCGCGTTTTACATGTGCTACACCGCTTACGGCGCCGGCGGCTTGTATTTCCCGATGGTCGCCCGCTCCGAAAATTTGATCGTCTGGGAGGATATCGGCCCGCTGGAGCGTGCCCGCAACAAAGATCATGTGTTGTTCCCGCAGAAGATCGCCGGGCGCTACGCCATCCTGCACCGCCGCCCTCCCGATATCTGGATCGCTTTCAGCGACGATCTGGTCAACTGGACCGACCACCGGGTCATTATGTCGCCGCGCCCGGATAACAGCGTGGGCTGGGATAATACCTGCATCGGCGCCAGCGGCGTGCCGGTGCGCTGCGATGCGGGCTGGCTGCTGTTCTACCACGGCTACAACGAATTTCACGTCTACCGCCAATCGGTGGCGCTGCTCGACGGCGACGATCCGACCCGCGTCATCAGCCGGCCCCAGGAGTTTTTCATGGAGCCGGAGGAGACCTGGGAATTCAAAGGCGACGTGCCGAACGTGGTGTTTAGCTGCGCCAATCCGGTCGTCAACGATACCCTCTACTTTTACTACGCCGGGGCCGACCGGTTGATCGGCCTGGCGACCGCGCCGCTGGCGGACGTGATCGATTTTGCGCGCAAGGGGTAAAGGGGTAAAAAAAAGGCGCGGGGGAGGCGGCCCCGCGCAGTGTGCCGGAGGTGGGAATCGAACCCACATGGGTGATAAGCCCGCGCGATTTTGAGTCGCGTGCGTCTGCCAATTCCGCCACTCCGGCGTAGTGCGATGAGTATAAGCTAATTCGCGGTTTGCGTCAACAGGTTGGTGTTGGCGCGGGTTTGTCTGATCGGTCTGTGATGGGATACATTGCCGGCATGGACGAAGCAGGGCTGATCGAAGACGCCCAACGGGGCGATATCAACGCTTTCAATACCCTGGTGCTGCACTACCAGGACGCGGTGTACAACATGGCCTACCGCGTCATGGGCGAGCACCACGCGGCCTCCGATGCGGTGCAGGAAGCGTTTATTTCGGCCTACCGGGGCATCGAACGGTTTCGCGGCGGCAGCTTCAAAAGCTGGCTGATGCGCATCGTCACCAACGCCTGCTACGACGAACTGCGCCGCCGCAAACGCCGCCCGACCGCCGATATCGACGTGCTCGACTACACCGAGCCGGCCCCCCTGGTCAGCCGGCCCGAAAACCCCGAAGCGCACGCCGAACACGCTGCGCTCAGCGATGCAATCCAGGGCTGCATCAACGCGCTGCCCGACGACCAGCGGATGATAGCGGTGCTGTGCGACGTGCAAGGCTGCTCATACCAAGAGGCGGCGGATATCGCGGGTGTTTCGCTGGGCACGGTAAAGTCACGCTTGAGCCGGGCGCGCGGCCGGCTGCGCGTCTGCCTGGGCGCGGTGCGGGAACTTTTGCCCCGCCGGTATCGTCTAGATAGTGAAAGCAGTGAGGAATCCACGAGGTGACGCGCTCATGAGGGAGCAAGATCGTGACCTGGAACGGCTCTCGGCCTACATAGACGATGCGCTCGCCCCGGAAGAACGCCGTGCCCTGGAAGCGCGCTTGGCCGAAAACGCCGCCCTCCGCGCCGACCTGGATGCCCTGCGCGAGACGGTGCAGCTGCTCCATGACCTGCCGCCGGTGCGCGCGCCGCGCAACTTCACGCTTGACCCGGAGGTGTACGGACGCCGGGCGCGCGGGCGTGATTTTACCTGGTGGAGCGTGCGCCTGGCCGGCGCGCTGAGCGCGGCGGCGTCGGTGGCGCTGGTGTTGGGTTTCGTGCTGCTGATGAGCGGCGGTATGCAAAGCATGTCTGCGCCGGCGGCAGCGCCGGCCGCCGCACAGCCGACTCTGCCGCCCGTGACGGCGGCGGTAGATGAGCGCGGCGACGCAGCGCCGCCGGCTACGCCGACCGCGCCGCCGGCGGCGATGGTCGGCCCCACGGCTTCGCCGTCGGCGGAGTGGAGCGCCTTCGGCGATGACCAATCGGGTCAAGAGCCGCTCAACATGGGCGCACTGCCCGACGCGGACGGCGGGGAAATGCTCTACGAGCCGGGCGAGCTGCCGCCGAGCGGGGGCGGTTTCGGCGGCGCGCCGGGCGAGGCCGGCCGGTCCGAAGACTCACCTGAAGCTTTCATCCCGCCGCCTGAGATCACCGCCGGGGATATCGCCGCCCAGTCTGCAACCGGAGCGACCCACGAGATGGAGATGGAAGAAGCGGCGGTGAGCGCTGTCGAGGCGGATAAAGTCCAAACCGTTACGGCAACGGCGACCGTGATGGTGCAGCCGAACGGCGCGCTTCCGTCGTCGTCGTCGCCTACACCTTCGCCGGCGGCGACGTTGGCCGCGCGCGAAGCGGCGGTAGAGCCTACCGCCGCACTGCCATCACCTATGCTCGCGCCGGCGCCCACCCCGACTCCGGCGCCCGGCGCTTCGGCAGCGCCGGGCGCGGCGCTGCTGCTGGCCGGCTTGGTAATGCTGGTCCTCGCCGGCGTGCTGTGGGTCGTGGCATGGCGGCGGCGCGGTTGAGTCGGGCGAATTGAACGGTACAATGGGTAGATTGTTTGCGTGTGCGTTGACACTTGTTCGGACGGGTGTTACACTGAGCCGGAGATAATGCTCCACATCGCATATCGCAATCTTACAGGGCAGGAGGCACGCAATCATGGCAACTGTTGGCTATATGGAAGGCACCGATCCGCTCATCCTCACCCGGCTTAACCTGGACGGCATCGGCACCACGCCCCTGGGCAACGGTTTCGATGGACACGGCAAATATGTAGGGCACCTGACCAAGCAAGATGTCATTTCGCTGGTCATCACGTACCTGCATAAAATCCTGCCCACTACCGATATGCCCATCGGTGCACGCGACTTTCTCAGCGCCTGCCGCACCCATGACATCCCGGTGGTGGTGCTGGTGCCGGAGGATAAAATCGCACGCGCACAGGAAATTCTCGGCGAGCAAAGCAAGCTGCGCCTCACGATGGTATCGCCTGAAAAAGCCTACGATACGGTGATCGAAATCCTGGGCCAGGAACATTCATAGCGGTTGTGGTTGGGCGTTTGGCTCATCTCTAAGCCGAAAACACATCGACCTCGACGATGTGTTTTCTATATCATCTCTATGTGGCGCATGCGTGGTAGCGCCGGGTTCTCTTGCCGGGGTTTGTCGCCGGCAGATTGGCGTTTGATGTCTGATCTTCAACCGGCTGGCTTGGAGAAGAGGTCGGTAGTATAGTAAAAGACGGTAGCCAGTTGGTGTAAGGCGGTGGGCGATGTTTCCTATCAAAGTACTGCGCGACACAGAACGAATCCCCTATGTGACCTATGCCATTATTGTTATTAACGTCCTCGTGTTCCTCTGGGAGCTATCCCTCGGCATGCAGTTGGGCCAGACGTTCAACGATCTGGCGGTAGTGCCGTGCACAATCGGCGGCGACCCGATTGTTGATACCATCCTGGACTTCGCCCGGTCCATGTTCCTGCATGGCAGTTGGGTACATCTCATCGGTAACATGGCCTTCTTGTTGGTCTTCGGCCCGCACATCGAGAGCTTTATGGGCCGGAAGTGGTTCCTGCTGTTCTACCTCCTGGCCGGCTATGCGGCCAGCTTTGCCCACGCGCTCCTCAACAGTTGGAGCTGTGCGCCCACGGTCGGCGCCAGCGGCGCGATTTCGGGCATCCTGGGGAGCTATCTGCTGCTCTATCCCACCACGCGCATTCGCTCGGTGGTGCTGCTCTACCGCATCCCCGTCGGCACCGCCGAACTCCACGCCTTTTACATGCTGCTTTACATCTTCCTGCTGGACCTGATCGACGGCATCGGCCAGCTTGCCGCGGACAGCTTCACGATTGGCGGCGTGGCGGTGTGGGCGCACGTAGGCGGCTTCGTCACGGGCGCAGCGTTCACCTTTCTGTTTACCGCCTTCGTCAAGCCGCTGCCCAAGTGGGATTCGCTGGACTGATGCGACGACTCGTGCTATCGGTAGCCATCGGGACGCTGTTGGGCATTGTCGCCGGCTTCGTGGTCGGTTGGGGCATCGCGCCGGTGCGCTACGTCGATAGCCCGCTTGGACTGCTGGCACAGCCTTATAAAGAAGAGTATACGGTCATGGTCGCCTCGGCGTACCGGCTCGACGGCGACCTCGACCTCGCCATCAAGCGCTTGGCGCCGCTGGGCCTACCCATCACCACCGACTGGGTGCAGCAGGTGACCGAGCGCTATATCTCGCGCGGCAAGAGCGTCGCCAGCATCACCGATCTCGTCGCGCTCTCGGAGGCGATGGGCCGGCTCACCCCGGCGATGGAAATCTACCGCATCCCGCCGACGCCGGCCGCATCTGCACCGGGAGAAGGTTAGGGGATGGGACGGCGAATCTCCTGGACCGGGCTGCTCGTCGGGTCTTTGACCGGGCTGGGCATTGCACTGTTCTACACTTGGGTCATCAACCCGGTGATCGAGTACGATACCGCGCCCTGGCAGCTCGGCGAGGAAGCGCGCGATGCGTACCTGGCGATGGTCGCGCTGGCCTACCGGCACGATCAAAACCTGGCCCGCGCCGAGGAACGCTTGGAGCCGCTCAACTTCGAGCAGCCGGGCGTCGCCGTCGCGCGCCGCGCCTGCGAGTTTTTCCGCCGCGCCCGCGCCGGCGAGGTCGAGAGTACCTTTGCGCTGGTCGAACTGGCGCACGCTTTCGGCGAGCCGACCTGCGCCGACTTTGCGATGGGGCCGGCCCCGGCGCCCACCCAGACCTCGTTTATCGTAGCGCCCACCGCCACGCCCACCGCCACCGCCACACCCACCGCCACCGCCACGCCCACCGCCACGCCCACTTTTGACCCGGCCCGCCTCACGCCCACCGCCCGGCCCTCGCCCACGCCCGCCGGCCCGTTTGAAGTAGCCGGTATCACGGCCTTCTGCAACGCGCAGTTTTCGGGCGCGCTGCAAATCCACGTGCGCGAGGCCGACGACACCGGCATACCGGGCGTCGAGGTGCGGGTGACGTGGAGCGGCGGGCAAGACCGCTTCTTCACCGGTTTGCAGCCCGGCAAAGACGCCGGCTTCGCCGACTTCACGATGGAGGCCGAGCAAACCTACCGGGTCGAACTGCCCGGACGCAGCAGCACCAGCGCCCCAATCGAGGCGCGGCCCTGTGTGCCGCCCGGCGGCCTGGAAGACGGCGAGGTCGTACTGAACGGCTACGTCGTGACGTTCAAACGGCAGACGCGAAACTGAGTCGTCGGTCGCATAGGATTTTTCACCGTAGCTACACAAGGTTTTCGGTGCATTTTTGTGTTGGTCAAGACGATGATTGACAATGCCAATTCTCCCCCTCACCCCCTGGCCCCCTCTCCCACGCCGGGGAGAGGGGGAAA
>JAFGMM010000292.1 GCA_016927535.1 Anaerolineae bacterium
CGCCCCTTGAGGGAGAGGGGTCGGGGGAGAGGGGGAAAAAAGCGCTTAAGTTGATGCATATGGGGCGGGTTTGCAAACCCGCCCCTATGTCTGGTGTATCCACCGATCAATGCCGTTTAGCCGCAGCGTATCGTTTAGTAGACGCCGTACTCTTTCGTCGCCTTGATGTAGGCGTGAACGTTCTCCGCCACAGCGTCATCAATGACGGCGCCCGGCGCCACGAAGAACCCGCCGCCCGGCGCGGCGGTATCAATCAGATTCTTGACGTAAGCTTCCATCTGCTGCGGCGTCCCGGCCTTGAACAGCGACGCCGGGACGTTACCGCCGATGCATGCCCAACTGCCAAACTTCTCTTTGGCCGCCGCCATGTCGGTCTGGTCAAACATCCAGACCGTCTTGCCGGCCGGCAACCCCGCCTCGGCGATGAAGTCCAGGCGCTGGTTATAGCCGCCCTCGACGAACATAAAGGGAATGATCCCCTCGTCGATCAGACCGAGCAGCAGCGCCTTGAAGGAAGGCCAGTAGAACTTCTCGAAGTCCGCATTAGACATGAAGCCGTCGGCTCCCTTGTGCAGCGGGATGAGAATCAGGGGGTTGCCGGCATTGGCGCTCCCCACGGCCATATTGATCGCCATCGGTATCAGGCGGTCAAGCGCTTCTAGCAGCTTACCCGGCTGGCGGTACATATCCAGCATGACGCCGCGCGTCCCGCGCAGCGTGTCGCCGATGTAGTCGAACGGCGCTTTGGTGAAGCCGCCGGCGGTGGCCGGCAGCCCCATCTTGCTCAGCGTGACGGCGCCGACCCGCGCATTCGCGCCGAGCCATTCCACGGTCGCTTGGCCGGCTTCGAGCAGCGTCTTGAAAGCCGCCTGGATCGGCGGGGCTGCCCCAATGGGGGCCATCATAAACGGCACAAAGGGCATCTCGGTCGAGCCGTAGAAAGAGGGGAGCATTTGCCAGCCGGCCAGGGCGCTGAACACGCGCGGCATATAGACCCGCATACAGAACCCTTCCGGGTCGGCGATCAGCGCGTCGTACTCGTCCGGCCTCATGTATTCGTCTTCCACGCACTGGAAAGGAATCTCCTCAGACAGACTTCCCCCCGGCCAGCGGTAGACCTTGTAGCCCAGCAAATCGTAAACTTTGCCCGGCAAGAAGTTCCCCAGCGCGGTGTACTCCAGGTCGAAATCTTCGTGGAATTTGATCATCGCCCCGACGGCTTTGTCGTAATCATAGAACATCTCGCCGTGCGAGACCCCGGCATGTTGGGCCACGTAGCCGCCAAAGTTGGAGTAGCACGGCACGCGGTCCGGTTGTTTCAGTTTGATGACGTCGGCGAACCGCTGCGCGCGGGTTCGATAGGCTTTTGCGGCTTCCTCCGTCTCGAACGGTTTGCCTTCGGTTGAGAGCCAACCCGCGAGCCGGGCTTCGAATCTTTCATCTGGAGTCATCGTCTTCCAGTTTTCAGGCAACATTGTTTAACCTCCTCGTACTCGCTTAGAATTTTGCGGTTTAACGTTCTATTCTAAGCAGCTTTTCCACAGCCGGCAGCGCCGGGGCATCCCGCCGCCGCCGGATCATTTGCGGAGCGACACGCTAAGTACAAAGTCAATGCTGATGCTTTGAATGTTGACCTCACCCCCCGCCGCGCGGCGCGCGTCCTCCCCCTCGCCACGGCGTGGCGAGGGGGGACAGAGGGGGGTGAGGTTCAAACAACAAATCCATATTCAAGGTATCAGCCTGGTTCTTGCACTAAGTATACACGCCGTATTCCCTGGTGGCGTTTGCCCAAACGTCGACCAGGTCGGGGTCGCAGCCCTCCAACTCCATGACGTTCGTGGTCATGACGAAGCCGCCGCCCTTGCCGACCTCCTCGCAGAGGCGCTGAGTCCGCTCGCGCACTTTCTCCGGGTCGGTGCCGGGTTTGAGCAGCGAAAGCGGCATGCCTCCCATGATGCACATGGTATCGCCGACGACTTCTTTGACTTTGAAAATGTCGCTGTCCTGGAAAGAGCCGGCGGTTTTGCCTTTGGGCAGTTCGGCCAAATACGCCAGGCGCTCGTCCCAGACGCCCTCGTAGTACACCCAGGGCGTGATGCCTGCGTCGATTAGCTGCAAGATCATATCTTTCAACTGCGGCCAGTAGAACTTCTCGAACTGCTTCAGCGACATAAAGCCGTCCGAGCCGCGATGCAGCGGGATGAACGTGTAAGGTACACCCACCGCCTTACAGTTCGTGATGGCGTGCCGGATCAAGAAGCGCGATACTTTCGCCTCGGCGGCCAGCAGCTTATCGGGAATCCGCAGCATATCCAGGAAGACGCCCCGCATCCCGCGCAGCGTATCCGACATAAAGTCAAAGGGCGCTTCGATGAGACTGCCCGCCAACATGGTAAACGGGGGGAAGCCCAATGCCGCCAGCCGTTGGGCAGACGCCACCATCCGCGCGCCCCACTCCGCCGTCCGCTTCGCAGCTTCGCCGATTGCTTCGAACGCTTCGACCACCGGGGGCGCGCTGAGCACGCCGAAGTTCAGCGTATTGTAGTAGCCGAACAGCGCCATACCGAGCGGCGGCAGCATCGCCAACCCCTCTAATTTACTGAAGGCGCGCGGGAGATAAACGCGGATCGCCCAATCCGCCGGGTCTTCCAGAAAGGCGTCGTAGTCCTCGGCTTTCATGAATTCGCGCTCGTTGAACTGGAACGAGCCGTTAGACTCCAGCCCGTAGCCGGGCCACTTGGTCATGCGGTCGCCCAGCGCCTTGCTGGGTCCGGGTGTGTGCCACGCCCCCATGAGCGCGTCGGGCTGAAAGCGCAGCGCGGCTTCCTCCAATAGCGCCTGCGCTTTGTCCGGATTCTCGTACAGCTCTTGCTTGGTGATGCCTCCCATCTCGGCCAACAGGTAGCCCATGCCCAGTAAAAGCGGAACACGATCCGGTTGTTTTAACTGTACTGCGTCTGCAACCCGCTGGTTGCGCTCGGCAGCTAACTGCTCGGCGGGCTTGTCCGCATCTGGCGCTTTGCTTGAGGTCATTTTGTGTTACCCTGCCCATTGCTTGGCGAGCGCAACGGCGGCCATCGCATCCTTGCCGTAGGCGTCGGCGCCCGTATACTCGCGGATATTTTCGTCCACTTGACCGCCGCCGATCATGACTTTAACGTCCAGACCGGCTTCCTTCAGCGCTTCGACCGTGGCCTTCATCGGGTCATAGGCGAGCGTGAGGAAACCGCTCAGCCCGACGATGGTCGCGCCCGTCGCCTTCACCGTATCGACGAACTTCTTCGGAGGCACATCCACGCCGAGGTCGATGACTTCGAAGCCGTTGATGTCCAGCATAAACGCCACGATATCTTTAGCAATGTCGTGGATATCGCCCTCGACCGTGCCGAATACGACCTTGCCCAACTTCTGGTCGGCCTCCCCCTGCTTCAAGTGCGGTTTGATGGCCTCAGAAATCTGAGACATCATCTCGCCGGCCAGGATCAACTCCGGGACGAAGCAGTCCCCGGCCTCGAACCGCTCGCCGATGACCTCCATTGCTTTACGGCAGGCGTCGAGCACATCCAGAGGAGGAGTACCACCGTCCAACAATTCGTTGGCGAGTTTCAAAGCTTCCGCTTCGTTCATCTCGGTGATAGCGTCAATTAATTTTTGTGTCATGGTTTTATCCTTTTTTAGTGATATGTGTCGGCGGTTACAGACTTTGGATGAGGCAGAGGCCAGGCCCTGCCTCATCCAACTAGCGATTGCCCGTTTCCGGCAATCTCCTTCAATGTGTTAAGTGTTGAATCGGTGCGGCTCCCCTTGATATCTACCCTGTCCTTTCCTCCGATAGCCTCCTCTACGTCATTTGCTCTCGTCAAAGACCCCGGCGCGCGACGCGCGAACATAGTTCAGACAGTGCTTGTCGCGCCCTAAAACAAGTTCGGTGGCAAGAATAGCCGCTCGCATTTCGCGGTCCAGCGGGTCGAGAATGGCGCTGTCCAACCCCGCCTGGATTGCCAGGGTTAAGAAAGTCCGGTTGACATACTTGCGGGCCGGCAGCCCGAACGAGATGTTACTCAAGCCAATCGTCAGATGTACGCCAGGAAACGCCGCTTTGATGCCGCGCATCGTCTCGAATGCGACCTCGGCGCTGTGGATGTTGGTGGCGAGCGTCATCGCCAGCGGGTCGCAGTACACGCGCTCGTCAGGGACGCCGGCGGCCCGCGTCGCCGCCATCACCTGGCTGATGATCGCCAGGCGCTTGGCGCTGGTCTCCGGAATCTTTTTCTCGTCCAGGGCGAGCGCGATCACCTGGCAGCCGTGCTCCGCCGCGAGCGGGAGAATCTTTTCCAGACGGCCAGGCTCCCCGCTGATCGAGTTAATCATAGGGGTTTTGTTTACGGCCCCAATCGCGGCCCGCAACGCCAGGGGGTTGGCGCTGTCGAGACACAGCGGGATATCGACCTCCGGCTGAATCGTTTCGATCAACCAGACCAAGTCGTCCGGCTCCAGGTCGGGGCGCGTGCCGGCGTTGACATCCAGCCACGCCGAACCCGCTTCGGCCTGTCTAACGGCTAAGTCTTTGATGAAGCCGGCGTCGCGTTCGGCGATGGCCTGCGCGACCCGCTTCCGGGTGCCGTTTATTTTCTCGCCAATGATTTGCATAGTTCTATCCTTACTTTTTATTCCGCAATGCGTCGTCCGCCGGGAAGAGCATCCCCAGGGCAAAGAGGCGGCTAAATTTGGGGTAAGTCGTCAGTTCGACATACCGTGTGGCGCTTGCGATGCGGCGCGCGCGTTCGCGCTCGGCGCGCGAGACCAGCGCCCACTTCGCCCCGACCGCCGCCGCATTCCCGACCTGCCGGTAAACGGCATTCGGGTAATACGGCAAGAGACCGGCGTCCAGCGCGCTTTCGACATCCAGGAACGAGCCGAAAGCCCCGGCAATGATGACCTCTTGAACGTCGTCCGGGGATGTTTCTGTGACCAGCAGGAGCACCTCTAGACCGGCGCGGATCGCGCCCTTTGCAAGCTGAATCTCGTTGACATCCTTCTGGGTGATGGCGACATTGCGACCGCTGCCGCTGTCCGACGCCGGGGCAAGCAGCAGCTCCGGCCCGAACCGTCCTTCCGAAGTTCGCGCGTGGCCCTTGTCGAAGCGCCCGCGCGCGTTAATAATCTGCCAGCGCCGCAGCTCGGCAACCGCGTCGATGATCCCCGACCCGCACATGCCGATAGGCGGCGCGTGATCGATCGTCTTGAGGTGAACGGTTGTGTCTTGCAGGCGGACCGCTTCAATCGCTCCGGCGGCGGCCCGCATGCCGTCGCTGACGTGCGCCCCCTCGAAGGCCGGGCCGGACGCACAGGACAAAGACGACAAGAAGCCCGCGCCCGGCTTGGCAAGCGCAATCTCGGTATTGGTCCCGATATCGATGCCCAGGGTGACCCGCTCGGCGCGGTCCATGTCGGATGCCAGCATCATCGCAACCTGGTCGGCCCCGATGAACCCGCCGATGCCGGGCGGGATGTGGACATAAGCCCCAGGCGCCGTAGTCAGGCCGAGATCGCGCGCTTTGACATCCACGGCGAGATTGCTGGTCGCCACGTAAGGCGCGACCGCCAACTGGCCGGTCGGCAGTTGCAGCAGCAGGTGAGTCATCGCCGTGTTGCCGACCATACACAGGTCGGCTACCTGGCAGCGCTCGACTCCTGCCTGCCGGGTGAGTTTGCCCAACAGGTCATCAAGGGTCTTGCACAGCGCTTCGGCCAAAACCTGCGCCCCGTCCGCGTGGCGGCGCGCGTAGTTCAACCGGCTGATGATGTCTTCACCGTACCCGATCTGCGGGTTGAGCGCGCCGTCTGAGGCCAGTTCTTCGCCGGTCTCCAGGTCTAGCAGAAAGGCCGCGATCTTGGTCGTCCCCAGATCGACGGCCATACCGACCGGCGGGCGCGCATAGGGCGCAATCCCGACGACCTCCGCACCGCGGACGTAGACCGATATCCGCCATTGGTAGTCGCGGGCTTTGTTCGATATCTGCCTGAGAACCGCCGGTTCTGCGCAGAGATGGGGCGCGGCGGGGACGGCGGCGGCGACGCGCTCCAGGTCCGAGATGGGATGCGCCAGGCTGGGCCGCTCGATCTCGACCGCGTAGGCGGCGATGAGCGGGTCCACGGGAACGTCGCGCAGGCTGCTTTCGATTTGGAGCCTGGAATGGGTCAGCAGAGAACTGTTCGGGAGGTGAATCTTGACATTGCTTTTAGGATAGGTGCAGCAAGCTAAGCGCTCTCCGCTGCGTATCTCCAACTCGGTCAGGATGGACGCCTCGTCCGCGGTCGGCGGGGAAACCTCGCCGGCAAGCACGACGACCCGGCACTGCCCGCAGTGACCCTCGCCCCCGCACACCGAAGCCAGTTCGATCCCGGCGCGCCGGATCACGTCTAGCAAACTCGCTTCCGAAGACGCCGTTGCCCGCTTACCGACCGGCTGAAGGTCAACCTCGTACATGAGCCGCCGCCTTGAAATCAAGATAGGTAATGGTTTGTCCCGGCGCAGCGACGACAAAATCCGAATTCCACGGCCCGAAAAGCGTTTTCTTAACCAGATCGTTAGACCCGGCTATCTCCTCGTATCGCAGCGAAAACTGCTCGGCCACCCGGCGCGCGTAGGCCTGGTAGCGCGCCTGGTCCTGTGCTCCGGTATCGATATAGACCAGGCGTTTATAGTTTTTTAGCATGATGCCCATAATGCGTCTGGCCTGTTCTTCCCCGAACTGCTCAACCGTGCGGTTGTACTCGTCGAGCAGCGTATCGCCGACTTCAATCCAGCCTTTGGTCAGGTAATACGTGCCGGGTTCCTGTCGAACCTGCTCATTATAGGCGGCACAGGACCCCAGGAAGATCGCAATACAGTCGTCCACGCGCGGCACGACCAGGGTGCAGTTCGTCGCAGTCAACCCCACGACCGCCATCGAACACAGCCCATAGCCGAGGATGACGGTATCGGCTTCTTCGCCGGCTTTGTCGATGGCGTCTTGCAAGGCCTTCTTCAAGCTCTGCGGTCTGAGATGCAGGCCGAAATCCAGCACTTCATACCCTATGTCGGGCGGCAGCAGGGGGAGCATTTCCTCGATAACGGTGGCGCAGGCGATGATCTTCGTCTTCTGTTCGACCATAGGGCTAGTCAAAGGCTCTATGCTTGTATACTTATATAGGGAAGTTCAAGCAAATTATAAGCTTGTATAAATGCCGTGTCAAGATGTTTGGGCGCACCCAGATTTTTGGCGGAAAGAAAATTAGGACGCGGATAAACACGGATAAACGCGGATTCTGTGTTGGTCAAGACGATGATTGACAATGCCAATTCTTCCCCTCACCCCCTGGCCCCCTCTCCCACGCCGGGGCGAGGGGGAAA
>JAFGMM010000293.1 GCA_016927535.1 Anaerolineae bacterium
ATTGAGGAAGATGTGGTGCATTACTGCGTCCCCAACGTGCCCGGCGGCGTGCCGCGCACTTCGACGCACGCGTTCAACAACGCGGCCTGGTCTTACATCCAGCACATCACCACCATGGGGCCGGTCTCTGCCTTTGCACAGAATGATGCCTTGCGCAACGGAATCGCCATCCGCAACGGCGAGATCATCGAACCGCAGTTCACCCCACGGCATTGATGTGCCCAAAAACCGGGATTTCAGGAAAATCCCGGTTTTTCTCGTTCATGATTTGCCATTCGCCATTTGCCATTTTAAGGAGGTGGAATTTGTTTCACGCACTTGTCGCTATCAAGCAGGTGCCGGACACGACCAACATCCGCATTGACCCCGAAACGGGGAACCTGGTGCGGGAGGGTGTACCGGCGATCATGAACCCCTACGACGCGCACGCGCTGGCGTCTGCTGTGGAGTGGAAGCGCAAGTTAGGGGGGAAGGTCACAATCGTTTCGATGGGGCCGGCCTCGTTCACGGTGACGATCCGTGAGGCTGTCGAATTGGGAGCCGATGCGGGCTATCTCGTTTCTGACCGCAAGTTTGCCGGCGCGGATACTCTGGCGACCTCTTACGTGCTCGCCCAGGTTATCAAGACAATCCACGAGAAAGACCCCATCGATGTGGTCTTCTTCGGCAAGCAGGCGATTGACGGCGATACAGCCCAGGTCGGCCCGGGGGTGGCGGTGCGGCTCGATTTACCGATCATCACCTATGCGGTTAAGATCCGCGACATCGATCTCGCTAAACGCCAGATCGTCGTCGAACGCAAGACCGAGCGCTGGACGGAAGTTGTCGAAGCGCCGCTGCCCGCGCTGGTGACGTGCGAAAAAGAGATCGCCGAGGTGCCCTTTGCGCCGCTGCCCGATCTCATCCGCTCGCTGCGCTACGAGCCGGAAGTGTTGACGATGGATAGCGCGGGGTACTTCGATGCGGAACACGTCGGCGTGCGCGGCTCGCCTACGGTGGTCTTCAAGATGGGGACGCCGCCGCTGCCCGAAGCCGGTGAGAAGATCAACAGCCGCGAGATCGGCGTGGAAGCCGCCGTCGCGACGGCGTTCGCCAAGGCCGACGCCGCCGGTATCCTCACATCCGTTTTAGGAGGTGTCCGATGAGCGCGCGCCGGTTCTGGGTTTTCATCGAGCAAGAAGAGGGTAAGGCGCATCCGGTTTCCTGGGAATTGTTGGGCGTCGCCAGCCGGCTTGCCTCCGAGGTCAAAGAAGAGGCCGATGTTGCCGGCGACGAGGTCCACGTCGAATGTATCCTTTTGGGGAACCAAGTTGAGGCCATCGCGCAAGAGGCCATCAAGTATGGCGCTGAGCGCGTCTATCTGGTTGACGAGCCTGAACTGGAGAGCTATCGCAACTGCCCGTACTACAAATCCATCGTGGGCGTGGTGCGCAAGTATGAGCCGGAGGTCCTGCTCATCGGCGCGACGACGTTAGGGCGCGACCTGGCCGGCGCGGTGGCGACCTCGCTGCGCACCGGGTTGACCGCCGACTGCACCGGCCTGGAAATGGGCGAGGTGAAGGGATCGGCGCAACGCCTGCTGCTGGCGACCCGTCCCGCGTTCGGCGGCAACATCATGGCGACGATTCTTTGCCGCCAGAGCCGCCCGCAGATGTCGAGCGTGCGCCCGCGTGTGTTCCCGATGCCACCGTACAACCCGGAGGCCGTCGGGGAAATCTTCCGCGAGGAAATTCCGCTGGACGAGAAAGACACCGAAGCCTGCATCCTGGAATTCATACGTGACCAGGCCGAGAGCGTCGATATCGAGTACGCGGATGTCATCGTTTCCGGCGGGCGCGGCCTGGGCACGCCTGAAGGCTTCAAGTTGATCGAGGAACTGGCGCACGAGTTGGGCGGCGTCGTCGGCGCGTCCCGGCCCTGCGTGGATGCGGGCTGGATCAGCTACGCGCATCAGGTGGGGCAGTCCGGGCGGACGGTGCGGCCCAAGCTCTATATCGCCGCCGGTATTTCCGGCGCCTTGCAGCATAAAGTCGGCATGCAAAACTCCGATTTCATCATCGCCATCAACTCCGATCCCAACGCCCCCATCTTCGACGTGGCCGACGTCGGCATTGTGGGCGATCTCTTCGAGGTGATCCCGGCGATGATCAAGGACATCAAGGCGCGCAAGGAGGCCCTGGCATGAATACCCAAGATGAAAAAATTCGCTTCGATGTCATTGTGGTCGGCGCGGGGCTGGCCGGTTCCGCTGCGGCGATGGTGATGGCCCGCGAGGGGCTGAACATCGCGTTGATCGAGCGCGGGCAGAAGGCCGGCGGCAAGAACTACTTCGGCGGCGCGATCTACACGCACGCCATCGGCGAAGTGCTGCCCGACTTTATGGATCGCAAGCCGCCTTTTGAACGCCCCGTCACCGAGGCGGGCTTCTGGATGCTCTCGAAGGATGGCGGCCTCACCAAGATGACGGTGCAGGGCGGCAAGCTGGGCGCTGAACCCGCCGACGCGTACATGGCGTCGCGCGCGGTCTTCGATGTATGGTGGGCCGACCAGGCGCAGCGAGAAGGGGCGCTGCTGATTCCCAAAACGTCCGTCGTGGACTTCATCCGTGACGGCGCCGGGCAGGTCATCGGCGTGAAAACCGACCGCGCGCAAGGCGACGTCTACGCGCCGGTCGTCATCATCTGCGAGGGCGTC
>JAFGMM010000294.1 GCA_016927535.1 Anaerolineae bacterium
AATAAAGAAAAGGCGAAGTTGCGGCGCTTCGTGCATATTCGTGTGTGTGCGTGGTTGGGTTCTTTCTCATTCGCGTTATTTGCGTTATTCGCGGTTAAAATTCTTGCCCGTCGCAACCGGCGATAACCTTAAGTTGATGTGCATGGGGGGTTTCAAACCCGCCCCTACCATTGTTACACAGCGCATGGTTATGCAGACAGGTCGTCCAGCATGGCGCGCAGTTGGCCCGCCAACCCGTCGAGCGGCAGACGACCGCGTTCGCCGGCGTGACGCCGCTTGTACTCGACTTCGCCGGCCTCCAGCGTGTTTTCGCTGAGGGTGAGGCGCAGCGGCGCGCCGACCAAATCTGCATCGTTAAACTTGACGCCCGCGCGCTCCCGCCGGTCATCGAGCAGCACATCCAGACCCGCCGCGCGCAGCTCTTCGTAGAGCGCGCCGCCCCGCTCGTGAATCGCGTCCGAACGGCCCAGCGTCAGCAGGTGCACCTCGAACGGCGCGACCGAAGCCGGCCAGATGATGCCGTGCTCGTCGTGGTGCTGCTCGATGATGACCGCCATGAGCCGCTCCAGGCCGATGCCATACGACCCCATCACGATGGGGCGCGTCTTGCCCTCGGCGTCGTCGTAGGTTGCGCCGACCGCTTCGCTGTAGCGCGTGCCGAGCATAAAGCAGTGCCCCAACTCAATCGCAGTGTGGATGTGCAGCGTACCCGCGCCGCAGCGCGCACAGGTCAGGCCGTCGGCGGCTTCGGCGATATCGACGACGGCGGTCACGTCGAAGTCGCGCGGGTAGTTGGCGTTGATGTGATGATAACCGGCGTCGTTTGCGCCCACTACAAAGTTGGCGCCGTTCTTGATCGAACGGTCCGCCAGCACCGGCACACCGCCCGGCTCGCCGGTCTTGCGCACCTTCAGGCCGGCCGGCGATGCGTAGCCCGGCGTTGCGCCGGCCGCTTCGATTTCGTGTTCTTCTGCCGGGCGCAGCAGCCCGCCGCCCAGCGCGTTGATGACCCGCGTCTCGTTGATCTCCAGGTCGCCGCGCACCAGCGCAAAGACGAACTGCTCCGACGCGCCGTTCAGCGGGTCGTGCATATAGAAGACCGCCTTGAGCGTCTGGCGCGTCGGCACTCCGACGAACGCCGCTACGTCCGCGATAGTCTTACAGTCGGGGGTTGCGACCTTTTCCATCGGCAGCAGGTCGCCCGCCACGCCGGGCGGCGCGATGAACTCGGCGGTTTCGACGTTCGCCGCGTAGCTGCACCGGTCGCACATGACGAAGCTGTCCTCGCCGCGCTCGTTGGGTATCACGAATTCGTGCGACGCCGAACCGCCCATCAAGCCGGTGTCGGCCTCAACCGGGACGACGCCGCGCAGGCCCACGCGCTCGAAGATGTTGATGTACGCCTGGTACACGCGCTTGTACGACGCCTGCAAGCTCTCGACGTCCGGGTCGAGCGTATAGGCGTCCTTCATGGTGAACTCGCGCAGCCGGATCAGCCCGCCGCGCGGGCGCACCTCGTCGCGGACTTTGGTCTGGATGTGATAGACAATCTGCGGCAGTTGGCGATACGAGTCGATCTCGCGCAGCGCCAACGCCGTTACGACTTCCTCGTGCGTGGCCGCGAGCGCAAAGTCGCGCCCGTCGCGGTTGGCGAGCTTTTGCAGCACCGGCCCAAAGCTTGCCCAGCGCCCGGTCGCCTGCCACAACTCGGCAGGGTTGAGCACCGGCATCAGCATCTCCTGCCCGCCGATGGCGTCCATCTCCTCGCGTATGATGGCGCCGATCTTGCGGAATACGCGCCAGCCCAAAGGCATGAGCGCGTAAATCCCGGCGCTGATGGGACGCGCGAACCCACCCCGGACAGCAAGCCGATGGCTGGGCAGTTCGGCGTCGGCGGGTGCGTCGCGGAGAGTACGACCGAACAACTGTGAGATACGCATGAGAAGCCTCCTTGCTTAGCGGTTAGCTATTAGCTTATTAGCTGTTAGCTTTTTTGAGCTATCCGCTAACCGCCAACCGCCAACCGCTAACAGCTAACAGCTAATTGCTAACCGCTAATAGCTAAAAACAAAAAAGCCAGCGCCCGGAAGTGGGGGCTGGCGGATAAACAACACGCGCTGCGCGATACAAACGCCTAAGCAGACCTCCTTCCGGGTGAAAGTGGTTGGGTAGGGCTGCTAGGCATGGGAGTATGTATCGCGTCCATCATGCAGCCAGTATATCAAGATGTGAGAAGAGAGTCAACGGTTGACGCTCCATCTTTTTGCTCCTACAATCCCCTTGTGGTTGAGTAACCTGGAAGGAGATGTTACCATGCGACGTTATCTACTGTTGATTGTCTTACTCCTGCTGGCGGCCTGCCAGCCCAGCGGCCCTACCGCCGCCGAGTTGATGCCCAGCATTCCCGGCTACAACGTCGTGGAAGGGCAAGACCTCACCGATGCGATCAGCAAGCTGGCGGGCGGCGCGGCGCTGTTGGAGGGCAACCTCCCGGCGGTGGGCGCGGTCACCGTGATCGACGGCATCATGGACTGCTACCAGGAGGCCGGCGCGGTGAGCGGGCGCATCTTCACCAAAGCCGACTACGCGCTCGATTCGGGTGTGATCGTCATCGTGGACCGCAACCGGCTGACCAACCCGCAGACCTTCCTCGACTGCGTGCGCCCGCAAGGCCCGGAGATGTCGGCGGCGTCGGCAATCCAGCCGTGCGGCAGCGCGTACACCCTGCGCCGTGACGACAACGAGTATTACATCCTCTACGCCGGCACCCAGCCGGAGGTGTGCAAGGCGTTCTGTTCGGCGCTGGAGGGCTGCACGCAGTAACAGATAACAGATACGGATTCTGGGCCAGGGTCGCCGGCGGCTGAGCATCGACGCCAGGTTGTGCGCTATGTTCTCAATTCAACACCGTGTAGACGGTGCTGCCGTTCTTGCGCGGGCTGCCGGCGATGCCGAGGATGTTCATACGAATGCTTCTACTTGACTGAACTGTGCCATGCGGCGCTGGCTGCGTCGTAGACTTCGATTACTTCGGTGCGTACCGGTCGGGTCTTGCCGGTAATAAGAGAAACGACAAGATCATGAGTCTGGGGCGTGTAAAACTGCTCGCCGCATTGGTCACAGACCAGGGCGGGCAGGTTTTCGATTACAATCCAACGCCCTTCATATTCCTGGATGCGCGCGACGAGTTTCTTTTCCAGTTTGCCTTTGCAGTACATACATTCTTGTTCGTTTATTGCACCGCCTCCCGCTCCCGGCTGAACTGCGTCTCGTACAGTTGCGCGTACAACCCGCCCGCCGCGAGCAGCGACTCGTGCGTGCCCTGCTCGACAATTCTACCCCGGTCCATCACCAGGATCAGATCCGCCGCCAGGATCGTGCTCAGCCGGTGCGCGATGACGATGCTGGTGCGCCCCTCCATCACGCGGCCCAGCGCCTCTTGAATCAGCGCCTCAGCCTGGCTGTCGAGGTGGCTGGTCGCCTCGTCGAGCACGAGGATGCGCGGGTTCTTGAGGATGACGCGCGCGATGGCGACGCGCTGCTTCTCGCCGCCGCTGAGCCGGTAGCCGCGCTCGCCCACAATGGTATCGTAGCCGTCGGGCAGGTCCACGATGAAGTCGTGGATGTTCGCCGCCTTGCACGCCGCCTCGATTTCCTCCGGCGTGGCACCCAGGCGCGCGTAGAGCAAATTGGTGCGGAAAGTGTCGTGAAACAGGTGTGTCTCCTGCGTCACCATGCCGATCTGCGCCGCCAGCGAATCCAGCGTCACGTCGCGCAAGTCGCGCCCGTCAAGGTAGATGCTGCCCTCGGTCGGGTCGTAGAGGCGAGGGATCAGGTAGGTAATCGTAGTCTTGCCGGCCCCGCTCGGCCCAACCAGCGCCACGAGCTGCCCCGGCTCGATGGTGAACGACACGTCGTCGAGCGCTTTCTCGCGCGCCTGCGAGTTAGCCTTTTCGATATCGCCGCCCGGCTTGCCGTTGGGCTTGTGCGGCGCGTGACCCGACAGCGCCGCTTCGATCTGCCCGGAATGGTAGCGCTTCACGTCGCTGAGCAGAGGCGTGTCGCCGATCTCGTAATCGAACGTTACACGATCAAAAACCAGTTCGCCGCGCACCGCGTCCAGCGCCGCCGCGCCCGGCTTCTCGCCGATTTCCACCGGCAGATCGACCACCTCGAACACGCGCTCGAAGCTCACCATCGACGCGGCGAAGGCGACCGGCGCGTTCGTCAACCCCTGGAGCGGGCCGTAAAGCTGGGCGAGGTACGCGCCGAACGCGACGATGGTCCCGATGGTGAAGACCTCTTGCAGCACCAGATGCCCGCCCACCCAGTACACCAGCGCCGTCCCGACCGCGCTCAACAGGCCGATGAGCATAAAGAAAGTCACGCCAAGCACGGCGCGCTCGACGCCCTTGTCGCGCACGCCCGCCGCGCGCTCGCCGAAGCGTGCGACTTCTTCTCGGCTGCGCCCGAACAATTTGACCAGCAGCACGCCGCCGATGTTAAGCGTCTCGTTCATCATGGCGTTCATCTGCGCGTTGATCTCCATCTGCCGGCGCGAGATATCGCGCAGCCGCCCGCCCAGCCGGCGCGCCACGAAGATAAACAACGGCAGCACCGCCACGCCCAGCGCGGTCAGCCGCCACTCCAGCGTGAGCATCATCGCCAGCGTGGCGACTACCGTGATGGTGTTGGTCACGATATCAACGATGGTGCTGCTGATGGCGCGCTGCGCGTCGATCACGTCGTTGTTGAGGCGGCTCATCAATTCGCCGGTTTGGGTGTGGGTAAAGAAGCGCATCGACATGCGCTGCATATGTGCGTAGAGGCTCACGCGCAGGTCGTAGATCACGCCTTCGCCGATGGCAGCGTTGAAATAGCGCTCGAACACGCGGACCGCGCCGCTGAGAATCGGGATCAGCAGCAGACCCAGCGCCAGCAGGTTAAGCTGCTGTACGTCTTTGCCCGGCAGGGCGTGGTCGATCAACTGGCGCAGGATCAACGGAGTCAGCAGCCCCAACCCGGTCGTGATGAGAATCGCAACCAGCATCAAGGCAATCTGAAGCCCATAGGGGCGCGCGTAGCTCATCACGCGCTTAAGCAGCCCCCAGGTAACCTGCGACTTTTCGTCGCTGGAATCGCGCATGTAAACAAACCAACCACTGCCATGCATTGCATTATCCTTTCGCCTTTTGTTTAAGCTGCCCGTGCATATTATACGCGGTGTTGATCGCGCATGTCGTCTTGGGCGTATTTTTCGCACCGCCGGCGCCGATCACTCTTATGGACAAGTCAATTAGATGGCAGACAATCACCTCACCCTCCGGCCCCCTCCATTGGGATGGAGAGGGGGAGAATCCGGCGGATTGGCGGTTCTTAAGCCCCTCTCCACAGGTGATACTGTTGGCGAACTCGCTCCCCCTCACCCCCTGGCCCCCTCTCCCACGTTGGGGAGAGGGGGAAAACGCGCACTTCGACGCGATTCTG
>JAFGMM010000295.1 GCA_016927535.1 Anaerolineae bacterium
CCTCGCCCCTTGAGGGAGAGGGGTCGGGGGAGAGGGGGAAAAAGCGCTTAAGTTGATGCATATGGGCGGGTTTCAAACCCGCCCCATACCCCAAACCGGCAACCACGCTATCTTGCAGAGCTATCTCATAACAGGCTTTGGTACAGATTTTTGATCTTATCCAGCATTATCTGGATCGAGAGTTCTCCGATGTCCTCGCGGACAGATGCGATCATACGCATACGGAGATCAGCATCGGACAGCAAGTTCTCGATTGCACCGGTTAGCGCGCGGGCGTCGCCCGGCGGCACAACGAATCCCTTTACACCGTGGGGAACTAGAAAATGCGAATCGCCGACTTCGGTCATGATGCACGGTAGACTTGCCGCTTGTGCTTCCATGACGGTATAAGGGCCAGTTTCGGCATATGAAGGATGCACAAACAGATCACATGCATTGAGAAAGCCGGGGATATCTTCGTGAGGCACATAACCCAGGAATTGAACCTTGTCCTCAAGCCCTTTCTGCCGGGCGATTTGTTCAAGAGTTGGGTGCATAGGGCCGCTGCCGGCAACCGCAAGCCGCCAACCGGGCACGGTGTCAGGTAATAAGGCTGCTGCTTCGAGCAAGAGATCATAACCCTTAAGCGGGACTAATTGACCGACACTGCCTAACAATAGTGTGCCGGGATGGATGCCGAGTCTCTGCCGCCAGATAGCGCGGCGTTGTGCGTTTGGCGCGTAATCGTCGAGAGCGACGCCGTTACGAATAATCCGTGTCTTTTGCGGGCGCGCCAGGCCTCGTCGAGTATAGAGCTGCTGCGTGTTCTGTGAGACGAATACTGACATATCCGTAATGAGCAAATTTAGCAATGCCTCGCCGATATGATAGAGAATGCGGCGGAGGCGAGTCGTCTGATAGTGGAGGGGCGAGATGTGATAAGTGTGTATGACAGGTTTACCTGCCAACCGTCCGGCGATGCGTCCGGTGATGCTAGTTCGGGCATCTTGGGTGTGAACGATGTCAATATGATAGCCGGTGAAGAACCTGTGGTAACGGCGAATGCTGCCCAGATCAAGTTGACCAGCGCCGGGCATCTCAACGACAGAAGCGCCGCGCGCTTCGAGTTGTTGGCGCATCCGGTCGGAACAAAGCGCCAACACATAGAAATTGAATTCATCGCGCAGGCCCTCGGTTACTTGCAGGATGTGGGTTTCGGTGCCGCCGATATCACCGAGGCGGCTAGAGAGAAGCGCGATGACCGGACGTCTGGCGTCATGGCGCATATGCTATCATTTCCTTTTGGATATAGGGCGCTGTCGCCAATTAATAGCCCGGTCGCGCAAGTCGGCACGGTTATACGTGAGGATGACGAGACTGACGGTCGCGCTCATCGTCCCTCCGCCAGGCGGGCAAGGCGATTTCTGAGATGAAGCGCCAATTCACGCAAGTTCAGCCCGGTCACGGCGTCAATCATCATCAGCAAAACCAACGCGGTACGCGGGCGCAGCGGCGCCATCCACAGGCCGCGCCACAGCCATTTGAGGCCCGCTTTGCGGTCGCCGGCCTGGGCCAGGCTGCGGCCCCGGTAAATCGCTTCGTTGCTGTAAGCTTCTTGTTGCCAGGCGCGCTGTTCTGGCATGAGATCGGGCTGTGCAAAGAAAAAGTCTTTGATCTTTTTGTCTTCGTCGCGGAAGCGCAAGTCGGCGGCGATGGTCTTCGACTCGCCGTGCAGCCGGTACTTAGCCCGCTTGACCGGTACATAGGCCAGCCGGTAGCCGTGCGAAGCGATGCGCACCCACCATTCTAAATCCAGGCTGTAGTGAAAATCGGCGCGCAGCGGCCCTACCGCGTCCAGGACGGCGCGGCGCAGAAAGACGCTTGGCTGCGGGATGCTACAGAAGTCGGTGACCAGACGCTTGAGGTTAAAGGGTTCGCTTAAAAATGTGCCGAGTGGATTCCCGTTTACGTCGGTGTACACAACATCGCCGTACACCAGATCGACTTCAGGGTGTTCAAGCAAATACTTGACCGAGCCGGGTATGGCATCCGGCAGGTACACATCGTCGCTGTTGAGCCACGCGATGATATCGCCGGTGGCGCGCGCAAAGCCCTTGTTGATCGCGTCGCTCTGACCGCCATCCGGCTCGCTGACCCACCACGCCAGGCAGCCGGTGTAGCGCTCGATGATCTCGACCGAGCCGTCAGCGCTGCCGCCGTCCACGACGAAGTACTCCAGGTTAGGATAGCCTTGCAGTAGTACCGAGCGGGCGGTCTCCTCGATGAAAGCTGCCTGGTTGTACGACGGCGTGACGACGGTGACGCGCGGCCACGGCGTCCCGTCCGGCTGTGCGGCGGGGAACGGGGCGGGCGCTTCGGTCCAGGGCCAGCCGGTCTTGCCGGGCGGCGGAGCGGGGAGGTCGTTTAGAGTCATCATCGGTCGTTGTCCTTAGCCGCACTTGCGCGGTCCAATAACTCGGTATAGAGGTCAATGTAGCGCCCGGCCATGCGCGGCAAAGTGAATTGATCTTCGATGCGCCGGCGCGCCCGGCGCGCAAGCTCCGCATGGCGGGCATCGTCTTCCAGCACCCAGGCGATGCCGCGCGCCAGGTCTCCGGCTTCGTAGGGCTGCGCCAGGTAGCCGGTGTGCCGGTGTTCGACGATATCGAGCAGGCCGGTCGCGCCGAACGCCACGACCGGCGCGCCGCAGGCCATCGCTTCGGTGGCGGTCTGCCCGAACGCTTCTTGAACCGACGGGACGACCATCACGTCGGCGGCGCTGTAGAGCAGCGCCAGGCTGATATCGTCGTGCAGGTGGCCCTGATAGTGCGCGCGCATGCCCAGGTCGGGCGGGTCGGGCGGCTCCGACGCGCCGAAGACGATCAGTTCGGCCTGTTCGGCCCGCCCCGCCCATTCTTCGTCCGCCAAACGTCGCAAGGCCGGCTGCAAATATTGAAACCCCTTGCGCGGGTCGCTCGTGCTGTTGACCGCGCCGAACAAGATAAGCTTTTTGTCGGTGGGCAGGCTGAGCGTTTGGCGGGCGAGGCGCCGGCCCAGCGGGCGGTAGCGGTCCGTGTCTAAGCCGGTGAGGATGACCGCCACGCGCGCATCGCGGAACAGCGCGCCGGATTTGATGCACTCCGCCATCCACCGGCTGGGCGTGACGATGGTCAGGTCGAGATTTCGCCAGCAGCGTTTCTTGCGCCACAGCGTCCAATAACTCAAATCGTGCTGGCGCGTGGAGCCAAGCTGCGGGCACGCGCCGCATGCCTGCCGGTAGCGCGTGCAGTCGCCGGGGTAGTGGCAGCCGCCGGTGACCGCCCATAGATCCTGGAAGGTCCAGACCAAAGGCTGCTTCAGCCGTGGAATCGAGGCGACCGGCATAAAACCGTGATTCATCCAGTGGAGATGCACGAGGTCGGCGCCGGACTGCCCGGCCAGCCGCGCGACCGGGTTGGGCGCCCACGCGAGGCCCCACGGCACGGGCTGTCGCCTGGAATACAGGTGCAGCGGGACGAGTTCGAGGCGCAGCATGGCTTTGGTATATTCCCTGGCGAGCCGGCCCAGCAGCGGCAGCATCGACGTGACCGAGGGATCGTCGCCGTCTTTGTGCAACACCAGCATCCGCGAGTCGAGACTGGCGCGCCGCAGCCCGCAGTGCAGGCGATAGGCGGCGCGCGCCGCGCCGCCCCGGATATCGTAGGTGTTGAGATGAAGGATGCGCATCAAAAACTTCGGACTGTTCTAAAATAATCCATCTCGGCTTTTCTTACAGTTTCAAAAAGATCGACGTCTGCTTCGCCAAACGCACAAATATCACAATAGACGATGCGGTCGCGGCCCGAAAAATACTCGTGGATTTCCCGGAGCAGCCGTGCGTCGGTCGTATCCAACGAGAGCATGTATTCGCCGGTGTGGTGATAAATCATCAACTTGCGATAGCCGGCGGATGCCAGCAGCGGAAATATCGAAAGGCCATCGTCGCCTACCTTGCTGAACAACGTAGGCTGGTATTCGAAAAACACAACCGGCTGCGCTTCGGCGAGCCAGCCGGCGGCCCCTCGGATAATCTTGCAGTCGAATCCGTCGGTATCTATTTTAAGCATTTTAGCGCGATAGAACGCCGGATTCGCCTCCAAGATGTCGGTCAGGCTTCGGGTTGTTATGGTTTGATTGCCCTGTACGATTGCCGATGTTCCTCGCCGGGTTTCCAGCCTCCCGCCAAGGGTTTCGCTCGCTTCGCCGACCAGCGCTTTGACCAGGTAGACTTCTGGGAACTGCCCGGCATTGACTTGAAGCAGTTGGAAGAAAGAAGCATCGCCTTCTACCGCGAGAATCGGAAAATGCGCGCGGCTTCTCAGTATGGCAATCGTATCGCCGACATTGGCGCCGATATCGATGAAGGTCAAATCAGGATACTTTTGCTGCACGAGCGCAGCGATCCTTGAGGGATTAGTCGAATAATCAGGAAAGGCGCTTTGATTGATCCCGATGTCATGCGACAGCGGCACTTGCAGGACAAATCGCCCGATGCGCTGCCTGACCGGTGGATCGTATCCTCGTTGGATGAGCAGGCGTCGTACCAATAGGGCGAGCCAGGTCGCCACACGGCGGCGCGGCTGCGCAGTCGCCAGGTTGTGAATGCGCTGTGCAAACATAGAACAACGCCCTCGCCTCACGTTATCCGCTCGATCTCCCAAGACAACTGCGGACAAATCACCCCTGCCCACTTATCGCTGAAACGCGCGCTGATCCCGCCGGTTTGTTCCACCTGGAAGCTCAGGACATTGTTTTGCCAGAACACGAACTCGACAAAAGGCACATCCGAGGCGACGTTGATGTTATATCGGGTCTCGTTAAGGAAGTTGCCGGGGATTTCGCACCGACTCACATAGATACCCGGCTCACGCGGGGCTTCGCCCCATGCGCTGTTGGTATCGACCGAAGTAAAGACGATTGTGCCATCCTGTGTCATCAACTCAAAGAAGATGCGCGTGTTGGTGAGACGTTTCAATGCCTCGTATTCAATTTCGATGTAGAAGGGCTTGCGAATGTCCAGCGTCGCGTTGACCGTACCTTCCGAGTCGCGCACGCGCACGGCGCGCAGACAAGCCCGGTCGTTGCCGGGCGCTTCGTCTGCTCTCCAACGCCGCTCTCCGCCGGCTTCGGCGCCCTCCGACAGGTAGGCGGCGACCACGCTTTCAGGCGCGCCGGTCATGCGCACACGGCCCGCGTCGAGCCAGATGGCATGGCTGCAAAGGTTGTTGATCGCGCCCATGTTGTGGCTGACGAAGAACACCGTGCGCCCGCTCTTTGCCACGTCGCCCATCTTCCCCAGGCATTTCTTTTGGAAGGCCGCATCGCCGACCGCCAGCACCTCATCGACCAGCAGGATTTCCGGCTCCAGGTGCGCCGCCACCGCAAACGCCAGCCGCACATACATCCCGCTGGAATAGAACTTCACCGGCGTGTCGAGAAAGCGCGTCACTTCGGCGAAGGCGACGATCTCGTCAAACTTCTGCTCGATCTCGGCTTTGTGCATACCCAGGATCGCGCCGTTGAGATAGATGTTCTCGCGCCCGGTCAATTCGGGGTGGAAGCCGGTCCCCACCTCCAGCAGCGACCCGACGCGCCCGCAGACCCTGGCGCAGCCTTCGGTCGGCTCGGTGATGCGCGAGAGGATTTTGAGCAGCGTCGATTTGCCCGCGCCGTTGCGCCCGATGATGCCCACGACCTCGCCCTGTTCGATTTCGAACGAAACGTCTTTGAGCGCCCAGACCGTCGCGCGCAGGTCCGACGCCGCGCCCGCCTCGCCGCGCAGAAGCCGGGTCGCGCGCCGGAGCGGGGCCGACGCCATATCGATCAACGTATCGCGCAGGGTCTTGTAGCCAAAGTGCGCCTGGTTCGCACCGATCCGGTACTGCTTGGAAAGGCCTTCGGCCTGGATGGCGACGAGTCTGCTCATTCTATCCCTACACCACGTCCGCAAAGGTTCTTTCCATGCGCCGGAAGTAGAACGCGCCGCCCAGTAGCAAGAGCACGGCGGCCAGCGCCGACACCAGCACCACCGGCCCCGGCGCGGTATCCACACCCAGCAAAGCCCACCGGAACCCCTCGACGACGCCGACCATCGGGTTAAGGCCGTAGAGCGTGCGCCACGGCTCCTCCAGCAGGCTGCTGGGGTAGGCGATGGGTGTGGCGAACATCCAGAACTGCGTGATAAACGGGATGGTGTAGCGCACGTCGCGGAACTGCACGTTCATCGCCGAGAGCCACAGGCCCACGCCCAGCGCGGTTACCAGCGCCAGCAGCAGCAGCAGCGGCAGCCAGACGATGTTGGCGGTCGGCGCGATCCCATAAAAGAGCATCAGCGCCAGCAGCGTCAAAAAGGCCAGCGCGAAGTCCACCCCTCCGGCGATCACCGACGACATGGGGATGACCAGGCGCGGAAAGTAGACCTTGCGGATCAGGTTGGCGTTATCGACCAGGCTGTTCGAGGACTGCGTGAGGGCGTTGGCGAAGAACTGCCACGGCACCAGCGCCGCAAACGCAAAGGCCGGGTAAGGCAGGCCGTCCGAGGGAATCTCGGCGAGCCGGCCGAAGAACAGGCTGAACACGATCATCGTAAAGAACGGCTGGATGATGGCCCACGCCGCGCCGATGACGGTCTGCTTGTAGCGCACTTTGATGTCGCGCCAGGTGAGGAAGTAGAGCAGTTCCCGGTACTGCCACAAATCGTACAGCCCCAGGTTGACCCAGCCGCGCGTGGGGCGGATCAACGTGAGGGGGGATGTGGGGTTTTCGACTGCCGGTTGCGCCATAGTGGTTTGTTACTTCAAACGTTAACGTCCGTGTTCGCATTATAGCCGTACCGGGTAGTTTGCGACAATAGCGCCGGCCTCCTACAACAAAAAGCGCGGGCCGCCCGGCCGGGCAGCCCGCAACAACTGGTAAGTTAAGCGATCAAACGCGGGGATTACATCCCGACGCCTGCGCCCAGCATCTCGTCGGGCAGCTCGGTAGCGCCTTCAGGAACCACATGCTCGAAGGTGGCGCCGTAGTCCCACAGGTTCACGTCCAGATTCAGGTTAACTTCCACCGGTTTCGGTTTCTCTTCATCGCCGCCGCCCATGCCCATCATAGACGGGTCAACGGTCATGTCGAAGTGCAGCGTGAAGCCGTGGAAGTTGGCGGTGTCCGGGGCGATCTTGACGCTGTAGGTCAGGTTGGCGTTTTGGAGGATCATGCTCACCATACCGATTAAGAAGCCGGACATGCCCTGCGCCGCCCCTTCAAGCTCCTCTTCGGTCATTTCTGCACCGGTGGTCATGCCCATCGAACTGAGTATCTGGGGGTTGGACTTCAGGAGTCCGGTGAAGCCCTCGGTCAAGCCGGGGTCCTTGACGAGGCCGGCGATATCGAATTTCGCGTCGAACATGGCGACGGTGATGTCGCCGACTGCGCCGTCTGCGCCGCGCACCACGCTGTAGTAGCTCTTAACCAGATCGGCCAGCGGCCCCATCGACTCCGTGAAGCCTCCCATCGCGCCCGCTGCTGCGCCTTCGCCCGTGAACATCGACGAGGGGTCGATGGGCATGTTGGCGGCCTTCATGAGGGCGTCAAGCGCCTTGAATTTCCACTCGCCGGTCTTGGGATCGGTCATGTAGAACACGCCGTCGATGATGCGGAACTCGAACGAGGCGCTCTCTTTGCCATCGTCGCTGTTGACCGTCATTGCTATGCTGAAGCTCTTCATCGGGTCTTCGGCGCCTTCTACCACCGAGAAACTGCCCTCGCCGCTGGAGGTGATCGTGGTCGGCTCGTCGCCGGTGGTCGCCAAATCAAAGGTGAAGCTCATGGCAAAGCTCTTGGCGTCCTTCGGACCCATGTCGGTAAACAGCTTGCAGTCGGCTTCAGACAGGCCGTAGCAGTCGTCCTGGGCCAGCGCCGCCGTGGGCACGACCAAGGTTAGGACGAGAACCACCAATAAAGCGATGCGGGTTAGCCTTTTCATTGTGTGTTAATCTCCTTAGTTGTAAACAAGTAAGCACAGTTGTGCTTTACGGGGTGAATTTTAAAACGGAACTTTGATAACCTTCTTCTGGATGTTTTTCTCCTTTCTTCACGGACCGGGGAGAATCACCATTTTGCTTTGACGCTTTATACGACAAATCGGTGTAGCGAGTTGCGTTTGTGGTGATTTTGTACTGCTGTTCAGGGTATCTTACATACTTGCGTCTTGTCAAGAGTCAACGCCCGTACAAGAGTACTATCGGGTTCTTCAGGAATTCGCGGGGTGAATAGACGACCTGCGCGAAGTTCGCATTTTGTGCGCGATTCGCTGGGCGGGTTTGACGCTCCGCCGCCGCGCTTCGTAGGGGCAGGTCTCAGACCTGCCCAACACCCCGCGAATTCCCAGAGAATCTACTATCTCCACTACATATTATATCGGTGAGTGTTTTTGAACGGCAACACTCGATTCGTCCGGCGCGGCAGCGCCGGCGCTGTCGCTCGCATCCTGCTCCATCTCGCTCAGCGTCTGCGCCAGCGCGTTGATGGCGACGCGCTGCTTTCGATACAGGTCCGACTCGCTGATCGCCAGGCGCTTGGCTACGTCGCGTACTTTGCGTCCCTGGATAAAGCGCATTTCCAGGATGTTGTACAAAGTCCACTCGGCGGCGGTCATGCTGCGTTTGCCTTCCGGTTGCAGGCGTTCAATCGCATCCAGTAACACGGCGCGTAGCGCGTTGGCGGGGCTGTGGTCGTACTTGGGCAGGGCTTCTTGCACGGTGCGCAGGTTGAGCAGTTCGCTTTCGGTCAGCCTGGGGCCGCCCCAGTAATGACCGAGCGCTTCTTTAACGATCGATGCAAACTCCGGCTGCCCTACGATGCTCTCGGCGGTCTCGCCCGGCTCGCCCCGGTACCGCGTGATCCAGCGCAGTTGGTCGATGGCCTCCACCTCCGGCACCAATTGCTCCATGCGCTTGAAGATCTCGGCCTGGATACGCATATCGCGCAGCGTGCAGCCGGCGCGCTCGGCCAACTGCTCCAGGATGCGCGCCTCCTCCAGGGCGAGCGCCGGCTGAGGCGAGCGCGCCTGTACGGCCATCACGCCAAAAAGCGAGCGCTCGCTGCCGTTGCCGTTGCCATTAGCGCGTTGCCAGAGCGGGATCAGCCAGAAGTGCCGCCCGGCGACCGAGGTCGGAGCTTCGGGAATGGACGGCGCTTCGTTGCCGGGCGCGGTGTTGATGAAAGATGAAAACACCGCGTTGAACGCCTCGGCGGTCAGCGCCGCCGTGACCGATTCCCGCCCGCCCACCGACTGCTCCAACACCGGCCCGTCGGTCGTGGTGGAGGCGATAAAGGCGATGGTTACTTGCAGGTAATCGCACGCCGAGGCCAGGATGCCTTCGAGAAGCTGGTCGATGTCGGTGCGGGTGAGGATGCGGGCGTTAAGGTCGCGGATGTGCTGCATTTCGGTTTTGTCCGCGCCGTAGATCAGGATATCCTCCAGCGTCGGCAGCACGCGCCCAATGGCCCATTCCAGCAAGATCAGGCTTCCCACCGCCGCGAGCGGCATCATTTCGTCGCCCGGCATACCCAGCACCCGCCCGGCGCGCGGCAGCCCGATGATGATCGCCAGGGTTGCGATCCCCACGAACGGCCCGCGCAGGAAAAACTCCAGCAGTTCGGCTTTGATGATCCGGTCGGGCACCCTGCCGCCGAAGAAGGAGAGCGGGTAGGCCATGAAGCTCAGCATCACGATGACGCCGATATTGCTGAGTGTGACCAGCAGCCAGAACAGGTCGATGAGGTTGGCGCCGGGGTTGATGAGGGTGGTATACGGGAAGACGCCCACGATGGGGGTGACGATGGAAACCAGGATGAAGGTCATCCGCCGGCGCGTAAAGTGGGTCAGGCAGCGCGCCCTGGCCCGCGTGACGTTGAACAAGGCCAGCGCCGACGCCGATAGGGCATAGAGCACGTACACCGGGAACCACGGCCCGGCCTCAATGTGCGGCACCGGCAGGAAGCGCGGCGTATTGACAACCTGGTCGGTGGTGGCCGCCGCACCCATGAACGCGATAGCCAGCCCGTAGAGCAGGCTCACGCCAAGCCGCCGCCGCCAGCGCGATATGCGTCCCGTGGTCGAAAGCAGGACGTGCGAGAGGTGAAAGAGCGCCGCCGGGACCAGTGCAATGCCGATCCACCGGAGGCGCAGCCAGGTGTTAAGCGATTGATAGGTCGAGGGGCCGAGCGCAATCACAACATCGCCTAGATAGACCACGGTGACGGCGCTCAGCACGATCCCTGCTGTCCGGCTCACCCAGTTGTCCAGCCCGCGCGCGAGGTTGTACAGCAGCATGGAAACGGCGACGATGACGATGCCGGCGGTCAGGATTTCGTTTGTGAGCGGCAAGACTTGGCGGAGCACTGACCAGAACATAAGATTATGACGCTATTCCCTTAATTCCCGGTTTCTTTACTTTACTTTTTTTACTTTACTGTGATTACACCAGTTTGCAAGATTTACCGTACTCGCTGGTCGAAGAACAGCGCGATATCCTGGTTGGGGTAGTATTTGTCGTTGAATCCACAGAATGCCAGCCCGTACTTTTGGCAGAAACAGATGCCCGGAAAATTCTTGGTCTGCGTTTCGACCGTGATATGGCCCAGGCCGTGCTCGCGCGACCAGACGAACGCCGCTTTGAGGAGCGCGCCGCCGATGCCCTGCCGCCGGCGCGCCGGCGTGACCACCAGGTCCACCACCCACCCATGCGCGCGCGCGGCGTCGGCGCGCATGCCCAGGTAGCCCAGCATGGTTTCGCCTTCGGCAGCGACCAGCAGGCAGTCCAGGCTGTGCAGCAGATCGATGTCAGGGGTGGAGACGACGCGCATGGGCCGGGGCAGGCGCACGGCGCGGAAGATCACGGCGACCCGTTCGTCGTCGGTCTGCATCTCCATTTGCCAGACGTGCTCGGTGAGATAGGCGCGGTCGATGACCAGGCATGCCGCAAGATCGGTCTCGATGGCGTCTCGTACAATAAACGGATTGTGTGAAGATTCAACGCTCATAAAAGTGTATCTTGTTGGGGTTGCTGCCCTGCTCTCAAAAGGGATTATAGCATATGGCAAGTACCGGGAAAGGCGGTGCTGGTATAAAATAGGTGAGCGACGTTTGGGTACGGTGTGAAAGCCTATGGATCTCGCAGGAAAAACGCTCGGTCAGTATGAGATTATCGACCAGTTGGGCAAGGGCGGCATGGCGACCGTCTACCGCGCTTACCAGGTTGCGATGAATCGCTATGTGGCGATCAAAGTCTTGCCGCCGCAGTTCATGCATGACGATACTTTCGTCGAGCGTTTCTTGCGAGAAGCGCGCGTCATCGCCAACTTGAACCATCGCTATGTTCTGCCGATCTACGATTTCGGCACCGCGGGCGACCTGGCGTATATCGTGATGCGGCTCGCCGAGGGCGGCACGCTCGCCCAGTTGTTGGAGCAGCGCGGCCCGTTCTCGGTGCGCGAGACGAGCCGCATCGTCAAGCAAATCGCCGCCGGGCTGGACTACGCGCACGCCGCCGGCATCGTCCACCGTGATCTGAAGCCGCAGAATATTTTGATCGATGCCAAAGGCGATGTATACCTTTCGGACTTCGGCATTGCTAAGGTGATGGAGACCACCGCCAAGCTCACCGGCAGCGACCTGATGGGCACACCTACTTACATGTCGCCGGAGCAAGGCCAGGGCGGCGTCATCGACCGGCGCGCCGATATCTACGCGCTGGGCATCGTGGTGTACGAGATGCTCACCGGCAAGGTGCCCTTCACTGGCGAGTCGTCGGTCAGCATTGTGTACCAGCACAATAACGCGCCGGTTCCCTCGACCCGCGATGTGATGCCCAAAGTGCCGGCGAGCGTCGATGCCGTGGTGCGCCGGGCGCTGGCGAAGGCCCCCGACGACCGCTACAAGACGGCGGGCGAGTTCGCGCAGGCTTTCGAGACGGCTCTGCTCACCCGGCGGATGAAAAGCGCCGGGGTCGAGGCCAAGCCCGCCGAGGAGCCGGCGCCGGCGCAGCGCGCCGGCCTGGATGTCGCCGCGCTCCGGCGTGTGCTGGCGCGGGCGGCGCTGATTCTGGCGCTGCTGGTTGCGATTGCGCTGGTGATTGGCGCGGCGGCGGCCGGCGCTGCGCTCCTGAGCCGCCCGACCGGGCCGGAGCCGGCGCTGAGCTGGGCGGCGGACCTGGATACGGTTTGGGACCTGGCGTTCAGCCCCGGCGGTGACAAGCTCGCCGCCGCCAATGCCGACGGCACGGTGCGCCTCTTTAACCCCGGCACCGGCCAAGAGATCGGGGTGCTGCGCGGGCACCAGGGCGCGGTCAATGCGGTGGCCTTCCGGCCCGACGGTGAGCACATGGCGACCGCCGGCGCGGATGGCACGGTGCGGGTGTGGTGGGCGATCACCGGCGCCGAATTGGTGCGACTGCGCGGGCACCAGGGCAGCGTGTTGTCGGTCGCCTACAGCCCGGACGGCTGGCGGCTGGCGTCGGGCGGCGAGGACGGCATGCTGCGCATCTGGGCGCTGCGCATGAACGAGCGCGGCGAATTGGAAGGCGAAGAAGTGACCAGCCTCCAGACGCCCGGCCCGGTGACCGACGTAGCCTTCAGCCCGGACGGCGGCTACCTGGCCGTGGCCGGCCAGGGGCAGCGCGTGCTGCTTTCGGCGCTGGAGGGTTCGGCGCTGCCGGAGGGCGTGCCGGTCTCGTTGGACGGGATGGGGCGCGCGGCGGCCTTCGATACAGGCAGCGATTTATTGGCGGCAGCCGGGGATGGGCCGACTGTGCATGTGTGGAATGTGCGCAACGACGCGAAGACCTTCACCCTGACCGACGGCGACGCGCCGCTGTACGGCGTGGCGTTCAGCCCGGACCGGACGCGCGTCGCATCGGCGCGCGAGGACGGCGTGCGGCTGTGGTCGTTGGCGGTCAGCGAGGGCGAGCCGGGGCGCGTGGTCGGGCGGCTGTTGGGCAAGCTGGGGGCGGTGTGCGCGCTGGTGTACAGCCCGCGCGGGGATTACGTGGCGGCGGCGGGCTGTGATGGCCGGGTGCATGTCTGGGATATGACGCGCGGCGGTACGGTCGCGGTGGTCGCCGCGCCGACTCAAACGCCTTCGCTCACGCCGCTCCCGCCCAGCGCCACGCCTGAGATTCCCACGCCCACGCCGACCTTGCCCCGCACCGCGACGCCCACGCCCACGCCCACCGAAACGCTCGCGCCGACGCCGGTGCTGGGCCAGGGCATCGCACGGGCGGCGGAGATGGCTTATGTCGAGGAGACGTTTACGAATCCGCTGGACTGGCGGATCGAGTCGGACGATACGCACAAGTTCGAAGTGGTAGACGGCGCGATGGAGATCACGGTCTTCGAAGAAAGGTCGGTGCGCTGGAACTGGCTTTCGGGGCCGGCTTACGTTTTCGACGACTTCGTTTACAGCGCCGACGTCCAACTGGTGGAGGGGCAGGACGAGAATTACGGTCTGATCTTCCGGCGCAGCGAAGACGATGATTTTTATATGGCCCAGATCATCGAGGGCAACGTCTTCGAGTTTTGGGAGCGGCGCGACGGCGAGTGGAGCGATGAACCGCTGCTCCGCGCGCTCGATGTGGAGGCCATCGCGCCGCCCGGCGAAGTGAATAATATGCGGATCGAGGCGGTCGGGCCGTGGGTTTCGTTCTTCATCAACGGCGAGATGGTGGGCGAGATGGTGTTGGACGGCGACGGCTATCTCAAGTCCGGCAGGGTGGGGGTATTTGTGGGGTCGCTCACCGGCAGCACGACGACCGTCGCGCGCTTCGATAATGTCTCGGTGCGCGGCGCCGGCGTGCTCCTCATCGAGGATTTCTCCGACAAGGCCGGCGGTTGGATCGAGGAAGAGACCGGCGTGGTGGAACGCGGCTACGACGACGAGACTTACTTCATCAACGTATTGGAGAAGGGTAATATCGTTTGGTCATTCGCGGCGGAGGGCTACCGCGATGTGGTGATGGATGTCGATATCACTTATGAGGGCAGCGCCGACCGCGCGGCCTACGGCCTGGTGTGCCGCCGGAACGAGGACAATAATATGTACGAAGCGCATCTGTTCCCTAACCAGGAGGTGGTGATCTGGCGTATGGACGATTTCGGCGGGCGGGTGGCGCTCCGGCGCTGGACCGATGTCGTGCCGCTGGAGCCGGGCGAGGCGCGTAATATCTTACGTATGGCGTGCGTGGGCGACACTATCGCCGTGGCCGTAAACGGGGTGTACCTGGGCAGCGTCACCGATACGACGTACCGGCAGGGGCAAATCGGGTTGGCGGCGAGTTCCTTCAACGAGGGCGATGTGGATGTCCGGTTCGACAACTTGGCGGTGACCGGCAAGTGATGGGGATGGAAGGGTTTTTTCACCGCAGAGACACCAAGGGGAGAAGGGTATGGGGTGTTTGAGAAAGTTCATTGCGTTGGGGTTGGCGCTGGCGTTCCTGGTCATGTTCCCGCTGGTGGTCTGGAGCGTGAGCCTGGAATTGGTGCTGCTCAACCGAGCGACGTATGCCGACGTTCTGGAGCATGCCGCCTGGTACGAGAGCATGATCCCTGACCTGCTGCCTACCATGATGATGGACCAGGAGATGGCGCGGCGGCAGGTGCCACAGACCGATGTCACCGTCGCCGAGGTGTTCGGCGCCCTGGGACCGGACGACTGGCGCGCCATCAGCGAACTGCTTATCCCGGAGGATTGGCTGTACACTCAGATCAGTCATAACATCGGCGCACTGTTTAACTGGTTTGAAACCGACGAGGCCATCCCCGATTTACGGGTGGATACGTCGCCGATTCGGATGAATGTGCTGGGCCTGCCGGGGCGCGAGGTTGCCGGTATGTTGATCCTCTCGTGGGATCGATGTACGGCGGCGCAAGAAGACCAGTTGCAGAAGTTTTTGGACGGCGCCGGCGACCCGGTGCTCTGCCAGCCGCCCGGCTCGATGATCGCGCGGATGAGCAGTGCCATCGCCGAACCGGCGATGGGCGCCATCGCGTCGGAGATAACGGGCAATTTTGATTATTACAGGTTGGTCTGGGAGTTGTCGCCGGCCGAGCAAGACGGCATTCGCTACGGGTGGAATGCGCTCAAGTATAACCTGAACCTGGCGAAGCGGCTTTTCTGGATGTCTTACCTGTTCCCCCTGGCGCTGCTGGCGCTGATCGTTATCCTGGTGGTGCGCAATGCCCACGCTTTTTTCGCTTGGGTGGGGTGGCCGCTGCTCATTGGCGGTTTTCTATCGCTGCTGCTGCCGGTGCTCCTGCTGCTCTCCGGCCTGGGCGCACTGGGCGAGCGCGTCGCCGTTGAAATTAACCGGGGAATAGAGGCCCGGCAGGCCGGCATCCTGTTATACGGCGGCTTTGAAAGCGTGATGACTTCGCTGATCGGCGCCTATTCGCAGCCCATGTTGATCCAGTCGGCGATAGCCATCGTGATCGGGTTTGCCGCGCTATTCCTGGCGGCGTCGGCGTTCAAAGCGCCCGAAGAGTCGTTCACGGAGATGGTCACACTGTCGCCCGAAATGCAGTCGGCAATTGAGGCGCGGATCCAGTCGGAGGTCGAGTCGCGTTTGCAAACACACGCCCGCATTATGCCCCGTTCGCAGTTTGCACCGCCCGGCGGTGAAACAAAACCGGAAGAACCACAGGACAAAGACGCATGAATACAGATGCGCGCCCTCGGCGCCCCTACGGGCTTTCCCTGATGATTATCGCCTGCACATTGGTATATGTGGTGCTGCCGCTGGTGGGTGTTTTGTACCCGCTGGTGTTGGCGCTGGTGCTGGACACCGAATTTCAGCAGGATGCGACGGTCGGCGCCGGCCAGGATTACGGCAGCGCGGGCGCGCGGCTGGGCGGGGCCGGCGCGCTGCAAATTGTGTTTAGCCTGGTGTTTGCCGTTGTGATGGTCATCGCATGGCGCGGGCGCCGGCGTTGGGTCCGTTGGGCAGTGGTGGGTTTGGTGTTTTTCCAGGCGGCGGCGGTGCTGGTGAACGGCGTACAAATCCTTAACTCGGCGCCGACCAATTCGGCGGAGCAGTTGACCAAAGATGCCCAACCGGTGATGATGGTCGGCGCGTCGCTGCTGGCCTTGTTCGTCAGTTGGTATTTTAGCCGTGCGCCTGCCGTCGCTTTTTTCACTGGGGAGCCGGTGAAGTACATCGAGGAAGAGGAAAAAGAAACATAGCCATATCTTGGGCGGCCCGCCAATGTCAGAAATATCGCGTAAGACACAAGGGCCGATTCGTCCTGATGTTTCTTTCAAGATAACCTCATCCCCTCTGTCCCCCTCTCCACAGCGTGGAGAGGGGGAAGCGCGCGCTGCGCGTGGGGGTGAGGTAAAACAACGTTAGAACGGATCAGCCCTCCGTAAGACACTGAGGGATAAGCGGTATGAAGTCTAGGCGATTGTTTGTTGCGATAGCGCTTGTGGTGCTTGGTTTTTCGGGGACGGTGGGCGCGGCGCAACAAGATGATCTTGTTGCGCCGGAGGTGAGGCAAGCGCTGGCAAGCACGGGGCAAGCCGGGGTCATCGTCGCGTTTCATGATCCCGTCGCCATCGGCGCGGACAATGCGACCCGGCGCGCGGCGGTGGCGCAGTTGCAAGATGATCTCCTGGCGAATCTGCCGGGTTTTACGCTCACGTACCGCTATATGTATATCCCCGCGCTCGCCGGGACGATTGCGTCCGCGCACCTGGCGGCGCTCGAAGCAAAGCCGTACATCGCGCGTGTCGAGTTCAACATCCCGCTGCAAGCGACCTTGAACGACGTCCGGCAGTTGATTAACGCGGACGCCGGGTATGCTCTGGGATATACCGGCGCCGGGATCCGAGTGGCGGTGCTGGACAGTGGCGTTGACACCGACCACCCGGACTTGCAGGACTCGATCATGGCGCAGCAGTGCTACAATAGCGCGCCTGCCGACTGCCCGCCGGGTAACACGCCTACAGGCAGCAGCGCCGAGGATGAGAACGGGCACGGGACCAACGTCGCCGGTATTATCACTTCTAACGGGACCGTTGCGCCACGCGGCGTCGCGCCCGATGCCGAGATTGTCGCGGTGCGGATCCTCAACACGTGGGGCGGCGGCAGTATGGCCGACGTCATCGCCGGCCTGGACTACGTGCGCGGCCTCGGCAGTGTGCACCTGATCAACCTCAGCCTGGGCGGTGCGACGACTTACCCGGCTGCCTGCGATGCGGTTGTTCCTGCCCTGGCGAACGCCGCGCACCAGTTGGCGGCGCAGGGTACGGTCATCATTGCGGCGTCGGGTAATTACGCCTCGACCGGCGGTGTGTCGATCCCGGCCTGCGTGAGCGATATCATCCCGGTCGGGGCGGTTTATGACGCCGACGTGGGGTCTCAAAACTGGGGCGTATGCATCGACGCAACCACCGCCGCCGACCGGGTCGCCTGCTTTACCAACCGTGGCCCTAATCTCGCTCTGTTAGCGCCGGGCGCCCTGACCCTTGCGCCGGGCGCCGGCGGCGGGACCTCGCAGATGGGCGGGACCTCGCAGGCCGCGCCCGTGGTCACGGCAGCGGCGGCGGCGCTTTTCCAGGCCGGCGGGGTGATGTCGCGCGGGGCGTTGGCCGGCCTGCTCCACGATACCGGCGTGCCGATTTTTGACGCAAGTACCGGCTTGACGTTCCGGCGCATCGACTTGTATCGCGCGCTGCAACAGGTTCTCTCGTGGGCCGGGAGTGCGCAGCCGGAGACCGTGTGCCGGACCGCGATGGCTTTCCGCAGTGCAGACCCCGCGCCGTTCGACGGCGAGATTCGCTTTTATACGCGCTTCGATTACGATCCGGCATTCCAGGTCGAGGGTTGGCTTGAAGATACGCTGCCCGTGGTCGCCGGGGTCTATACGGCCGGCGAGGTCGAGGTGGGCTGCGGCTTGCATGTGCGCGCCTGGCTGTTCGATGCACACGGCGCGCCGGCGGGCCTGGTACCCAGCCAGTACGAAAACGGCGACGCGACCTTCGTCCCGTACACCGAGGACTATGGGACCGGCGGCGATGCAGTCCTTAACCCGGTATACGCCGGGCGCTATGCCGATTTGTTCCCGGCGGCTAAGAGCGACGCGCCGGCGGCTTTGCGGGGCGGCGAGATTATCAAGACCACAATGGGCGACGCGCTTGAGTGGGGTCTGGTGCGAGATGGCGTGTACCGCGCGTTGGGCTGGTCCTGGACGGCGGGCGATGGATCGGTGGGCTGCTCGGTCCCGGAGGCCGGCCTGTTATCCCTGGATGAGTTCTGCGCGTGGGTCGGCGGCGCGCCGGCGGCGACCGGGACCGGTAAGAGCGAACCGGTGAATGCTGCCGCCGCTCCCCAACTCGGCGGCGAGATTATGCAGCACGCCGTGGGCGACGCGATTGAGTGGGGCTTGGTGCAGAACGGCGTCTACACGACGCTGGGTTGGAGTTGGGACGCGGGCGAAAACTTGGTCGGTTGCTCCATCCCGGAGGCCGGCCCGATGACCGTCGAAGCATTTTGCGCCTTCGTCGTCAGGCAGCAGTAGGGTAGGGGGCAGAGCATTTGCCCTGCCCCGGACTCCTTTTTGGCGTGGGAGGCGGCGGCGGACGACCGTGTACCCCTCGCGTCGGCGGCCGGCGCACCCGCGCTATCTAAGATTATTCCACTGGCGCCATACCGGTGGCAATGGCGGCGGCGGTCGCGGCGACTAGTTCGGCGGTCATCTCGACCTGCGCCGGTTTGACGTTTGTATAGATATCCCCCTCGGTGTGCATCACATCACCGTCTTCGGTCTCGGCGCCCCACCAGGGATTCTCGATGCCTTCGCCCTCCCACAGCCACGCCTCGAAGTAGACAATCGGCACGTCCGCTTCTACAAAGGCATAGTGGTCGCTCCAATCGCCGGTGAACCCGCCCCAGGTCGTGTCCGGCGTGGTGCCGAAGGGCAGCCCCATCTCGGCGGCCAGGTCGAGCGCGAGGTCGCGCACCCACACCGGTCCGCCTTCGATTTCGGGGGCGGCGTCTTCGGGAGCATCCTCGCCCGGCCAGGTGACGAGCGCGCCTGCGTAGGCATTGAGCGCGTCGCCCACGCCCACCGAGTCGATGTTAATCATGGCGATCACGTCTTCGACGCCCTCGCCCAAGCTCTCGACGTAGTAGCTGGCCCCAGACGGCGAGCCGCCCTCCTCGGCGCCGAACGTGATGAAGACCAGGGTGTGCGTCGTCGCAACGCCGGCGAGCGCCTCGGCGGCGGCAAGCACCGTGGCGACCCCGGTCGCGTTGTCGCCGGCGCCGGTCGCAGCGGTCACCGAATCCATGTGCGCGCCGACGACGACAATGCCTTCATCGCCGGCTTTGGTCGCAATGACGTTATGAGAGGTTACCGGCTCTTTTGCCTCCTCGCCGTGCGCGGGCGGCGTGGTCTCGAATGCCTGGATTTCGACCTCGTAGCCCCAGTCGATGAATGCGGCGGCGATGTACTCGGCAGCCTTCATCTCGGCCTCGCTGCCCATCGGGCGCGCGCCGATAGCGACCGACAGGGCGCGGACGTGCGACATGACATCTTCGGTGGCGATGAGCGTGACGAAATCGGGCAGCCCATCCTCGGCGAGCGCAGCGGCCGGCATGACGACCAGCGTCAGCGCCAGCAAGAACATAAAGGGTTTGCGAAGCATGGATTCCTCCTGTGAAACGATGAGTTGAGTTGGTATAGATAAACAAAACCCCCGGACGCAGGTCCGGGGGCGGGTACACAAAGGCGATCAGGGAATGCTAACAAGCGTACATCAACCGCGCCGAACCTGTGCGATTCGGGTGTTACGACGACTACGGCGGCTGATGAGTGTCTTATAGAACATGATTACTCCCCTGGCTTGCGCATACAGTACCCCATTTGCGAGAAAGTGTCAATATGACAAAATGTGCAAGATTTAAGCGCCTTGCACCTCGCGCGCCGGCGCGACCGTGACCGACGTTTCGTTGCGATAGGTCACCATGCCATCCCCGGCGCCCTTGATCTTGCGGACGTGCTTCCGCCGCGTCACGTCCACCAGCACGCCGGCTTCGCCGCGTTTGGGCGAATAGCGCGCGGCGAGCGCGGCGGCGTATTCGATGACCTTATCTGGGATGGTGCGCCCGTCGTTCTTGATGATGACGTGCGCGCCGGGCACGTCACGCGCGTGCAGCCACAGGTCTTCGGGCGCGCCGCGTTTAAAGGTCACCTCGTCGTTCTGGCGGGCGTTGCGTCCCACCCAGATCACAAAGCCGTCGTCGGTAGTAAGGCGCAGCGGTTGGGCCTTGCCACCGCTGGGGCGCTTCTTTTGCGGGCCGGGCACGTAGCCGAGCCTTTCCAGCGTCTCGCGCACTTCTTCGATTTCGGGCCAGTTGCTCGCCAAGTCCAGGTCGAGCGCCAGTTGATCCAGGAAAGCGGTCGCGCGCCAGACCTCGGCGATGAGCTTGGGCACGCCGGCGTTGGCGCTCTTGGCCTTGTTGTATTGTTTGAAGTAGCGCTGGGCGTTCTCGACCGGGCTGAGCGCGGGGTCGAGTTCGACGGTGATCTCCGGGCCGTCTACCTCGTAGGCGGCGGCGAAGCGAGTCTGGCCCGGCTTCAGCGTGTACTGGTAGGCCAGGATCAGCTCACCGCTGCGGCGCAGGTGTTCGAGTTCGGCGGGGTCTTGCTGCGAGCGCTCCAGCGCTTCCAGCTTGCGGCGCAGTTTATCCTGCGCTTCTTGGATGCTCTCCCGAACCGGCTTCTTGGCAGCGTTGTAAGCGTCGGCGCCGACCGGCGCGCCGTAGAACGCTTCGACCGCTGCGCTGATCGACGCCGCCGGGCGCACCCGGTCCAGGTGAGTCAACCGGTAGGGCGCAAAGGCCAGCGCGCCGCCGTACTCGTCTTCGGCGATGCAGGGCTGCCAGTCGCGCTCCCAGAGCGGCATGATGACGGTCTCGATTTCCGCTTGCAGGTCCTCGACCGAGGGAATCGCCCCGGCCGGCGTGTCGATGTCCTGCGCCGTGCGGAAGACCACCTCGCGCGCGAGCAGCGGGCTGAACCCCGCCAGATGCTTGACCAACATACGCCAAGCCGCCAGGTCGGGGTCGGCCTGTATCCAGCCTTCGAGCACGCGGCGGGTGACGCCGGTCGGGTCGGTTTTGATCTGGGGCGGCGGCGGCGCGTAGAGGTGTCCCGGCAGGCTCAGCCGCACCCGGTTATCCTGCGGCCCCACGCGCCGGATGCACTCCAAGATCATGTCGTCTTCATCGACCAGTAAGATGTTCCCGCGCCGCTCGATGCACTCCGCGATCACGCGGTACCCGCCGTCGAGACTCTCAAAGTCGAAGCACAGCACGCGCTCCCAATCCGGGACGGTGACGGCGCGCAGCCGGGCGCCGCTCAGGTGGCGGCGCAGGCGCAGCGTCAGCGGGTCGGGTTGCTGCACGCCGCGCCGGAACTTATCGCTTGCCAGGTGGACGCGCGGGTTCTGGGGTGTGGCGCTCAACAGCAGGTAATGGCGCGCCTGCTGCGCGTAGATTTCCATGCCGACGCTGAAGTCATCGACCTGGAGGATGTTCTGCACACGCCCGCCTTTGAGCCGTGCGCGCAGTTCGTCGCCGACGGCGGCGGTGGTCAGTGCGTCGAAATACATAACGTCCCTCTGTGCTTACGGCTCGAAGGCCGGCTGCTCCTCGTAGCCCAGGCCGGCCAGCAGCCCGCGCAGCGCCTCGACCGCGCGCTTCATGCCGTCCGCGCCGCTGAAGCCGCCGCTGTGCCCGGCGATGACCAGGTGCGGCTCGACTGCCAGGAAACCCCGGAAATCGTTCTCGTGCAGCTTTTGCAGCAGTTCGGGCAGTTCGCCGTCGCCCTCGCCGGCCGGCGTGACGCCGCCGTCTGCCTGCCGCGCGTCTTTGATGTGAACATGGGTATCGGTGTACTTGCCCAGCAGCGGCCAGCCGTTGGTCACCGGCTTCGCCACGCCCACCTGGACGAAGTTCGCGCTGTCCCAGGTAAAGCGAAAGTGCGGGCTGTCGATGCTGCTCACGATCTTCGCGCAGCGCGCCGGGCTGTCGCCGACCACGTGCCGCTCGTTCTCGAACATCAGGTAAAAGCCGGCCGCCGCTGCCAGTTCGGTGAGCCGGGTCAGGCGCGCAATCGATTCATCGACGTAGCCGTCGTAGGCGGCGGCGTCGTTGATATCGGGCGGGTAGAACGAGAACAGCCGAATCCGGTTCGAGCCGAGCGCACCGCCTACCTCGAAAAGCCGCTCCATGTTCTTGATCTCGTTCTCCAGCGGGTCTTGGATCGGCGACTTACCGACCGGGCTGCCCAGGCAGCTTACCTTGACGCCGTACTGACCGCAAAGCGCTTTGACTTTCGCAAGCTGTTCATCGTCGAGTTTGGTCACGTTGACGCCCCACGCGCTGCGAAGCTCCAGGTAATTGACATTGATCGCGCGCAGCAGCGCAAGCTGCGCCTCCAGATCGGCGTCGATCTCGTCGCCGAACGCGCTTAACGTAAAGTATGCCATGTTTTACACCTTTCTATGTCGGGTTAGAAACAGAATGACTAATTAAAGAGAAAACAAAGCTGCGCAGATTATACTGCATCCGAATCGCCTGTCAAGCGGCGCGCGCCGGGCCGGTGCGCCGCCGGCGCGCAATAAGGCAGTTGTCAAAAAGCTGTTTTTGCTCTTAATATATGAATAGCGAAGCCCCATGTCGTAAGGAGCAAGAGCTATGTGGGAGGAATTCAAGGCGTTCATCATGCGCGGCAACGTGCTCGACCTTGCCGTCGGCGTGATTATCGGTGGGGCGTTTGGCACCATCGTTAACTCGCTGGTCAACGACATCCTCATGCCGCCCATTGGCCTGGTGCTGGGCCAGGTCGATTTCTCGCAAATCTTCATCAACCTCTCCGACCAGAGCTACGAAACCCTCGCCGCTGCGCAAGAGGCCGGCGCGCCGACAATCAATGTCGGCGTGTTTCTGAACGCGATCATCAACTTTCTCATCATCGCGTTGGTGATCTTCTTCATCGTGCGCTGGTTCAACCGGCTGACGCAGAAACCCAAAGAGGAAAAGGTCGAAGCGCCCGCCGAGCCGCCGGTATCGCCGGAGGATTTGATGCTCGAAGAACTACGCGCGATTCGTAAAGCGTTGGAGGAGGGCAATCCCTGACCGGGAACGAGAGGGGTCGTGTTAAGTAAGAAACTGGCCCCACACTGGCGCGTGTGGGGCGCTTTGTTCTAATAAGGGGCATCTCGGCGATCCCAGGCTCAGACTATACGGTCTCGCCCAGCTTGATCGCTTCGAAAATCTTCGTGCGCCACAACAATACCGCGAGAACCCCCAACATGATGAGAAAGAGCAGCCCCAGCAGGAAGTAGATGCGAAGGATATCTTGCCAGGCGATGCTGACCAGGAAGGGAGGAATCGTCTCCTCGGGTGTGACGCCGACTTGCAGGTAAGGGATAAACAGTGTGCTGGCCGCGACTCCTAACGCCGTGCCGGCGACGCCGCCGATCAAGACCAAAAATGCCAGCTCCCAGGCCACGCAGCCCATCATCTGCCGGACCGATAGCCCGATGGCGCGCATGACGCCGACCTCGATGAAGCGCCGCCGGAACGAGAACGCCATGTAGAGCAAGAAGCCCAACGCCGTCAGCGCAGCGGCGGCGACGAAACCCACCGATAGGATGCCGAACAGCCCTTGGCGCTCCGGCTGCTGTTGGGCGCGGGCGATTTCGGAAGCGGCAGACCGCCAGAATATGGGCCGGCCGGGGACTTCATCCGGCTGCACGGGACGGTCGGTGCTGAGCCACACACTGTAGGGGAACTGCCCGCCGGCAAGCTCAAACAAGTAGTCGAGATTGCCGACAAAGAGCGGTCCGTCTTCGGGGTACCAGCCGGGGAACAAATCGACCCCGCCCACAATTCGCAGGTCGAACTCGTAGCTCTCCCCGTAAAGCTCGACCACGACCCGGACCGTATCGTTTACGTTAAGCAGATGCTCGCGCATAAATGCCCCGGATACCAACACCGCATCGGGTTCGAGCGCCAGGGCGTTGGTCAGGGCTTCCAGGCTTTCAGGAGCGAAGTCCTTGCGCCAGAAAGCGCTTTGGGCAAATTCATAGCGGTCGATTCCCAGAAATGTGCCGTGCTGCCGGCCGCCGCCCATCGACGTATACGCCGGGAATTTGCCCACCCGCGCCGCCGACCGCACCCCCGGCGTTTCGAGATACGCCGAAACCGGCAGGAAGCGCCAGTCCAGCGAGTTGGCCTCGCCGGATTGGCTCGTCTCGGCGACTTCACCGAAATCGGAGAAGCTGATATCTGCCCCGTTTTGATAGTGCACCCGGTCGTACAAGTGGCTGTCGAGGGTCAGCGCCAGCGAGGCCGTAAACACGGAAAGGCTCAGGGTCAGCACCAGCAGCAAAAACGGGATGTCGTAAAAACCGGGCGTCCGGGAAAGATGCCGCGCCGCTATCAACAGCGCGACGCTCTTGGTCTGCGCCGCCGCCCAGCCGATCAACCCGACCAGCGCGGGCACCAGGCGCAGGATGAAAAGCGTGATCGCAAGTACCCCCAGCGTCGGGACGAAGAAAAGCAGGGGATTCTGAAAAAGGCCGCGGCCGGTTTTGTCCTCAAAGACGACGACGGCCCCCTGCTGGTGGAGCAGGAAGGCCCCGTAGAGGGTCGGGATGAGCAGCAGCCCATCCAGCCCGATCCGCTGCCACCAGGCGCGCGCCAACCAGCGCGCACGCTCCTGCTTATACGAGGTGACCGTGTGGCGCGCGGCGCGGACCGTCGGCGCCAACTGCGCAATCAAAGCCACGCCTACGGTGACGATCCCTATGGCGATGGCCGGCGTGGTCAGGCTGATGCGGATATCGGAATCGGGCGCCGGCTGAAAATCTAGGAAGCTGCGCGTGCTCAACAGCGCCCTTGCGACGAGCCGGCTTAGCGGCGCGCCAACCGCAAGCGAAATAATGCCCAGCAGCAGCCCCTCTACCGCAGCGATGCCGACTAGCTGTAGGCTCGTGCTGCCCCGGCTGCGGAGCACGGCGATCTCGTTGCGGCGCTGCTCGACCGCGAGGCTCGCGGTGATGCTGATAAAGGCCAGGAACAACCCGACAATCGGGGCGCTGAAAGCATAAAGCAAAACCGTGAGCAGGGCCGCCGCCGTCTGGTAGTTCTTCAACTCGCCGCGCGGGGATACGTCCAGGGTGACCGCCGGCAGCAGGTGCTTGGCCTGGCGCTCGACGATATTGATCCGCTCTAGCAGCGGGCCGGCGTCGTCGTTATCGACGCCGGCACCGTCCATCACGAAGTACCACATGGCGACGTAAACCTCGCCGGAAACATACGGCGCGATGCGCCCGGCGAAGGTTTCTTCGGGCACGAAGAGATAATTGCTCAGCAGGTCCGGGCCGGTGGGCCAATACTCCTCCAGGGGATCGACCGCTTGCCATATCCCGGCGACGGCTACCGGGATCGGGGCGGTCGGTTGGACGCCGTTCGCGGTTCGCCCGGCCATCGAGACGACGAACCGCTCGCCGACTTGCAGCCCCAGCTTCAACGCCAACTGGTCGCTTGCCAGGACTTCCACGATGCTGTCTTCGCCCGGACCGGCTGCTCCCGGATAGACGCCCTCCAGGATCGTAACGTGCTGCTCGAGGTCATCGAGCGCGGCAAGCCGGACCGGGGCGAGAGTTTCGTCTGGGCTTGTGTATTGGGATGGAACCGCCGGGTCGGGGTGGAGATCATAGTACCTCGTCTGGAAGAAGCGCACGCCGAGCTTCTGGGGCAGTCCGAGCATGTCGGCGGTTTGCGCGGTGAGGTAATGGTCCACGCTCTGGATGTCTTCCCACTCCGACGGCCCTTGCAAATCGCCCCCGGCCTTGAAAACAAACGTGAGAGGCGATTTTGCCCCGCCGGGCGCGACCTTCCTGAGGAACGTTTGGTAGTAGACTGCATCCGAATAGATGGGAATGCTCATGGTCAGCGCGATGGCGACGACCTGCCCCAGGATGGTCGCCATCGCCAGGCCGGGCTGCGCCAACAAGCGCTTGGCGGCAATGGTCAAAATTGCCAGGATACGCCTCATGGCCGTCTCTCTATGCTAGGGCGCGGCGACGACTTGGCCTTCGCTCAGGCCTTCGACGATTTCCACGCGGTCATCGCCCTTCAGTCCCAGGACGACATCGACGCGCCGCTCGATGTTGTCCTCGCGGACGACGACGAACTGCCGTCCCCCGAAAATCCGTATGGCTTGAGCCGGCAGCCACAGCACATCCTCTTTGCGCTCCAGGACGACCGTGACGGTCAGTTGATCGCCCAGCACGAGACCCGCCTCGGCAGCCGGCGCGTCGAGCGCAATCCGAACCGAGGTGTCCTGGCTCGCCGCCGGCGCAGCCGCGCCGGCGCTGTCGCTATAGCGATAAGGCAGCCGCCGGACCGACCCGGTAAGAGTCTGTCCAGGCCGGCTCCTGGGCGACAGGGTCGCCGGCATGCCGGCGACCAGTTCTTCAAGCTCCATCTGTCTCAAGAACGCGCTTAACTCCAGCGCGCCGGGGTCGGCAATCACCATCACTGGGTCGAAAGCCCGGACCGTCCGTCCTTCCGAGGTGTTGATCGACATCACCTGGCCGTCAAAAGGGGCGATGATCTGCGCGTTCTGAACCGCCAGGTCGATATCTTGTATGCTCAATCGCGCTTCATCGAGCGCCACCTGCGCCAGTTCGACCTCGACCTGCTTGATCCCGATTTCGATCTCCTTGGTTTCGGGCTGCGCGCGCGCTTCGGTCAGGCGCAGGTTCATCTCGGCAATTTCCAGGTGTAATTCTGCGCGCCTCAGCGCCAGCGCATCCAGGGCATGCCGGCGCGCCAAGTCGCCGATGACGGCCAGGTCCGCGAGGACCTGACCTTCGGAAACGAAGTCGCCCTCTTCCACGTAGACTTGCTGTACCGAGCCGTCGATACGGAAGAATAACGCCTGCTCTTCGACCGGCACGACGCGCGCAGTAAATTGAAGCTGCCGAATAATATCCCCGCGACTGACTTCGTAAGTTGGCTTAAGCGGCGCCGACGCGAGCGGGATCAGAGTCGGCACCGGCGTTTCATCATGCGCCGGCGCACAGGCCGCTATAATCATAACCACACACACAAGCGTGAGGAGGCGTGAGTATCTAGGTATTTTGCGTTGCAACGACTTTACCTGTCCTTCATCCGGTGCGATGCGGTGGAATCGGGACGAATGGGCAGCCTGGCCTCGCCGCGCAGGTAGAGCGGGATTCGCTCCAGCGGCGCATCCGCCGTGACCCACGCCCCGCCTTCGAGTATATCGCCGGTCCATGCGTCGGTCCACATTGTCCCTGCCGGCAGATACACCGCGCGGCTGCGCGCACCTTCGTGCAGCACCGGCGCGACGAGCAGGCCTGGCCCGAACATGAACGCATCATCCACCGCCGCACAGCCGGCGTCTTCGGGGAAGTCGAAGAACAGCGGGCGCATCGGCGGGACGCCGGCGGTGTGGGCCGGCCGCATCTGGTCCATGCGGACCCGTTTTTGCAGCGTCTCGAACCATGTCGGAAAACTGTCGGCAGTGGCGCGCCTACCTGGTGACGACTACAATAACGAGCAGGTAAACCCAACGCCTCCTAGGGTTTGGCGTTCAGGAGGTTGAGGCCGGCGGGAAGTGACCGCCTGGAAAGTTGAAATCGCCGGGTCTGGCCCGTGATACACTCAACAGCCACGCGCAGGGAATTGAATTCAAAAACAAGGTCAGCGTTGTGAAAAAGATCATCCACCTCAGTGACCGATTGCACCCGCAATTCTCAAGTGAGCTTTGTGATTGGCTCACCGGCTAGCCCGAAAAGTGCAGAGGTAGAGACTTTGGATGACAAAGACAAGACTAAAGCGCAACTCTTACGAGAGTTGGAAGGTATGCGCCGGCGGGTCGCCGAGTTAGAAGCCACTGGAGCGTACTACCGGCTGCTCACAGAGTATGCGGGCGACATGATTTGCCTTCACAAGCCTGATGGCGCTTACCTTTATGTCAGTCCTTCGTGCACAGCGCTGCTGGGCTACGAGCCGGAGGAATTGATCGGGACCGATCCTTACCGCTTATTTCATCCCGACGATATTGAGTTTATCCGGTCCGATTCTCATCACAAAGCGCTGGAAGGAAATATCATCAAGGCCATCACTTACCGGATACGGACCAAGACCGGCTCCTACAAATGGGTCGAGACGTACACCCAGCCGATCGTCAACGAGGAAAAGACGGCAACTCACCTGGTCACGGCGACCCACGATATCACCGAGCGTAAACGAATCGAGAATCGGCTTAGAGAATCTGAAGAGCGGTATCGGGACATCGTCGAACTGGTGCCCGAAGGTATCGTAACAGCGAATTTGAGAGGTGTTGTCACTTCGTGTAACTCAGTCTTTACCAAACTGACCGGTTTCTCACAAGATGAGATCGTCGGCAAACATTTTTCCCGTCTGCCTACTCTGCGGCTTAAAGATATCCCAGGATACATCAGGTTATTCATTGCGATTTTGCGCGGGAAGGTTTCGGAGCCGATTAAATTCAGGTGGGTTCGCAAAGACGGCGCGCTGCGTTGGGGAGAGGCTTATGTTCGTCTGTTAGCAGAAGAGGGAGGAAAGACGACCGGGATTCTCATGGTTTTGAGAGACATCACCGAAGCCAGGCAAGCGGAGGAAGCGCTGCGAGAGAGCGAAGAGCGATATCGACAGCTTGTCGAGCTTTCGCCGGATATGATTGCGATTCACCAAGACGGGGATATCCGCTTTATCAATAGAGCAGGAGCGTGGATGCTCGGCGCATCGGCGCCGGAAGAGCTTATCGGACGGTCTATACAAGAGTTTGTTAACCCGGAGAAGCCGGCGCTTTCCCGACAAACCGTCCACGATCTGTTGCAAAATGGCGGATATCCCCCGCTCTGTGAACGGAAGCTAACCCGTCTTGACGGTCAGGAACTCGATGTCGAGGTGTTGGAGATACCCTTCAGCGACCAGAATGGAACTGTCATTCAACTTATTGCGCGTAACGTTACCGAACGCAGGCGAGCAGAAAGAGAATTGGTTAGAGCGCAGATACTTCTTCAATCCGTGATAGAACAGTCTCCAATTCCAATGGCAATCGCTGCGCCGGATGGCACGCTTGAGATCTTTAACGATGCCTGTCGAGAACAACTTGGCATTGACGAGACGTTGAGTATACAGCCGGGCGTTAATTTCCTCGACATAGACCGAACCTGGATGGACTTTGACCTGGACGGCGCTGCGGTTTCTACCGATGAGCTGCCGCTGATCTTAGCGCTACAGGGTAAAACGACAAGTGGTCGAGAAATGAAAGTTGTCAGAAAAGATGGAACGGAGAGATGGGAAATCGTATACAGTGTCCCTATATATGATAAAAATGGCAACCTCATTGCCGGATTCATAGTCTTTCCAGACATCACGGAGCGCAAACAGGCTGAAGATGCGCTGCGCGACAGCCAAGAGCAGCTTGCCCTGATTATCGACAACATTCCTGCGCTCCTTGGATATGTCGATTCGAAACAGCGATATCTTTATGTTAACCGGGCATATGCAGATTGGTACGGCTATACCAAAGAAGAGTTGGTCGGCAAACATCTAAAAGACGTTTTGCCGGAGAAGTCGTATAAAGGCGCTGTTCAACATATTCAGGCGGTGCTTCAAGGGCAAACCATCTCCTTCGAGAACGTCGCTTATAACCCAAATGGACAACTATCCGCCGTGCGCGCCTCGTATGTCCCGCACTTCAACAACGAAGGCGTTGTGGACGCTTTCGTGGGTTTAGTCGAAGACATCACAGAACGTAAGCAAGCGGAGGAAGATCGGGCGCGCCTGATGGCGCAAATCCAGGAGCATGCCCGGCAGGTTCAACAAATCGTCGATACTGTACCCGAGGGCGTCCTGTTGATCGACGCCGGACAGCGCATCGTCCTGACCAACCCGGCAGCCCGTAGAGATTTGCTTGTGTTGACCGATGCCGAGGTTGGCGACAAGCTTACCCATTTGGGAACTCGCCCATTGGAAGAATTCTTGACTTCGCCTCCTAAAGGATTATGGCACGAGATCGAGATCCACGGCGACGCCCCGCGAACTTTCGAGCTTATCGCCCGGCCTATTGAAACCGGCCCTTCGTCTGGGGGATGGGTCCTGGTTATTCGAGATGTGACCCATGAGCGCGAAGTTCAAAGATATGTGCAGCAACAAAATCGGTTGGCTGCGGTAGGACAACTTGCCGCCGGCATTGCTCACGACTTCAACAACATCATGGCCGTGATTGTGTTATACACCCAGATTGTCCAAAGAGTGGCCGACTTGCCGCCTAAAGCCCAGGATCGTTTGGAAACCATCGCCCAGCAGGCGCGCCGCGCCACCAATCTCATCGAACAGATTCTCGACTTCAGCCGCCGGTCAATCATAAAGCGCCAGCCCTTGAACTTGGTCCCGTTCGTGAAAGAACAGGTCAAGCTGTTGGAGCGCACCCTGCCGGAGAACATCAAGATTGATCTGGCGTATGGGATGAGCGACTATGTTGTAAACGCTGATCCGACGCGCATCCAGCAGGCGATCATGAACCTGGCGGTCAATGCACGCGATGCGATGCCTGAAGGTGGAAAGCTGCAAATTGAAATCGCGCGAATACGGGTTGACGTCGAGGCTCCACCGCTGCCGGGAATGGAGCCGGGCGAATGGGTGCGAGTTTCTGTGTCAGACACCGGGACGGGTATTGCACATGACGCTTTGCCGCGCATTTTCGAACCCTTCTTTACCACTAAAGCGCCCGGAGGTACCGGCTTAGGTTTGGCTCAAGTCTATGGCATTGTCAAACAACACGAAGGTTACATCGACATCGCCACGCAAATCGGGGAGGGAACAACCTTTATTCTGTATTTGCCCGCTTTGTCGGCCTTGACGGGCGCTTCGCCGGCTTTTGAAACGCCCGCACTGGTTGAGGGAGATGGGCAGACTATCCTGGTGGTGGAGGACGATCAAGTGACGCGAAAAGCGCTGGTAGACAGTCTTGAATGGATGGGCTATCGGACTTTGACGGCGGAGAACGGTCAAGCCGCTTTGTCAGTTTGGGAACAACACGGCGATAAAGTTGCGATGGTCTTGAGCGATGTGGTCATGCCGGAGATGGGCGGCGTCGCTTTGTTCCACGAGCTAAAGCAAAGGGACGCTTTGGTCAAGGTCGTGTTGCTCACCGGACATCTGTTGGAAGATCAACTGGGTGGTGAACTTGAGCGCTTGAGGACACAGGGCCTGATGGGCTGGCTCCAAAAACCACCCAGTTTGGAGCAATTAGCTAAGACGATAGCACAGACCTTATCCTTGACGCCTTGAGCGCGGCTTGTGCTGCGCCGGGCCGGCGGCCTACTCCGACCACGCCTCGAACACCGCCGCGATGTTTTCTGCCGGTACGCCGATGCCCCATTCGCACTGTGCGATGACCCCGCCGCTGCCGTCATCGAGCGCCGCACGGACGCGCCGCACGGCGGCGCGCACCTCGTCCGGCGTGCCGAACGGCAGAATATGCTGGCGGTCGATCTCGCCCCAAAAGGTGATCTTGCCTTTATAGAGCCGCCCCAGTTCCTCGATGTCCATGCAGAAAAGCTGCGAGTTGAGCGCGTCCACGCCGATTTCGATCAGGTCTGGGTAGATGGCGGAGATGTTGCCGTCGGAGTGCATGAACGCGAATTTGCCCGCTTCGTGCGCGCCCCGGCAGTAATCGGCATAGAGCGGCTTGAACAGTTCGCGCCACAGCTTCGGCGCGATCAGCAGGCTGTTCTGGGATCCCCAGTCGTCCATGAACGAGATGCCGTCAACGTCTAGGTCGCGCACGAGCGCCAGGTTTTGCATGTTATACTCGTGCACCATGTCGCGCAGCTTGAGCACTTCGTCGGCGCCGTAAGCCAGGTCCATGTAAAGCGCCTCCGGGCCGCGCAGGTATTGCATCCGCTCGAAAGGGTTGCCGATAAACCCAAGCACGAACTTGTCGGTTTCGGCGTAGAACGGACTCGCGGCGCCGGCGTCGGCATGCTCCAGCAGTTCGTAGGGCGGCGTGTAATTCGCCAGCGCTGCCCAATCGGCGAGCGGCGGCTTCTTCACCTCGCCGATGATGCCCGGCTCGCCCACCGACCAGACGCAGCCCCACTCGTCGGTGTAGGTTCCGACGACGTTTGGCGTACCGGATGCGCGCTTCGACTCGCCGTAGCGGATGGGCGCGCCGGCGAAGTCCTCCGGGTAGCGCGTCTGCATCGCCTCAAGTTCGTCCTGCCGGAACATCGAAATGCCCGGCAGATGCCACAGATGGCGCGGCGCACGGTCGGGCCGTTCAAAGCGCAGCGTTTTGATCACACGTTCCCGGCTGTTCATGAATGATTCCTCTTTTCCTGGTGAGTACGGTATGGCATATGTGAGTATAAGTATACCTTGCGTGTTCACGGATAGCTCCGGGAGCGCTCGATATCGCTTGGCGAAAGCTGCCACCGCGCGCAGTTTTGATGTAAAATGAAACGGCAAGTCACCGGCTCACATCGAAAGGTGGACAAACTCATGCGAAATTTTGCTTCAGAACGTGCCCAGACCATCCCGCCTTCCGGGATTCGCCGCTTCTTTGACATCGCCGCGACGATGGATGATGTGATCTCGCTCGGTATCGGCGAGCCAGACTTCGTAACACCCGATCACATCATGCAGGCCGGCATCGAGTCGCTGAAACACGGCCACACACATTACACCTCCAACAATGGCACGATAGAATTTCGAGAGGCGCTCAGCGTGTACCTGGAGCGCATGTACGGCGCGAAGTACGCGCCGGAAAACGAACTGCTCGCGTCGGTCGGGGTCAGCGAGGCGATGTACCTGGCGGTCACCGCCTTCGTAGATTTCGGCGACGAGGTGCTGATCCCGGAGCCGTGCTTTGTCGCCTACGCGCCGGAGGTGACCCTGGCGGGCGGCAAGCCGGTTATGGTGCCGACGCGCGTCGAAGAAGATTTTCAGATCACCGGCGCGGCGCTGGAGGCGGCGGTCACCGGCAAGACCAAAGTTATTCTGATCGGCTATCCCAACAACCCCACCGGCGCGGTCATGACGCGCGAGCGCCTGTTGGAGGTGGCGGCGGTCGCCGAGAAGTATGATCTGTTGGTGATCTCGGACGAGATTTACGACCGGCTGGTCTACGGCATCGAACATACCTGCTTCCCCACGCTGCCGAATATGCGCCGGCGCACGGTGCTGCTGGGCGGGATGAGCAAGGCTTACGCGATGACCGGCTGGCGCATCGGTTATGTGGCGGCGCCGGTCGAGTTGATGCAGGCGATGCGCAAAATTCACCAGTACACGATTATGTCTGCGCCCACCACCGCCCAGGCCGCCGCGACCGAGGCGCTGTGGCACGGCGAGGACGCGGTGCAGGAGATGGTGGCAGAGTACGACCGGCGTCGCAAGCTGATTGTGGGCGGGCTGAACGAACTTAGCCTTGCCTGCTTCGAGCCGCGCGGCGCGTTCTACGCCTTTCCCAACGTGAAGGCCTCCGGCATGGACGATAACGTCTTTGCCGAGACGCTGCTGCAAGAGGAGCGGGTCGCGGTGGTGCCGGGCAGCGCGTTCGGCCAGAGCGGGTTGGGATTTGTGCGCTGTTCCTATGCCACCGCTTACGAAAAGATTGAGGAAGCTTTAGAGCGCATGGCTCGCTTCATGCGCCGGCACGGATAGACAAAGGTATGGACCTGGACAACAACGAGAAAAAGGACGCCTTACAGTCTACTATCGAAGAAATCGACCGCAACCTGCGCAGAGCGTACAGCACCCAAACGACGGTCGAGGAATACACCGACATTTTTACGCGGCAGCTTTTCGAGGGGTTAGAAAGCTTCATCGACGAGCTTATCGCGCTCGGCGTGCCGGGCGTCCAGAAGGCGCGCCGCTTGAAGGTGCCCACCGGCCGAGAGGCGCTGCAACTCCAGCTTACGGGGTACAAGATTCTCTTTGTGCGGCTGGCGGAAGTGGCCTGGCCCAACCTGCGCGACGAGGCGCGGATCCCCGGCGTGAAGTTCAAAGAAGAATGTGGGCGCATCGCGGTCTTTCTCAGCGAGAACCCGGACCGCGAATCGTTCTATGATTTTTTGATCTGGGCGGATGGAAGCTGGTTTGCATGGGGGTATGGCTGGCCCAAGCAGGACTCGGAGTTGAACCAGACCAACTTCCGCGCGCTCGCCGCCGAGTTGATTCAGAGCTTTGTGAAGGATATCCATCGCACCTGGAAGGTCCGCGACGAGACGACGCTCGGCGACGCTACCTCGCCCAATATCGCGCGGCGCTGTTATAATTACGGTTTGCCGGGCGACGAGTGAGCGCGCCGGGCAATTGGCGACTTTTTTGCGGAGGGCAGGCCGTTCGTGCCTCGCCTTTTGTTGTACGCCCGGCATGGGCGATGATTGGGGAGTGAAAGTCTCCTGTGGGCGTTGGTCCGACGAACCACAAGCCGAAGGCAA